>CAZLYX010000010.1:16806-40683 GCA_964563885.1 uncultured Neisseria sp. | reverse complement strand
ACAGATGATGGTTTTTGATAAATTACAGATGAAGGCTTGCGATAAATTCTTGACCACAGAACATAACAACAAAATTATAAATTTATTAAAAAGCTGGATTTGATTAAAAGCTTATATCGTTAAGACAGATTGACCCTGCTCTTAACAAGCACTACTCATTTTTAAAATGAAGCTACCTGAAAAATTGAGCTATTTTTATCTAAACTATTTAAATTTACGATGTTAACAATCGTACAGAAGGTTATTAATAATATTTCAATGGCTATCTAAGCGGTCACATTAAACCCTCAGCGGAAGGTTTTTTAGACCAAATAAACACTTTATAATTTATAAATAAAAAGCAAGTCACAATATCATTAACAAACAACTATTTATAAACAATACGTTAAAATTATAAATAAATGTGTTGATAATATCTATTAGTTTTGATAGGAAATTTTCATCATATTTATACCATATAAATAATATCTATGCCATATAAATATTTAGATTTTTTTTTAAACTTGCTAGCTATTAAAGTTGAAAATATCTTACAATCTCAACACATTAAGCAATGTAGGTTTTCCGCAGTCTTACAACAAAACAATTACTAAAAGGACTAGTATGATTAATTTGTCACATTTCAACGAAAATGATGAAGCCAATATGGCCGACAATAACAAAAAAAAATCAAATCTTCGTATAGCCAAAGCGTGTGGCTATATCAACATGAGCCCTGATGCCATCCAAACCATTGTCAACAGTGTTCAAAAAAATGATGTATTAAGCATTGCGCGCATAGCCGCTATTCAAGGCACAAAGCAAGCTAGTTTACTGCTGCCGTTGCATCATTTCCAGCCGCTCGCTCATGTGCGAGTAGACTTTGCGATTGATTTAGACGTTTCTCGCATTAAGGCTACTGTTACTGTGGCCACAAAAAGTAAGAATGGTGCCGAAGTAGAAGCGTTAACCGGCGTAAACATTGCCTTAATCTCTATTTTCGACATGGTTAAATCTATAGACAACAACATCGTGATGACCCAAATTCACCTTGAAAAAGAAGGTAATGAAAAAGAAGGTCTTGATTACGATAACACCTACGGCAACCTAGATTTTTAAGGTTAAGCAAACTCATGGATGATCGCGACTTATTGCGTTACAGCCGTCACATTTTGTTGAATGATATCGACATTGAAGGCCAGCAGCGCCTACTTGACTCCACCGCCATGATTGTTGGCTGTGGTGGTTTAGGTACAGCAGCCGCACCTTATTTAGCTGCCGCGGGCATTGGCCATATTATTTTAATTGATGGTGACACCATAGATGACACCAATCTACAGCGTCAGGTCGCGTATACAGAAGCCGACATTAATCAAAGCAAAGCACATACACTTGCCGCTCGTTTACAAGCCATCAATAGCCGTATTCACTTAACCATTTACAATGAAATATTGGATACAGCTGGTTTAACTGAAGCTATGCGGCCAGCCAACATTGTTTTAGACTGTACCGATAACTTTTCTACGCGCCAAGCCATTAACCAAGCCAGCCTTGCCACCAAAACGCCTCTGGTTTCTGGTGCTGCTGTGCGTTTTGAAGGACAAATAGCTGTTTACCGCCCTGATATTGACAACACGCCTTGCTACGCTTGTTTATTTGAAGGTGACGAAGCCTCTGACGGCGCATGCGCCACCTTTGGAGTATTCTCCCCTTTGGTAGGCGTTATCGGCACTACTCAAGCTATTGAAACACTTAAAATTCTCATGGATATCGGCAGTACGCCACATAGCCAATTGCGCACTTATAATGCTCTAACCAACGAATGGCAGCGTTTTTCTTTTACCAAAAACCCACTTTGCCAAATATGTAACCATTGATTTTCTGCTGGCTTCTATCCTCTGCTTCTATATGAGCTGGAAAACCAGCTTAAATATGACGAGCAATAAAGTTTACAAATAGAGTGTTTTTAGATAACAACTCTGTGCTCTCTTTATAGAATATCTATAGGAAATTTTGATCAATGAAAAAAATATTTACTGGCTTGATCGTTACTTTCACTTTTTTGGTTTTAACAAGTTGTGCGGCCCCAACCAAAGCACCAGAAAACTTGCAAAGACAATGGATGCTGGTTGAGTTTCAAGACTTCAGTAAAGCATTAATGATGAACAATGTAGCAAATATTAATTTAATCAAAAACCAAGAGGCTGCAGGTCGATACTCTGCTCACATGGGTTGTAATAAGATGCTCTTCGTGGCCAATTTTGAGCCTACAGGCACGGCAAACTTTTCTAACATGAGCAGCACCGAGATGTATTGTGATAACAATATGGATTTAGAAACCGCTTTTGGCACTGAGCTTGCAAAAATGGTGACATACTCAGTAGATGGGCATTACCTAACATTAATCGACTCAAACGGTACGCAAATGAAATTTGTTGCTGCTGACTGGGACTAAATATAGAAACAAAAATAAAATCTCAGGCTATTATCTGGGATTTTTTATTACCTAAGCCTAATTTTTTGCTTTTAAGCAATGCCAAGTAATTAGAAAAAATTTAAAATGTTTATATGACCGAATTAATAACCATGGCAATTAATATTTATAACATATTGATTAATAAAGGCTACCTGAAAGACAGCTTCAGGTAGCCTTTATATTACTTATTAAGTATTGTGTTCTATAAGACTGATTAGTGAAGCTTTATTAACTAGGTATAAAAATTATGCGCGCCGTTATTCAAAAAGTTACCCACGCCAAAGTTGACATTATCCAAGCAGACCATAGTGAAACCAGTGGCCAAATTGCACACGGCCTCATGGTTTTATTAGGCGTTTGTCACGAAGATACCAAAACTGATGCACGTTATATTGCCGACAAAATTGCTCATTTACGCATATTCGAAGATACCAACGACAAACTAAACTTATCTCTCAAAGACAATAACGGCGCTATCTTATTGGTGTCACAATTTACACTGTATGCCGATGCGCGCAATGGTCGGCGGCCATCTTTGTCGCAAGCTGCCAAGCCCGAGCAGGCCAATGCTTTATATGAAACAGTTGCACTGCTCCTGCGTGAACATGGTTTACAGGTAGAAACTGGGCGTTTTCAAACCCATATGCACGTTGAATTGTGTAATGACGGCCCCGTTACACTATTGCTAGACTCGAAAAAATTATTTTAAATCACCAAAACCGTTTGAATCATACCAACGATTTCTTGGCAACCAATTAAGTCACATTAAGCTTGGCGCAATCTCAACCACAGCCCACCAAGCATCAACAACACCACACCAAAAAACATGGCACTCCACATAGGCAAAGGCACGCCTGCCACTTTTTCAACCACACCACACTGCCCTGACCCACGAATTACTGCCTCATACCAATCAAACAGCGGCCAATCTCGCAAACGAAACGTCCACGGCGCACCACAAGCAGGCTGTTCCATGATGGGCAGGCTTTGCACATAAATTTGATACAGCGCCACACCCAAACCCCAAATCGCTGGAACACTCACCAACACTGCTGCTGCCGTGCGGCCTCCAGATTTTTGAGAAGGCAACAACAACGCCAGTGCCGCTGTCAAGCCTGTAGCCATCACCGCTAAGCGCTGTAAAATACACAAAGGGCATGGGTTCAGGCCAAACCCATATTGAGAAACAAATGAGCCTGCTGTAGTAAGCGCAGCCAATACACATAAACTCATTAATAAGCGACGATATTGATTCATCTTGTATCTTTTTCCTAACCATTCAAATGAGCTACTTAAACTTAAACACCCACTGATTTTATTTTGCTCATCATTACATCCACACGTTTCAAGCGCAGCGTACAAAACAGCAACATCAATATTCTATCTGTCCAAACGAAGGCTACCTGAAAGATTAACCAAACCCAATAATTAAGTGTAGATAACATTTCAGGTAGCCTTTGTTTAATAATACACCATCAGCAAATGCGCAAACCACAGCGATTTCGCAAAAACTGCTGCAACGCCGAAACCCGTAGATCAACTTCATGTTCTTTCTCATGAAACTCATCATAAGATTTACTTAGCCATTCTCTAACTGGCTGCGGATGTTGATAACGCAGCAGGCTGAACATACCTTCACACTGTCGAATCAGCGCCAACTCAAAATGCCACGAAGTTTTAGTATGCCCACCTCGATTTGGAGGCGTATAGCTATAAGACACCACATCTTGTTCACGTAAATCAAACTCACGGTGCAAGCGTCCATTACGGTATATTGATAATTTACCCATTTCTGTATCTAATTTACAACAATCCACCAACAGCATACGTGCCAAATACCAGATAAACATTCCAACTACTGGCAGACCAAACGTAGACACCAGCACGATATAACACATGCAAGCAAACCAAGAATCCAACGCCATCGATAACATGCCGATAAATAAAACAACAGAAATACCCAGCGCAATATATAAAATGGGCTGTAATAAACGGCTTTTTTGTGAGTTAACGCACCAAACCAGCACCGAATCGCCTTGATTAATCTGTTTGTAAATATTGTTTAGATTGTCTTCTGGCGAGCGTCTGCTGAGTTGTTTAAATAATTTTTTATTCATTGGCTATCTAATTTTTTAGAAACGACACATGCCGAATACTTATGTACTAAGCTTTTGAAGCGAGCTAGATTTTAAAACATTTTTATATTTTATGTTTATTTATGCAGATATAAGGTTGTTTAAACTGGATGTAAGTATCTAATTTTAAAATATCAAGCAAGCTTTAATTCTTTTTAAAACAATCTAGTTTACTTTTAATAATTACTTTAGGTTACATCGTTCACAATACAAAACTTAAATGTTTAAATCCTTCAAAAGCCAATACTTACAATGGAATTCAACCTAAAAACTCAATAAAAATCTGGTACAATCAATAAAATTTATCAAGTATCTAAAACTCAATATACGGAATCAATGCATAGATGGATTCAACCAATGCCTTATTTTTAATAGGTGGCTTATTGCTGTTTGTTAGTGTTATCGCTAGCCGCCTCTCAGCCCGTATTGGCATGCCCTTACTACTGATTTTTTTAGTGGTCGGCATGCTCGCTGGTGAAGATGGTATTGGTGGTATTGAGTTTGACAGCTTTAGCAATGCAGCATTTATTGGGCAGCTCGCACTCGCCATCATCTTGCTTGACGGTGGTTTACGCACCCGATTCAGTATTTTCAGAATTGCTCTCAAACCAGCTGCAATGTTGGCCACATGGGGCGTCATTGCCACTGTATTACTGCTCAGTGTTTTTGCCACCTATTACATGGGCATAGACTGGAAAGTAGGCATTCTAATGGCCGCCATTGTCGGCTCAACTGATGCAGCAGCTGTGTTTTCTCTATTGCGAAGCAGCGGCGTTCGTTTAAATTCGCGCGTACAAGCCACCTTAGAAATTGAATCTGGTGCCAACGATCCCATGGCAATCTTTTTAGTTTCTGCCATGATTACCGTCATTATGCAGCCTGAGCAATCAGGTATTGCTTCATTTCTAACCATGCTGGCACAACAAATGAGCTTGGGCCTAGTCTTGGGTTTAATCGGCGGCAAAATTCTCACCAGTGCCCTCAGAAGAGTGCCATTGGCTGAAGGTTTATATGCCTTATTAATCGCCTCTGGCGGCTTATTTGTTTTTGCGCTCACCAACCTCATTGGCGGCAGTGGTTTTTTGGCGGTTTACATTGCTGGCATCATGATTGGCAACTACCACAGCCATGCAACTGAACACGTTTTGAGAGTTATGGACGGCCTAGCCTGGCTTGCACAAGCCTCCATGTTTTTGGTGCTGGGCTTATTGGTTACGCCTTCGCGATTGATAGACCACGGCTTTGACGCTCTAATGATTGCGGCTTTTTTAATTTTAGTTGCCCGACCATTGGCGGTATTTAGTGGCTTAGCATTCTTCAAAAAATATTCGTTTAACGAAAAACTCTACATCAGCTGGGTGGGATTACGCGGCGCAGTGCCCGTTACTTTAGCCATTATGCCGCTGATGATGGATGTACCTGGCGCACGTTTGCTGTTTGATGTTGCATTTGCGGTAGTGATATTATCCCTGCTCATTCAAGGTTCAACCATTCCCTACATGGCCAAAAAACTCAAGGTCGTATTGCCTCAAAAAGCCGAACCAAAAGAAATTCGCGAAGTTTGGTTGGAAAATACTGTGAGTGTGCCGATGTTGTCTTTCAATGTTGTGGCCGAGTCTGTAGCTGAAGGCACGCACCCTGACACCCTTATCGCCGATGATAGTTTACGAGGCAGCCGCTGTTTTGCTTTAATTCGGGATAATGAGCCGCACAAAATCACTTTAGAAACCCGCCTACAAGCCAATGACACGGTTTGGTATATTACGCCATTAGAAAATGGGGATTTTTTAGCCGAACTCTTTAATGATAATGCGATCAGTGTTACAGCCAACCGTAAATTCTTTGGTGAATTTGAGGTAAACCCAAGCAGCTTAGCTGGCGACTTGGCTTCAGCCTATGGTTTGTCACTGCGAGATGCTCACCCTCAGCAAACACTCTCTGAATTATTTGATGAGCGCTTTCAAGACACGCCAGTGGTGGGCGACCGCATTGAAATAGGTGATTTTATTCTAGTTATTAAAGAGCAAAATGCTGAAGGCAATATTAAGATTCTAGGCCTAAAATGCCCTGAGTAAATCTAAACATTAAAAAGGCTACCTGAAACTTATGTTCAGGTAGCCTTTTATTTAAATCTCATATACAGCTATATAAGCTTCGCCTTACTATTACGCGCTCGCCACCGTCATTTCGCTAATCAACACCGAGCCAACTTTATGTGCTGAACGCCTCAATGAATCATCGGCCACGCCAACAATATTGTTGTACATGTCTTGTAAACGACCCGCAATGGTAATTTCCTGCACGGGATAAGCCACCACGCCGTTTTCCACCCAAAACCCAGCCGCGCCACGCGAATAATCACCCGTTAGCATGTTAACGCCCTGCCCCATTAGCTCGGTAACCAAAAGCCCGCTGCCCATCGTTTTCAGCAATTCGGCCTGTGTGGCGTGAGTATGGCTCAAGTATAAATTGTGTGCGCCACCTGCATTAGCTGTGGTTTGCATGCCCAATTTACGCGCGCTGTAACTGCCCAAGAAATAGCCCTGTATCACGCCATTTTCAATTACAAAACGAGGCTGCGTAGCCACGCCATCAGCGTCAAAGTAAGTGCTACCAAATGAGCGTGGAATATGTGGCTCTTCGCGTAAATGAATAAATTCTGGCAAAATCTTTTTGCCTAAACTATCCAATAAAAAGCTGGTTTCACGATACAACGCCCCACCACTTAAACCGCCTACTAAATGGCCGACTAAACCACCAGCAATCGTGGCATCAAACAACACTGGATAATTACCTGTGCTCATATTGCGGGCATCTAAGCGACGCAAAGTGCGTACTGCCGCAGTTTGCCCAATCGTTTCTGGCGTTTCCAAATCCAAATGGTTACGCGCAGTGTCATACCAATAATCACGCTGCATACCTTGATCATCTGCCGCCACCACGCTACAAGACAAGCTATGACGCGAGCCTTGTTCATGATGTAAAAAACCATGTGAATTACCATAAACATATTGATAATGATTGGTTTGTAAACCCGCACCTTCTGAGTTTTCAATACGCTTATCAGCATTTAGCGCTTCAGCTTCACAGCGCCGAGCGATCTCAAACGCCTCTTCACTTGAAACATTCCATTCGTGATAACTGTCTAAATCGCCAAATTCTGTTGCCATTAAATCGGCATTGGCCAAGCCAGCGCAATCATCTTCAGCGGTATAGCGAGCAATATCCAATGCCGCGCGAATCGTTTCGCTTAACGCCTGTGGTGAAAAATCAGCGGTGCTGGCACGACCTTTTCGTTGGCCAACATACACCGTAATATCCAGCGATTTATCTTGTTGGTATTCGATTTGCTCAATTTCTTGCAAGCGCACATTCACACTTTGGCCTATGGCCTCACTAAAATCTGCTTCTGCTGCCGTAGCGCCACCTTGTTTAGCCAAATCTAAGGCTTGTTGACACAATTGCGACAGTTCGGTTTTGCTGTGGTTAAACATATTTTTTCCGAATAAAATCAAGACCAGCATTCTAACCTTTTTCAGGTAGCCTCGGTAAAATTATGGCAATGAAGCCAATAAAGTGTTTTATGCTAAAATACATTCATTATTTTAAGAGAATCATCATGAGCGATAGCGATCAAGACTGGGTCAGCCGAACCCAAAAGAAAAAAAATGTAGAAGCCTTGCAGGATTTAGGCGTTCAATTAACCAAGTTGGCCGACTCTACCCTCAAAAAAATCGGTTTACCAGAAGACTTATTAGACGCTCTGCTTGAACATAAAAAAATCAACTCAAACGGCGCACTCAAACGCCAAGTTCAATACATTGGCCGCTTAATGCGCGACGTTGATGCTGAGCCTATTGAAGCTTATTTGGCTAAATTACGCGGTGATAACACTGCTCACAATGCCTCAATGCAACGCATCGAGCGCACCCGCGAGCAATTAATCAACAGTGATGATGCGCTCACCCAATTCATTACCGAATATCCTCACGCCGATGTAGCCGCCCTACGCACGCTGATTCGCAACACCCGCAAAGAAAAAGAGCTGAATAAACCACCAAAGTATTTACGCCAATTGTTTCAAGCGGTTAAAGCTGTTGTTGTAGGAGAAAACAGCGACAACAACGATACAGAAGAAATGGTAGATGACGAAGCATAACCCAGCTTGAGTATTCAATTTGAAATAACCAAAACCTAAAAGGCTACCTGAACACTATTATTCAGGTAGCCTTTTTAAACTCATCACGATTTTGTTGACGCTCAATGCCACAATGCGGCTTAAGCACTGATGGTTAGCGCAAACAGATTAGCGCAATCTCGCAGCTTGATTTGATAATTGAATTGCCTAAACTCGTGCACATTGCCAGAACACACCAATGATTTTTATCACGTACTGAGTGACTTAATAAGGTTTACCTTCATCAAGCCGTTTTAGGTATGGATTGACAAAGCACCAAGTTTTCGCCTTGTAAACGACTCGCATCAGCAAGCGGTTCAACATCTAAAAATGGTGGACTGGCATGCGCCAATACTTCAAAACCTTGCTGAGCTAACCAAATTGGCATTACTGTGGGCACCAGCGCCCAAGTGAAACGCTCAGTGCGCCACGCCAACCACCAATCTACCCATCGGCTAGCAGGGCGAAACCCCACTGTGTTATCTGGCCATTGCACCATGTGGCTGAAAATCAAGCGCACGGATGAGGTTGATAACTGGGGCAATTGGTCTCGCAATAAATGGATTACGTCAGCTTCGCTGAGATACATCAACACACCTTCTAGTACCACTAGAGTTTGCCGAGCATCGTTCAACAAGAAGCTGGGCAAAGATTCGGCAGATAAATCAACGGTATGCAGCGTAACATTACAAGGTATGTCGATGCCAGCTTGAAGTAATCCCTTGCGTTTAAGCTGTTGGGTAGCGGGATGATCTAGCTCAATCCATTGGACTTCAGGCCAAGCATCGGCCAAGCGTAACGCCAAGGTGTCCAAACCAGCACCGATAATGACAACACGCTTTACCCCTTGCTGTAGCGCTTGCAGACATTGCGTTTCAATCCAGCGTTTGCGGTGCCAATAGTGGTTGATGATGCCAGGGTGCGTGAAGTGTTCTAGCGTTTGCCAAAGCCACCTGCTAGCTGGCTGAGTGGCGCTGGCTGCCAGCAGTCGATCACACCATGTTGTAGCCAGAAAATATTGGCACAAGGTAGCTGCGCCAGTTGCGACACGCTGTGCTGTTTTTGGACTGCTGGCTAACAGCAAGGTGGCGGCAGCAATCACTTTGGCGGTTGAGCTGGCTTGTTGTGGCTTCAAGACGCCAACCCCAACAAAGTGCAATGGTGTTGATACCAATCGCTATTGAAGCGTGTTTCTGGATCGAAATGGCGCTTGCGCTGAATGAAGGTTTCAAACTGCGGATAGGCGCGTAACAATTGCTCGCGCGTTGCATAACGATGATAAGTTAAGAAGTAACTTCCACCTAAATCTAGGGCCACGTCCATCAGGCCACGAAAGGCTTTAGCGGTTTGTCTGCGGCCTTCGGGGGTGTGGGTGGTGCGCAGGTTGAAAATAACACAGGCAAAGTCGTCCTTAGCCCAAGCAAGCGAGCTCGTTTCGTCACGTAAAATGGCGCGAATAGTGCCGTAAATTACTTCGACCTTTAACACTTTTAACAGCTCGGCGGCACGCTCCATAAATTGAGCGATGTGTTCGCGCGGCACATAATGTTCGCCAATCACTAGGGTTTGCCTTGCCGCATTGTCTTGTGTTGGCGGTTTGGCTTCCTCTAAAAAATCAGCATAACTGGGAATGTAAGTACTGAGCTGCATCGTGTCTGCCCAATAGGTATTGCCGTGCGTGCCCAAGTAGTGTTGTGCATACAGCTTGAAGGCTTGCGCCTTGTCGTCGTGCGCTAGCTTGAGCAACTGCAACCAAGTCTCAGGCGCTAAATCTGCCGTAACTTGGTTTTCATTTTCGTTTTCGGCTTCGTCGATGGGGGCATAGCAAGCAAAGACTCCTCGATGCAAGAAACTGTTATCGGTAGGGTCTATCACAAACTGAAAATCACCATACAGGCAGCCTTGCTGAACGCGACGATGCACGGCATTCATGGCATCTGATAAGTCCAGCACATCCACAAAACGGCGCACCCTTTGGCGGCGAGTCAAACGTAAGGTTGCAGCATAAATCAAGCCAAATAAACCGTAACCGCCCACCACCCATGCAAACAGCTCTGCATTTTGCGTGCGACTGCACAACAACACCTCGCCCTGCGCGTTAACCAGTGTGAGGTCTTCGATATCATCCACCAGCGGCTGCATCAGCAACCCTCGGCCATGTGCGTTGGCAGAGATAGAGCCGCCCAGCGTGACATCATCCACGCCTGTTTGTTTTTGACTTATGGCCCAGCAACCGC
The DNA here is from genome assembly GCA_964563885.1 of uncultured Neisseria sp. Taxonomy (GTDB): domain Bacteria; phylum Pseudomonadota; class Gammaproteobacteria; order Burkholderiales; family Neisseriaceae; genus CAZLYX01. The sequence continues at coordinate 29,679 of CAZLYX010000010.1, read as the reverse complement.
CATCAGGCGTTGGCATCTGATGAGTGGCGGTGATGATGTGACTCCAGTTAGCACCCGCTTCTATGCTCAATAATCCGCGGACAGAATCGATATGCAACACCTTGTTTAAGCCGGTCATGTCCACATGCCCGTGGTCAGCCGCAAACTGCTGCCCGCCCATCGCATGGCGTGCGCCAGCCACCGACAACGATAAGCCTTCTTGCTTGGCTCTGCCAATAATATCCAACAAATCATCCAGCTGAGTTGGCTGCGCCACCCAAGCCACCGTTGTGGGGTTTAGTTCAGAATGCACATCGTTTAACAGCATCTCAATATTCCTTGATGATTTATTTTATTACTTCGTAGCTTGGCAGAATAGCAAAGAAGTTCTTTGCGTAAACTGTAAACTTCATTTTTTGATATGAAATATTGCTGTGTCTATGCCCCATCGCAATCACCCTACCCAATCGAATCATGACCATCTTGTATTAAATCAATAAAACGCCACACATCGGCTATTTAATGTAGAGCGTTTTATAATATACATATTCTAGTGAATAAATAAAATAACGACTCGCATTAATACATACCAGATTGAGTATGTTTCAAACTGACTCCAAACTCTTTCAGGTAGCCTCAGCATTTTTTACTCAAACAAAATTCATCCAAAAAATGACCATTTTCTAAGTACGAACACAGCACTAAGTCAATAAACATCTAGCTGCAAATTCCAGTATAATCCAAGCTACTTTGCATCTAGGCTACCTGAATACAGTGTAAGTTTCAGCTAGCCTTAGATAGCCTGACGAACACCACTGAAAGGACAACAACACATGAGAAAACCCGCCCGTGGTTATGCCCGCGTTGATCGCGTTAAAGAACAAATTATGCGCGAGCTAGCTGAGCTGGTGCGCACAGGCCTTAAAGATCCACGCGCAGGCTTCATCACCATTAATGATGTAGAGGTTACCCGCGATTACAGCCACGCCACCGTTTACTACACAGTAATGGATGACAAAACCCGCGAAATCACTGCTGAAACTTTAGAAAACTCTAGAGGCTACCTGCGCAGCGAGCTATCCAAACGCATCAGCGTTTTCCGCACTCCCGAACTACATTTTCTTTATGATGAATCAGTTGAACGCGGTTTAAGCATTTCCAACATGATTGATGAAGTAGCCAAAGAAAAACCAGTAGAAGATTAATCGCTCAACGTTTAATCAGCCTTAAAATCATCATTAGTTAAAAAATCAAATCAAGCCGCTCAAATAGCGGCTTCATTACAGCAATGGCCACACCTTATGACTGACCCTAAACCCGCAAAAACTCCCAAACGCCCCGTAAACGGCGTGTTATTACTCGACAAACCGGAAGGCTTATCCAGTAACACCGCCCTGCAAAAAGCGCGCCGTCTTTATCGCGCTGAAAAAGGCGGCCACACTGGCATACTCGACCCACTGGCTACAGGTTTACTACCAGTGTGTTTTGGTGAAGCCACTAAGTTTGCCCAATATCTTTTAGATGCCAACAAAGCCTATATCGCCACCCTAAAGCTTGGCGAAGCAAGCAGCACGGGCGATGCAGAGGGTGAAATTGTCGCTACTGGCCATGCAGATATCCCACTACATGATTTTCAGGCAGCCTGTGCTGCGCTTACCGGCAATATTCGCCAAGTGCCGCCAATGTTTTCTGCGCTAAAACACGAAGGCAAACCACTATATGAATATGCTCGCCAAGGCATTGTAATTGAGCGTAAACCACGCGATATTACTATTTATGCGATTGATATTATTGAATATGCACCACCCAAAGTGATGATTAACGTGCTGTGCAGCAAAGGCACTTATATTCGCACACTCTCAGAAGACATCGCCAAACAGCTCGGCACCTACGCCCACCTTATTGGGCTTCGTCGCACCGAAACCGCCAGCTTTAATATTGCCCAAAGTCATACTTTAGCAGCACTAGAAGACTTATCTGAAAATGAGCGTGATGCCTTGCTGCTGCCGTGCGAAGTATTGGTGCAACATTTACCGCAAACAACCCTCGACAACGAATCCATCCGCCAGCTAAAATTTGGCCAACAGCCGCTGTTTAAAGGCGATTTAGCTATCGACACGCCCATTCGTATTTACAGTGAAGCTGGTGAATTTATTGGCCTGGTAAACTATTTGCCCGAACAAAGCTGCCTGAAAGTGGCGCGATTAATGAACACTGCTGATTAAGAATAGTGCAGAATGAACGTGAGGCTACCTGAAACAATATTTAGTATTCAGGCAGCCTCACGTTCATTCTGCACAATAGTCGATAAAATCTCGTGCACGACACCCTACTTTATGGCATACTTCGCGCTTCGTTTTGCAAATAAACGAAATAAGGAGTTTGCACAGGTTTAGGCTTGGCAAACTTGACCGCCACTAGGCATTATGTAAATTGGAGTTTTTACCATGGCATTAACCGTAGAACAAAGAGCACAAATTGTTCAAGATTTTCAACGCAAAGAAGGCGATACTGGCTCTTCAGAAGTACAAGTTGCGTTGTTGACCTTTCGCATCAACGATTTAACACCACATTTTAAAGCCAACGCTAAAGATCACCATAGCCGCCGTGGCCTGTTAAGAATGGTAAGCCAACGTCGTCGTTTGTTGACTTATTTACGCAACACCAAGCCAGCTATCTATCGTAATACTATTTCTCGTTTAGGTCTGCGTAAATAATATATTATGCATTTAAAAGCGCCGTTCACTATTGAGCGGCGTTTTTCTTGTCTGCTCATTTCAAATCGTAAAGCAAGGTAAGGTTGATTGAAGCGACTGGCAGCCACCATTACACTCTAAAGTTGGTATACGCCCTAATCAAGCAAGCGATTAAAATCGGGCGCACATTTAACTAAAGGATTGCCATGAACATTTATGATTTCACCATGAAAGACGCACACGGCAACGACGTTAACTTAGCCGATTACAAAGGCAAAGTTGTATTAATCGTCAACACAGCTACCCGCTGCGGCTTAACGCCACAATATGAGCAACTGCAAGATTTGCATGCTAAATATTCATCACAAGGCTTAGAAATCTTAGATTTTCCTTGCAACCAATTTCGCGAACAAGCACCCGAGAACAGCGCAGAGATAGAGCAAATCTGCCAAACCAAATTCGGCACACAATTTAAAGTCTTCGAAAAAATTGATGTAAACGGCGCAAACGCCCACCCACTTTATGTTTATTTGAAAACACAAAAGATGGAAGACAAAGGCGATCACACCTTTAAAGACTTTCTGTTAAAACTCGCTTCAATCGGCGAAAAACGCGAAGGCAACGACATCAAATGGAACTTTACCAAGTTTCTGATTAACCGCGAGGGCGAAGTGGTTGAGCGTTTTGCGCCCAGCGTATCACCTACCGAAATTGAAGACGATCTTCAACTGCTATTGTCTTAAATTTGTTATAATCCCCATTCAGGTAGCCTCATTTTAAGGCTACCTGAAGCTTATTTAATCTGCTGTAAGCCAGTCTGAAGCCCTAACCATGCACATTTTATTGTGTGCATCATTAGTGTTTTAGCGGCGAGCAGCATCACTAAGGAACTCTATGTTTAACAAGCATGTTAAAACTTTTCAATACGGCAACCAAACCGTAACTTTAGAAACAGGCGAAATCGCTCGTCAAGCTGGCGCTGCGGTTAAAGTATCAATGGGCGACACGGTTGTGTTGGTTGCTGTTACTGCCAACAAAAACATTAAAGCGGGTCAAGATTTTTTCCCACTAACTGTCGATTATTTAGAGCGCACGTATGCTGCTGGTAAAATCCCAGGCGGCTTCTTCAAGCGCGAAGGTCGTCAAAGTGAAAAAGAAATTCTCACCAGTCGCCTAATTGACCGCCCTATTCGTCCATTGTTTCCAGAAGGTTTCTACCACGATATCCAAGTAGTAGCGATGGTGGTGTCTTTAGATCCTGAAATCGATTCAGATATCCCTGCGATGATTGGCGCTTCTGCTGCCTTAGTATTGTGTGGCGTGCCGTTTGCTGGCCCAATTGGTGCTGCACGCGTAGGCTACCTGAATGGTGAGTACGTGCTTAACCCAAGCAAAACTCAATTAGAAACTTCAGAAATGGATTTAATTGTAGCCGGCACGCAAAAAGCCGTGCTGATGGTTGAATCTGAAGCACAACAATTGCCTGAAGCGGTGATGTTGGGTGCCGTGGTTTATGGTCATGACCAACTGCAAGTAGCCATTACAGCCATTAATGAGTTGGCAGATGCAGTTAATCCTGAAGTTTGGGCTTGGCAACCAACCGCCACCAACGAAGAATTGTCTGCCAAAGTAAGTGAAATCGCTGCTGGTGCCATCAGTGAAGCCTTTAAAGTTCGCGAAAAACAAGCGCGTACTACCAAGCTAGACCAAGCTTGGGCTGCTGTAAAAGAAGCACTGATTACAGAAGAAACTGACACGCTTACCGCCAACCAAATCAAAGGAATGTTCAAACAACTAGAAGGCGATGTTGTTCGTAATCAAATTCTTGATGGACAACCGCGTATTGATGGTCGCGACACCCGCACCGTTCGCCCAATTGACATCCAAACTGGCGTTTTACCACGTACTCACGGCTCTGCCCTGTTTACTCGCGGTGAAACTCAAGCGCTGGTTGTGGCCACTTTGGGCACTTCACGCGACGAGCAAATCATTGATGCTTTAAGTGGTGAATACACCGATCGTTTCATGTTGCATTACAACTTCCCTCCTTATTCTACTGGCGAATGTGGCCGTATGGGCTCACCAAAACGCCGTGAAATTGGCCATGGTCGTTTAGCTAAACGCGCACTGGTTGCCGTATTGCCAAGCCCAGAAGATTTCAGCTACACCATGCGTGTAGTATCTGAGATTACCGAGTCAAATGGCTCGTCTTCTATGGCTTCTGTTTGCGGTGGCTGCTTAAGCTTGCTGTCTGCTGGCGTGCCATTAAAAGCACAAGTTGCTGGTATTGCCATGGGCTTGATTTTGGAAGGCAACAGATTTGCTGTGTTAACCGATATCTTAGGCGACGAAGACCATTTGGGTGATATGGACTTTAAAGTAGCGGGTACTTCTAGCGGCATCACCGCACTGCAAATGGACATTAAAATCCAAGGCATCACTAAAGAAATCATGCAAATCGCTTTAGAGCAAGCCAAAGAAGCGCGTTTACATATCTTAGAGCAAATGGAAACTGCTGTAACTGGCCCGCAAAAGTTATCGACTCATGCGCCGCGCTTGTTTAGCATGACCATCAACAAAGATAAAATCCGCGATGTTATTGGCAAAGGTGGCGAAACCATCCGTATGTTAACTGCTGAAACCGGTACTGAAATCAATATCGCAGAAGATGGCACCATCACCATCGCCGCTACTACTGAAGAAGCAGGCAATGAAGCTAAACGCCGTATTCAAGAAATCACTGCTGAAGTAGAAGTGGGCAAAGTGTACGACGGTACAGTATTAAAGCTGCTCGACAATAACGTTGGCGCCATTGTTTCGGTTATTCCAGGCAAAGATGGCTTGGTACACATCAGCCAAATTGCTCACGAACGTGTGAAAAACGTGGCTGATTACTTACAAGTTGGTCAACAAGTGCAAGTAAAAGCGCTAGAAGTAGATGACCGTGGCCGTGTGCGCTTGTCTATCAAAGCCCTGACCGAAGCGCCACCGCGTGAGCCGCGTCCTGAGCAAGACAGCGCTGAATAAGCTTTAACCATTGCTGTAATAAAAAAGGCTACCTGAATATGTTCAGGTAGCCTTTTATTTAACCTTTAAACTTAACCATCTAAATAATGTTTAGTTTAGAATCATAACTCTGTATATCTTTAGCAATACTGTTTTATCTATCCGCATCAAATAATATAAAGGCTACCTGAACACATTCAGGTAGCCTTTTCATCAAGCAGTCTTAACCAATGTTTTAACGAGTAATCGCAACACCCGTTGCCGCTTGCAGGGTATCAAAGTCAACACCTTCTGCCAGCTCAACCAGTTTTAGACCTTGCTCGGTTACATCCAAAACCGCCATATCAGTTATGATGCGATGAACCACTTTTTTACCTGTTAATGGCAAAGTACATTCTGGCACAATTTTATGTGAACCATTTTTGGCACAATGTTCCATCAACACAATCACGCGCTGTACACCAGCAACCAAATCCATTGCGCCGCCCATGCCTTTAACCATTTTGCCTGGAATCATCCAGTTGGCTAAATCACCATATTCAGCTACTTCCATTGCGCCCAAAATCGCCAAGTTAACATGGCCACCACGAATCATTCCGAATGATTGTGAGCTAGAAAAAAAGCTAGCGCCAGCCATCGCAGTAACGGTTTGTTTGCCCGCATTAATCAAATCTGCATCAATGGTTTCTTCAGTTGGAAACTCACCAATACCGAGCAAACCATTTTCAGATTGCAACCAAACATCCATGCCCTCAGGGATGTAGTTTGCAACCAAAGTTGGCAAGCCAATGCCCAAGTTCACATAAAAACCATCTTGCAATTCTTGTGCGGCGCGTTTCGCCATTTGTTCACGTGTCCAAGCCATGATTAATTCTCCTCTTTACGAACGGTACGTTGTTCGATGCGTTTTTCAGGGTTGGCGTTGACCACGATACGCTGTACATAAATACCGGGCAAATGAACGCTATCTGGCTCAAATGTACCCGTTTCCACCAGCTCTTCTACTTCTACAATGGTGATTTTACCTGCAGTAGCCACATCTGGATTAAAGTTGCGCGCAGTTTTGCGGAAAATTAAGTTGCCGCTTTTGTCAGCTTTCCATGCTTTTACCAACGCCACATCAGCGGGCAAAGAGCGTTCTAATATATATTCTAAACCGTCAAACTCACGCGCTTCTTTACCATCTGCTACTTGAGTACCCACACCAGTGCGGGTATAAAAAGCAGGAATACCAGCCCCTGCAGCGCGCAGTTTCTCAGCCAAGGTACCTTGCGGGGTTAATTCAACTTCTAACTCGCCAGATAAAAATTGACGCTCAAATTCTTTGTTTTCGCCAACATATGAAGAAATCATTTTTTTAATTTGACGTGTTTGCAACAACATGCCTAAACCAAAGCCATCAACACCCGCATTGTTGCTAATACAGGTTAGATCTTTTACGCCACTATCGCGCAAAGCAGTGATCAATGCTTCAGGAATACCACATAAGCCAAAGCCGCCAATGGCCAGTGTTTGTCCATCCGACACCACGCCAGACAAGGCGCTGGTCGCATCAGGAAATACTTTGTTCATTTAATTCTCTCCTTGATTAAGGTGATTTATGTTATTTAATAAAATACTGAGGTGCTTAGTATACCTGAATAAAATAACGCTTTCAGGTAAAAACCATCATCACTGGTGCTTTATAAAATCAACTATCTTCTTGTATGTTCAGCTTTAGTTGTTATAGATAATTTCAAATACGCCCGCCAAATAAAAATCAGGTAGCCTTGATGAACAGGCTACCTGAAGCGTCAAACCTATTTAGAACGATCCAAACATGGTTCCCAATGTAATCACTGTTATCACCGCAAACATCGGCACAATAATCGTTACCGCTGCAATGTTTAAATATGATTGCTTATGGTTTAGACCACAAATAGACAGCAAAGTAATCACTGCTCCACAATGCGGTAAAGTATCAAAGCCACCCGCCGCCATCACTGCTACTCGGTGTAGCAATTCAGGGCTAATGTTACTTTCAGCTGCCATTCTTAGATAATCTGCACCCAGAGTTTGCAACGCGATACTCAATCCACCAGAAGACGAGCCTGTAATTCCTGCCAAGGTAGTCATGGCGATGGTTTCCGATATCAGCGGATTGCCAGGTGCAACACCCAACACCCAATCACGAATAATCACAAACCCTGCCAATGAAGCAATGACTGCACCATAACCTACTTCAGATGCGGTATTGAAAATGGGCAACATCGAACCATACACACCACGGTTAATGGTGCTTTGTAAATCATGCCACGTTTTCCAACGCATAATCATCAACACTGCACACGCCACAACCAGTGAAATGATAATTGACCACAAACCCAACTGACCCGACACTTTTAAATTCGGATATTTGTCTGTTAAGAATGAAAAATCTGTTTGCGGGAAAATAAAGTAAGTAAACAGCGCATTCACACCGATCACCAACACCAGCGGCAACAGAGCCAAAGCAAAAGACATATTTTGCGAATCAACTTCAGCCATATCCGCGCCATCATCTTTATGCGTGCCGTAACCCTCACCTGCAGCCTGAGCTTTATTGGCACGGCTTTGTAACCACCACCAACCACCTAAAAACATCACTAAGCCGCCGATAATACCCAAGCCTGGTGCCGCAAACGCGTTGGTACCGTAGTAAGGAATTGGAATCGCATTTTGAATTGCTGGCGTGCCAGGCAGCGCAGTCATCGTAAACGTAAACGATCCCAGCGCAATTGCTGCTGGAATCAAGCGTTTTGGAATTTTGGCCTCAATAAACAACACTTTAGAGATAGGATAAATTGCAAATGCCACCACAAACAGCGATACACCGCCATATGTCAGCAAGCCACACGCAACCACCACCACCAAAATGGCTCGACTCGAGCCTAAAACATTCACCGTGCCCTTAGCAATTGCCGCTGCTGCGCCAGAATCTGCCATCAATTGACCGAACAATGCACCCAACAGAAACACTGGGAAGAATTTGAGCAAGTAATTACCCAAAGCCGTCATAAAGGTTTCTGTATAAATCGGCATCAGAAAACCAGCATCACCCGAAAGCAATACAGCCAGACCAGCCATAATCGGTGCCAACAGCAGCACGGTATAGCCTCGATACGCAAAAAACATCAACATCAACAACGAAACTACGATTGCTAACGTACTAAACATAATCATTACCTTTTAATTCTTAGCATAAAAAACTAAGAATCCTCTAAATGTTGAACAATTTTTACTCGTTAACCAATCCTAACATAAGCTTTTCAAAAAAATTATCACAATTGCTGATGGGTAAAATCAGCAACTGTGATTGATTACCATTGCTTATTGTATAAATACATTTAAAGTCAAAGGCTACCTGAATATGTTCAGTTAGCCTCATTCAAAGCCATGCAAAACTGTGTGTTATCAAGCTAAATAGGATGATTTTTTTAGTGTACCCAATGCGCACGTAGAAGTGCTTTGATATTACTAACTCATGAAACAAAGACAGTTAAAACGTTTCAGGTAGCCTAATATCATTTAGCCGATTAAATCTGGTGAAGCTGCTATAATTCTGCCTTACTACTTTACAAACGCTCACTTTACATAAGCCAATATCATGCAAGAACAATACCAACCTTCTATTATCGAACCTGCTGCCCAAAACAAATGGGAACAAGCGCGTCTATTTAATGTATCTGAAGACACCAGCAAACCCAAATATTATTGTCTGTCTATGTTTCCCTATCCTTCGGGTAAGCTGCATATGGGTCATGTGCGCAATTACACTATTGGCGACGTTTTAAGCCGTTTTAAACTTTTAAATGGCTTTAATGTTTTGCAACCAATGGGTTGGGACGCTTTTGGCATGCCAGCAGAAAACGCAGCCATGCAAAACAATGTTGCCCCCGCAGCGTGGACTTATGAAAATATCGCCTACATGAAAAAGCAGCTCAAAAGTTTGGGCTTTGCTTTTGATTGGGAGCGCGAAATCGCCACCTGCACGCCAGAATATTACCGTTGGGAACAATGGCTGTTTATCAAGCTGTATCAAAAAGGCATTGTTTACCGCAAAAATGGCAACGTAAACTGGGATCCAGTCGACCAAACCGTATTGGCCAATGAACAAGTGATTGATGGCCGTGGCTGGCGTTCGGGCGCGCTGATTGAAAAGCGCGAAATCCCCATGTATTACTTTAAAATCACCGATTACGCCGAAGAATTGTTGAGTGATTTAGATAAATTAGAACACTGGCCTGAGCAAGTAAAAACCATGCAGCGCAACTGGATTGGTAAATCCCGCGGCATGCAAGTACGCTTTCAGGTAGCCTCAGACAGCCAACAAGGTTTAAGTGGTGAATATAAAGATTATCTACAGGTTTACACCACGCGCCCCGATACTTTAATGGGCGCAACGTATGCCGCCGTAGCTGCCGAACACCCATTGGCCACTGCCGCTGCCGCAGACAATCCAAAGCTGCAAGCGTTTATTGCCGAATGTAAATCTGGATCTGTGGCTGAAGCCGACATGGCAACCATGCAGAAAAAAGGCTTACCCACTGGCCGTTTTGTAATCAATCCACTCAGTGGCGACAAACTAGAAGTATGGATTGCCAACTATGTATTATGGGGTTATGGCGATGGCGCAGTGATGGCAGTGCCCGCTCATGATGAGCGCGATTTTGAATTTGCCCTACAATACAACTTGCCAATTAAGCAAGTAATCACGTCTACCCAAACACAAGAACCATTTAGCGCTCAGCAATGGCAAGATTGGTATGCTGACAAAGACAACACTGCGTTAATCAACAGCGGTGAATTTGATGGCATGGACTTTCAGGCAGCCTTTGATGCCATGGGCGCTAAATTACAAACCCAAGATGCTGGCGCGCCTAAAACTCAATATCGCTTACGCGATTGGGGTATTTCGCGTCAACGCTATTGGGGCTGCCCAATCCCGATTATCCACTGCCAAACTTGCGGCGATGTATTAGTGCCCGATGACCAATTACCCGTGGTGCTGCCTGAAAATGTAGTGCCTGATGGCACGGGTTCGCCGTTGGCAAAAATGCCAGAATTCTACGAAACCACTTGCCCAAGTTGTGGCGGCGCGGCGAAACGCGAAACCGACACAATGGACACCTTTATGGAATCAAGCTGGTATCCATTCCGCTATATGTCGCCACAATTCCAGCAAGGCATGGTAGACCCTAAAGCGGCTCAATATTGGGGCTCGGTTGACCAATATATTGGTGGCATCGAACACGCTATTTTGCATCTTTTATATGCACGCTTCTTCACCAAGCTTATGCGCGATGAAGGCATCATTCAAGTTGACGAACCTTTTGAACGCTTACTCACACAAGGTATGGTGGTATGCGACACCTATTATCGTGAAGCTGAAAATGGTGCTAAAACGTGGATTAACCCTGCTGATATTGAGCTTACATTTGACGAAAAAGGTCGCCCTGTTTCAGCTGTGCTAAAGGCCGATGGTTTGCCCGTGCTCACCAGTGGCACTGAAAAAATGTCGAAATCAAAAAACAACGGCGTCGACCCACAAGAATTAATCGACGTTTATGGCGCCGACACCGCCCGTTTGTTTATGATGTTTGCTTCACCGCCCGACCAATCATTGGAATGGAGCGACAGCGGCGTGGAAGGTGCGCATCGTTTCTTACGTCGTTTATGGCGCACCGTGTATGAATACACCAGCAAAGGTGCAACAGTAGGCGCATTTTCAGGTAGCCAAGAGGGCTTGAGCAAAGAATTGAAAGATTTGCGTCACAAGCTGCACAGCACCATTGCTAAAGTTTCAGACGATTATGGCCGCCGCCAGCAGTTCAACACTGCCATTGCGGCAACCATGGAATTGCTGAATCAATATGATGCTTGCGTGAAAAACGGTGATTGCACTAATGACCAAGGCCGTGCCATTGCTCAAGAAGTGCTAGAAGCCACTGTACGCCTACTGTGGCCGATTGTGCCGCACATCTGTGAGTCACTCTGGCAAGCATTGCGTGGCGCCGACACTGCGCTATGGCAAGCCGCTTGGCCACAAGTAGATGAAGCTGCATTGGTTAAATCTGAAATTGATATTATGGTGCAGGTAAACGGTAAATTGCGCGACAAAATCACCGTTGCCGCTGATGCAACTAAAGATACTATCGAAGCCGCCGCAATGGCCACCGAGGGTGCGCAAAAGTTTCTCAACGGCAATACGCCGAAAAAAGTCATTGTTGTACCTGGCCGTTTAGTGAATATTGTGGTTTAGAGATGATTAAGCTTTAATCTGCTTTAAAACCAATCAAAGGCTACCTGAAACATTTCAGGTAGCCTTTTTGTAATCTTTTTCTACATCAAGCTATTGCCTATTCGACAAACCAATGCCAATAAAAATGGCTGCAATACCCATCAAATGATAGCTATGTAATGACTCTCCCAACAGCCCTACTGCCAATAAAGTGCCAAACACGGGCATTAAATGAATACTCAATCCCGCGCGCACAGCGCCAACCCTTGCTACTGCTTGTGTGTACAATAAATAAGCCGCCACCGATGGCAACAACCCCACATACGCCAGCGACCACACTGCGCGTGCATTCCATATTGGCAATGCGCCAGTGCTGCGTTCCCACAGCCACAAAGGCAACAAAAACACTAGCGCGATGCCAATAGTGAGCGCGGTGAGGCCAGTGCGGTTGATGCTTACCGGAATACGTCGCATTAACAAGGTATAAAACGCCCAACATATCACTGCAGCAAACACCAACAAATCGCCTCGGTTAAACGATAAACTCAATAATCGTGCCCATTCTCCGTGCAAAATAATGGTTAGCACGCCCGCCAGTGATATGGTTAAACCCAGTATGTGCAAAGGGCGCAATTTTTGTTGATAAAACAACGCACCAATCAGCATAATTAATACAGGAATACACGAATTAAGCAGCAAAGCATTGGTGCTGGTGGTGTAATGTAAACCGCTGTACACCAGCGTATTGAAAGACAATACGCCTGTAAGTGCTACTGCCATAATCAAGCGAAAATGTTGTCGATACAATGGCCAATCTCGCTTTAAATATGGCCAAGCAAATGGCAGCAAGCACGCCAGCGCAATCACCCAGCGCCCAAATGACAACGTGAACGGCGGCACATCGCCACGCGCTGCACGCGCCACAATCACGTT
>CAZLYX010000010.1:11947-16706 GCA_964563885.1 uncultured Neisseria sp. | reverse complement strand
ATGACAACGTGAACGGCGGCACATCGCCACGCGCTGCACGCGCCACAATCACGTTACCCGCCCAAAATAATGGCGGCAAAACCAATGCTGCAATGGTTAGCCAATCAAAACGGCGGGAGTGGGTCATAATAAACTTTCGTAATCATCATCAGCGTGCAGTTTAAAATCAAACCTCTATAGGCGCAAATATCAGGCTGCAAACAGCGTTATAATCAGCGCTTTATTATCTATTTTGCGCCGTTTATATGAATCCTACCGATCCATGCCCTTGTCAATCTGGTCATAGCTATAACGAATTTTGCCAAGTTTTCCACAGCCAACATAGGCTACCTGAAACTGCCGAAGCATTAATGCGCTCACGCTATTGTGCTTTTGCGTTGCACAACATTGATTACATTATCGCCACCACGGTGCCAGCGCAACAGCCTTTATTGAATGGCAACGATTTATTGCAATGGAGCCATGAAACTCAATGGCTGGGCTTAACGGTATTACAGCACCTACCAAACGTTGGCAAAATTCATGCGCAGGTTGAATTTAAAGCCAAGTTTAACACTGCTGAAGGTCTGCAATATCATTGTGAATTATCGGCGTTTGTTCAAATAGCACAACGCTGGTATTTTATTGATCCAACCGTAGCGCTGCCCACAATGAAACAAGCTTGTATTTGTGGTTCAAGTAAAAAATTCAAACACTGCTGCGGCTCATTACTACACAGTTAAAACTTGATTGATTAATACTAAAAGGCTACCTGAAACAAATAAACGTGTTTCAGGTAGCCTTTTGATTGATTAAATGAACGGGTTAAGGTGATTTATTTTATAAAACACATCAACATTCCACCACCCGTACTGATATCGGCACCGCTTTTTGTTTGACCACTGCTGCCAAGCCAGCCAATGAAGTTTCTTTATAGGTAGACTTCATGTCTCGGCCTGTTTGCAGCATGGTTTCAATCACCATATCTAAGCTCACTTGTTTGTTTTCACCATCTTCTAACAATGCCAGCGCACCCAATTTTAAAGCTTTTTCTGCGGCAATGCCGTTGCGTTCTATGCACGGCACTTGCACCAAGCCTGCTATCGGATCACAGGTTAATCCCAAGTGATGCTCCATTGCCATTTCTGCTGCATTTGCCACTTGCAATGGCGTGCCGCCAATGATGGCCGCATAAGCGCCAGCAGCCATCGAGCAAGCCACGCCTACCTCGCCTTGACAGCCCACGTCGGCGCCAGAAATAGATGCATTGGTTTTGTATAAAATGCCAATAGCGCCAGCAGTGAGTAAAAAATCTTCCACACAAGCCTGTGTTGCATGTGGATTAAATTTACGATAATAATGTATCACTGCTGGAATAATGCCTGCTGCACCATTGGTTGGCGCAGTCACCACCCGGCCGCCAGCGGCGTTTTCTTCGTTGACCGCCATTGCATAAACCATTGGCCATAATTGAGTATTAATGATTTCAGTTTTGCGCAATGCGCGTAATTTTTCTGCTAACAACGGCGCGCGGCGGCGCACGTTTAGCCCGCCAGGTAATACACCTTGTTGATTCAACCCGCGCTCAATGCTCTGCTCCATCGTTTCCGCAATAAAAGCGGTGTGTCGGCGAACAGCCGTTTCATCTTCATTGGTGAGCGCCATTTCGTTGGCCAACACCAGCTGGGCAATGGTCAAATCATGGCTCGCGCATTGTTGCAACAGCTCTGCCCCGCTGGCAAATGGATAAGGCACTGTTACCGCATCTGCTTGTACACAACCAAATTCAGCTTCGGTAACAATAAAACCACCGCCTACTGAATAATATATTTCGGCTAACAAAGCCTGTTCATCTACATCATATGCAGTGAAGCGCAAGCCGTTTGGATGTTTGGGCAAACTCTCTTCAGTGCGCACCACTAAATCACGCGCCACCTCAAAGGGCAATATATGCGAACCAATATGCAATTGACCCGCATGATTAATCCGCTCCAGCCGCGCGGGTATTTCTGTCAGTTCTATACTGTGTGGCAAACTGCCTTCTAAACCCAACAACAATGCGTCAAAGGTGGCATGCCCCAAGCCGGTTAACGCCAATGAGCCATATACTTCTACTGCTAATCGTGCCGTTTTATCTAACAAGTTTTGCTCAATTAGGCTACCTGAAAAAGCCGCAGCTGCTTTCATTGGCCCAACCGTATGCGAGCTAGACGGGCCTAATCCAATTTTGAAAATATCGAAAATGCTGATCATGATAACGCTCCTCAATATTATTGCTCTGGTGGCTATCATACGGTTAAAACCATCAATCAAACAATCAACTTAACTCAAGCAAAGGCTAGCTGAACGCAATGCCGCGATAAAGCTTAAAACAATCTATATTTTATAATGTGTAATAATATTTTTCAGGTAGCCTCAGCAATTAAAACCACCACCCACAACACCAGCGCTAATCATTAATCGATTTAAGCTTATAATAAAGGTTTTACCCCCCAACTGCAGGGCGATGATGTATAAAAAGATTCATACCCATTACGATAATTTAAAAGTCGCACCCGATGCTCCGATTGAAGTCATCCGTGCGGCGTATCGTTCGCTCTGTAAAAAATACCACCCCGATCACAATACTGACAATGTCGATGCACACCGCATCATGAGTTTAATTAATGCCTCTTATAAAGTACTGTCCAATCCAGCTAAACGCCGCGAGCACGATGAATGGATTGCCACGCAAAAAATCGATTCTGCGTCTTTATCTGCGCCCTACCCACCTAAGCCGCACCGAGCTAAGCTGTTTCGCTTTAGTACCTTGTTGTGGTTCGCAGTCATCGCGTTGGGTTTGGTAGCAGCAGGGCTATGGACTCAATATCTCCGTAATCATGCCGACATCATTGCGCCACCTGCCAATGCAGAAAGTTGGCCACCTTATTCGCAATATTTAAGCGGCCACCCCATCATCAATCAAGCAGGAAACGGCATGGCAAAGATTGATAATTTAAACAATACTTCGGCGGTTTGGGTAGAGCTGCGCCGCAACGCAAAAACCAAAGCGTTACGTACTTTTTACATCTCACAACATGCTGATTTTACATTATTTAATTTAGACCAACAGCCCTATCATTTGCGCTACCGTCACTTAAATGGTGGCACGTGGCAAGAAGCCCACTTTCAATTGGACAACATCACCACACTCAACCATATTCGTTTAAAAACTGCCCGCCATAATATTCCCTAACCTTGTAAACTTTGCGGGTATAAACTCTTTACCTTATGGGTATCTTGCCTCAGAATAAAGACTACTTTGATTTGCACTTTTGTTTAATAAATATAAAAAAGATAAAGGAGCGCATATGGCCGCCTCACCCGAAGCCAAATATACTGAAGAAACAGTATTGTGGATTAATCAACACACTCCAAAATTAATGACTTTTGCCATCACACGTCCAGACAGCTATCGCTTTGCTGCTGGCCAGTTTTCACGCTTAGGGTTTCATGAAGGCGAAGGCTTTATTTGGCGCGCCTATTCGGTGGTGTCGGCCGAATATGCTGAAACCCTTGAATACTTTGCCGTTTTAATTGAAGACGGGCCAATGAGCAATAAACTGGCGACAATGCAAACTGGCGATAAAGTATTGCTGGATAAAACTGCTACTGGCTTTTTACTGCCCGAGCGTTTCCCAGATGGCAAAGATTTAATCATGCTCTGTACTGGCTCTGGCATTGCGCCGTTTCTATCGGTATTGCAGCAGCCCGAAATATGGCAACGTTTTGAGCGTTTGGTGCTAGTACATTCAGTATCTTATGCAAATGAATTAATTTTCAACCAACAAATAGCTGATCTAAAAGAGCATCCGTTGATTGAAGAATATGTCGACAAATTAACCTTTATTCCCGTCACTACTCGTGAACAAACAGCAGGCGCACTTAATAAGCGTTTGCCCGAGCTGCTCAGCAGTGGTGAATTATCAGCGGTGCTCGATTTGCCGTTTACAGCCGCCAACAGCCGTTTTATGATTTGTGGCAACCCAGCAATGGTAAAAGACACATTTCAAGCTTTGCTTGATTTAGGGTTTGCCATGCACCGCAATCGCATACCTGGTCATATTATGATGGAAAATGGCTTTTAACTTATTATTAAACATTCATATTACCCAAAGGCTACCTGAAACCTATTTTCATGTTTTATGCCACTCAAAGGAAACCACCTCATGTCCGTAGGTCACTACGAAAATTTTCCTGTCGGCTCGCTGATGTTGCCACGCCGATTTCGCAAACCCATACACGCAGTTTATGCGTTTGCACGCCACGCCGATGACATTGCCGATGAGGGCAACGCTAGCAATGATGAGCGTTTACATCAGCTCGATGAGTTAAATGCTGAGTTAAATATTATCGGTGCCAACCAAGAGCCACGGTCTGCACTGATGCAGCGTTTACATAAGGAAGCCATTAAGCCATTCCAATTACCGTTACAACCGTTTTATGATCTGCTCTCCGCTTTTCGCCAAGATGTGGTCAAAACCCGCTATGAAAACTTTGGTGAATTAATCGATTACGCCCGCCGATCTGCTAATCCAATTGGCCGTATTTTATTACACATTTATGGCGAAACAGATAGCCGCAGCTTGGCGCAAAGCGATGGTATATGCACTGCATTGCAACTGATTAACTTTTGGCAAGATGTAGCGGTAGATTGGCAAAAAGGACGTGTTTATATTCCACAAGATGATTTAGCCAAATTCAACATCACTGAAGCACAAATAGCTGAAGGTAAAGCTGA
>CAZLYX010000010.1:0-11847 GCA_964563885.1 uncultured Neisseria sp. | reverse complement strand
ATATAAAGCAATAATCCAATCATGCCATCTGAAACTTATCATCAGATGGCATAAATACCGTATGTTTGTATTACAACTCGCCACGTAGCTTTACACCCTCTAACCGAGCGGCAAATCAAAATATGTTAACCTTGTGCCCTTTGAATTCATACGCATTCATCCGAACCTAAATTTAATCAAAACATATGATAGCCATGAAAAAACTTCTTTACTTCTTTGCCCTACTATTCAGCTTTAGTGCTGCTTTTGCTCTTGATGCATCTAAATTATTGCCGCCAGAGCAAGCGTTTGTGCCACAAGTCAATGTCACTGACGAAGGGATTTCTGTACAATTTTCGGTAGCCGATGGCTATTACTTATATCAGCAGAAAATCAGTGCTGACACAGATAACGGTGTTGTACTTTCAGCACCGACATTCAGTACAGGTGAAGAAATAAATGATGAGTTTTTCGGCAAGCAAATCGTTTATCATCGTGCCGCTCAAGTAGTGTGGCCTTATCAAAAGCCTGTTAAAAGTGCTTATAAACTGACGCTCAATTATCAAGGTTGCGCTGAAGTGGGTGTGTGTTATCCGCCGTCCACTCAAGAATTTGAAATAACTGACAGTGGTCTTTATCAAACTGAGGTGCCTAAAAGTGGGAAAGACTTATTCCTCTCTCCGTCTCCTAACGGCTCATCCTCTCCACAGCCCAGTAAAGACAGCAGTCGCTTTAAGCTGTCTTGGGATACGCTCAACGCCAATTTATTGGCGTTTTTTCTCGCAGGTATTGGCCTAAGCTTTACCGCCTGTATGTATCCATTGCTGCCGATTGTGTCGAGCATTGTCGTCTCTGATAAAGGTACCACTAAAACCCGCGCCTTTGCGTTATCGATGATTTATGTACAAGGCTTGGCGCTTACTTATACCGTGGTAGGCGTGATTGCGGGTGTTACCGGCGCATTACTAACGGTGTGGTTACAACAACCATGGGTGGTTTTAGCCGCAGCAGTGGTGATGGTGGTGCTCGCTTTATCAATGTTTGGTGTATTCAGCCTGCAACTGCCTAGCGTTATCCAAAGTTATTTTCAACAGCAAAGCAGCAAACTTTCAGGCGGTAAAATCGCTTCGGTGTTTGTGATGGGCATGTTGTCTGCATTAATTATCGGCCCGTGTGTTGCCCCGCCGTTGGCTTTTGCGCTTGGTTATATTGGCCAAACGGGCGATGCAACGCTTGGCGGGCTGGCGCTGTATATGCTGGCCTTAGGCACAGGTGTGCCATTGGTGCTCATTGGCACCTTTGGTGGCCATATACTGCCTAAGGCAGGCGCATGGATGAATGGGATTAAATATGCTTTTGGCTTTATTCTGTTGGCAGTGGCGGTCTATTTAGCAACCCCGTTTTTGCCCTATGAGTTAACCGTAGCGCTCTACAGCCTCTTAATGATTATTCCAGCGGGTATGCTATTGGCTAAAGCTTCACAGTTTCGCGGCGCCATGAAGTTTACCAGCATGTTACTGGGGATATTTTTACTGCTCGCAGGCACTTGGTTTGCTTATTACAGCGTGATGAAAGAAACCACCAATCTTCATCGCTTTCTAACCCTCACATCCTCTACTGCTGACACCTACAAACCAGAGCATGTATACACTGATGTCACTCAACTTAAACAAGCGATGGTAAGTGCCTTAGAAGCTGATCCAAGCCAGCCTATTGTTTTAGACTTTTATGCTGATTGGTGTGTGTCATGCAAAGAGATGGCAGCTTATACGCTCAACCAACCTGAAGTTCAGGCAGAAGTGAATATGCAGCGCTTTTTTAAAGCCGATGTCACCACCAACACGCCAGAACATCAAGCACTATTAAAAGAATATGGTTTATTTGGGCCACCAGGTATATTCGTTATTCATGCCGACGGTCGCCTCAGCGAAGCTTTATTGGGCTTTGTAAAGCCCGATGCATTTATTCGTTGGTATCAAGACAACCGTTAAACGCGCTGGTTTTAAGGCTACCTGAACATAAAATTTATCTATTTGCTTTCAGGTAGCCTCATGCATCAGATATTATTATAGGTTGGCCAATCGTCCTAACTCACTCTGATACAACGCTTTTCAAGCACAGTGCTGTTTGTCTTGATCATAAGTATCACCACGAAAGTTACTTACCACCCTCAAGACAGCAGTGCCTTTGCACGCTATAATTGACATCTTTGCGTTAATTATCTGAAATATGAATGCCTCTGCTCCTGAAATCATCAACATCATCGGCACTGCCGCCTTCACCCTTTCAGGATATTTGGTCGGCGTGCGCAAACGCTTGGATGTCCTTGGCGTTTTAATCACCTCATTGCTCACGGCCATCGGCGGTGGTCTGATGCGAGACGTCATGGTTGGGCGCACGCCATTGGTGTTCACCCAAAACGATGCACTTATCACCATCTTCATTACCTTATTGCTGTGTGGGCTACTGAAGGTGCAATACCAACAACAAAGATTCCTGGCTACTTTATTTTTGCTGACTGATTCGCTCGGGCTAGTTGCCTTCACTATTACAGGTGTCCAAATAGGCTTGGCTTTAGATTTAAATCTATTCGGTGTCGTTTCACTGGGTTTTGTCACAGCCGTTGGTGGTGGTATTGTACGTGATGTAATGGTGAATGATATTCCGATGATTTTACGTAAAGATTTCTACGGCACCGTTTCTGTCATCGTTGGCTTATTCATGTTTATGCTCCACCACTTCGATTGGATTAACGCAATCAGCCTCAACCTCCTACTCTGGAGCGGCTATGCATTGCGCTTATGGGCGCACCGCATAGCCTTAGCCCTACCGCGCCTATAGCGCAAGCGCACCATTTTGTTATAATCATCATTCCCGTTTTGAAAGCTGCCACTATGACTGATATTCTCAATAAAATTCTCGCCACTAAAGTCGAAGAAGTGGCCACAGCGCAAGCTACTATTTCTTTAGTTGAAATAAAACAACTCGCTGCTGATGCAGAACCGCCGCGTGATTTTTTGGCTGCTATCCAAGCTAAACACGATGCTGATAAGCCTGCCATCATTGCCGAGATAAAAAAAGCCAGCCCCAGCAAAGGCTTAATCCGTGAGGATTTCAACCCTGCAAATATTGCCCGAGCCTACGCACGTGCTGGGGCGGCTTGTTTATCTGTACTTACCGACTCGCAATATTTCCAAGGCGCCCCTGAGCATCTTCAACAAGCCAAAGCCGCAATAAAACTGCCCATATTACGTAAAGATTTCATCATCGACGAATACCAAGTCTACCAATCGCGTGCTTGGGGCGCAGACGCTATTTTGCTGATTGCTGCTGCATTAGAAGCAACACAAATGGAGCACTTTGAACGCATTGCCCACAAACTGGGAATGACGGTTTTACTTGAGCTACACGATGCCTCTGAGTTGGAAAAATGCCGCAACCTCACCACACCGCTAATAGGCGTCAACAACCGCGATTTGCGCACTTTTGAGGTATCACTAGAACACACTTTAGCGTTACTACCACAACTTGGCGGTAAAACTGTGGTCACCGAAAGCGGCATCAGCAGCAAAAAAGATGTGGATTTCATGCAAAAAAATGGCGTACATACCTTTCTAATCGGCGAAATTTTTATGCGCGCCGATGATATTGAAGCCGCTGTTAATACTTTGTTTTAAAAAAAATTACCTGATTTTAGATAGTCTTGATTCACATTATAATAAATACATCACACACACTTGGCCTAAGCGCCAGATGTAGAATACGTAAACATAAGGAATAGCATGGAAGTGATCATTAAAACGCCCGAAGAGATCGATAAAATGCGCGAATTAGGCAGATTAGCCGCCGAAGCGCTCGATTACATCGGCCCATTCGTTCAGCCTGGTGTTACCACAGAAGCAATCGACAAGCTTATTCATGATTACCACATTAATGTGCAAGGCGGTTATCCAGCACCGCTGAATTATGGCAACCCGCCCTACCCAAAATCATGCTGCACTTCTGTTAACCATGTGATTTGCCACGGTATTCCTAATGATAAACCTTTGAAAGAAGGCGATGTCATCAACATAGATGTCACCATCAAAAAAGATGGTTTTCACGGCGACTCCAGTCGCATGTTTGCTGTAGGAACAATTAGCCCACAATCACAACGTCTGATTGATGTTACCCACGAAGCCATGATGGCTGCTATTGATGTTGTTAAGCCTGGAGCGACCTTAGGCGACGTGGGCTACGCCTGCCAGCAAGTTGCTGAAAGTGCTGGTTATTCAGTGGTACAAGAATTTTGCGGTCATGGCATCGGTCGTGGTTTTCACGAAGCGCCGCAAGTATTGCACTATGGTCAAAAAGGCCAAGGACTAAAATTAGAAGCTGGTATGATTTTCACTATCGAACCAATGATCAATCAAGGCAAACGCCACTTGCGCATCTTACCCGATGGCTGGACTGCAGTTACCAAAGATCGATCGCTTTCTGCACAATGGGAGCATGAGGTTTTAGTTACAGAAACAGGTTATGAAATTCTCACCATCAGCCCCGCCACTGGTAAACCTTAATTATTCACTTTTTAAAACCTTTTTCAAAAACTCAGTCGCTCCACCGACTGAGTTTTTATATCGTTTAATAGCCCATTTAGATGGTTTTAAGCCCCCCTTCTTAGACTCAACGAGCTGCCTAACTATCACGATAGCATCTATTTTTTAGTTAAATATGCCTTTGTATTACCATAAAAACAAGACCTGTTGTATTCATGCAATATTTACACTTTCTGTTAAAAGCCATAAGCATAAAGCCTCTTAGCATAACTCACATCCTTACATTCATGCCGCTATTGTTTATATTGTTAAAAATCATTTAAAGCACTTTGTTATTTATAAGATAGAGATTTATACTACGCTATAATAACTTTTGTTACAGATAGATTTAGTATTAACAACATAACTACAATAGGAACGACGTCTTATCATGAAACCTTTCGATAACATTAAAAATGTCCGAGATATTCGCAAAAAGCTCGGCTTAAATCAACAAGAATTCTGGAGCTGCTTAGGGGTAACGCAGTCTGGTGGTTCTCGTTATGAATCCGGTCGCACTATGCCTAAACCTGTGCGTGAATTGCTGCGCCTAGTCCATATTGAAAAGCTAGATTTAACCCAAATCAAAGCAGACGATATTGCTATAGCTCACTTACTACAAGAGAAAAATCCAGAGCTTTATGCAGAATTTAAAAAAGAAGTAGACGCAAAGTAACACTGCAAGAAACGTCTTCACTATATGCTAAGACTTATGCTTTCTAACAAATAAAGGCTACCTGAAAATAATTTCAGGTAGCCTTTATATTTCTATTCACACTCATTCTGTTGTGGCATACACATGTAAAAAAGCTACCTAATTTTTTCAGGTAGCTTTTTAAAACTTAATGCACTTCATATAGATTAGCTAAAGTATGAGCTGATTTATCTAAAATTTTTCACATCACATATAAAATGATGCGCCGTAATTTCAAAGCCATGAAGAAAATATAAACGATGAGCAGAAGCGCGCTCAGTGCCCACGTTGGAATCAATATGAATCTGATTGATACCTGCTTCAACAGCAACACGATGCACTTCAGCTAACAAGCGTGCCGCATAACCACGGCCACGGCTTTGTGGAATCGTCACTATCTCATCAATATGCATATGGCGGCCACTCACCAAGTTGGCTTCTTCTCTAAAACCACACACTGCCACCGCATTGGTTTTGCCTTCTTCAAAAATACCAAGCAGACGATACCCTCTAGGGCGTTGTAACTCATTAACTTGTTCAACAAAACGACTCACGTCAGTTAACATTGGTCGCAACATGCTTAAAGTAGCAAAGGTTGTGGCTGTTTCCTCGGCAGTAATCTCACGCAAGCTGCTGCCAATACCCGTTTTTATCGATACGACTGTAGCTTGATTTGGTTCCAAAACAGCAGGCGTTGCTTCTTCAACAGCCACCAAGCTTTCTTTGATATGTGGAACAACGCCGTTTTTCTTGTTGTCTTCTTCTGCTTTCAGCTCTTCATATTCCATCACACGCAAGTCATTATCATGCGCAAAGTCGAGTAAAAAACGGAACATCACTGGATTGATTTCTTCTAGCTTTTTATCCACTGCCACACTGCGCACTTGATCAACTAACATTGGAGAAACCCATTTGTGATAGGCCAAACGGTTGCCCTGATCAAAAGACGACAAAATACCGCAAAGCCGCTCAGCCCAATCGCTTGGTCGGAACACTTTACCCGTGCTTGTGGTGCCGTGAATGATTATTTCATTTGGATTGTAAGATGACATGCATGTTCCTCTGGATCACAAGGCGCTAATATTGATGGAATCCGAATGTATAACCGCCCAATTGGGCATCAAGCCATCGCATTACGACAACTTACTGCTTTTGTAGGCGGTGTATCTAAAATTCGGTTCAGATATGTTGATTATACCCGACTCACCACGAAGCCCAAAACTTTGATTTACAGGCGTTTCAGGCCATTAGGTAGTTAAGATTACCAAATCTGCAAAGCATGCAGACCTTTAGTATGATCAGTATCACTTCCTAACCAATAAATGACCTTAAATTGAACTTATTACACATTTAAATTTCTATTAATTATATGTAAACAAAATTAAATGTTAAATCAATAAGCAATTAACACAATTTATTTATATCAAAACTTACCCAGTAATTTACAAATATTTTAATTAAACATTTGGCATACAGATACAAAGTGACGTTTTTTCAGCAGATTGTTAACCGAGTACCCTATTAAAACAAGTTTATCTGTCACCTAGCTTTATTTCTGGCTCACATAATAAAAGGCTAACTGAAGATTTCAGGTAGCCTTTTTAATATAAACCACTCAACTGTTTATTGTTATTAAATCGTCACCACAGCCCCAAGCGCACGGATGAACTGTGCCATCCAAGCTGGATGAGCCGGCCAAGCGGGCGCAGTAACCAAATTACCATCTGTTACTGCTTCAGTGATGCCAATGTCTGCATAAGTGCCGCCCGCTGCGCGCACATCTGGTGCACAGGCAGGATAAGCAGAGCATGTTTTGCCTGCCAACACGCCTGCTGCTGCTAATAATTGTGCACCATGACACACTGCTGCAATAGGTTTGGCAGCTACATCAAATGCCTGCACTATTGATAATACTTGTGAGTTTAAACGTAAATACTCAGGTGCGCGTCCACCCGGAATCACCAGCCCAACATAATCATTGGTATTTACAGCAGTAAAATCATGGTTAATTGCAAAGTTATGCCCGCGTTTTTCGCTATACGTTTGATCTCCTTCAAAGTCATGAATAGCTGTTGCTACAGTATCGCCTGCTTTTTTATCAGGACACACAGCATGAACAATGTAGCCGAGCGCTGTTAAAAATTGAAACGGCACCATCACTTCATAATCTTCCACATAATCGCCTACCAGCATTAAAATTTGTTTGCTCATCATCTATCCTTTAAAACTGTTAATCTTAATATCATACCCAAAGCTTCAGGTAGCCTCTGTCAACAAAACCAATTTATCTCATCTATAAATTGCTTAACTGAGTCTATACACAATGTCATTCATAAACAATCAAACCTTGCTTTCAAGTAGCCTTTAGCATTAATAAATGCTATCTGAAACAATGATACCAAGGCTGCTAACTACTGTCATTTTAGGTACAATCAATACTTTAACGCACTGTCGGACGTTCAATGACCGCAAAAATAGCATCAAGCACTAAACAACATAATCAGCCGCTCACCATCGCTTTAAGCGTAGGCGAAGCTTCTGGCGATTTGTTGGGCGCACACTTAATCGAAGCCATACGCGCCCGTCATCCTGACGCCCGCTTTATTGGTATTGCTGGCCCTAAAATGGCGGCTCTAGGTTGTGAAAGTCTATACGAACAAGAAAAGCTGGCTGTACGTGGTTTAGTGGATGTCTTGAAAAGGCTACCTGAAATTTTACGCATTCGCAAAGGTTTGATAAATGATTTAATTCGCCTGCAGCCAGATGTTTTTGTGGGTATTGATGCGCCAGATTTTAATTTAGGTGTGGCTGAAAAACTTAAAGCAACTGGTATTCCAACCATCCATTACGTTAGCCCTTCTGTATGGGCGTGGCGGCGTGAGCGGGTGTTGAAAATTGTTCATCAAGTTAACCAAGTGCTGTGCTTGTTTCCAATGGAACCTCAACTTTATGTTGATGCTGGCGGTAAAGCACAGTTTGTTGGCCATCCGCTTGCACAAATGATGCCTATTGAAGCAGACCGCATTGGTGCACGTGCACGCTTAGGCTTAGACAATAAGGTACCTGTATTTGTGCTAATGCCCGGCAGCCAAGTGAGCGAAATTGATTACTTGGCACCACTTTTTTTTGAAACTGCCCTGCTGCTGCTCTCACGCTACCCACAAGCACAGTTTCTATTACCAGTGGCCACCGAAGCTGCACGCATTCGTTTAAATAAATTGATCGCACAGCCTAAATTTAGCCATCTACCACTCACACTTTTACCAGCAGGTGCCGCCGAGCCTTGCACAGCAGCAGATGTCACCTTAGTCGCCAGTGGTACTGCTACTTTGGAAGTCGCATTGTGCAAATGCCCAATGGTGATTAGCTATAAAATCTCACCGCTCACCTATGCTTGGGTTAAGCATAAAATTAAAGTGCCTTATGTAGGTTTACCCAACATTCTGCTCAATAAAGCCGCCGTGCCCGAACTACTACAGAACGATGCCACGCCGCAAAAATTGGCCGATGCCATAGCTCATTGGTATGAGTCGCCCCAAGCCATCGCTGCATTGAAGCAAGATTTCACTGACCTTCATTTATTATTAAAACAAGACACCGCAGCCCTGGCGGCTGAAGCTGTGCTGGCAGAGGCGTCAAAATGAAACCATACTTGGAGGCAGGCGTAGATGAAGCTGGTCGCGGCCCTTTAATTGGTAGTGTATTCGCCGCAGCAGTTATTTTGCCGGCAAATTACAATTTATCTGGCCTTACTGATTCAAAAAAACTCAGCGAAAAAAAGCGCGATCTATTGGCCATTTCCATTAAAGAACAAGCCATTGCATGGAATATTGCCTCAGCAGATGTGAATGAAATTAAACAGCTCAATATCTTACACGCCACCATGTTGGCAATGAAACGAGCGATAGAAGGCTTACAAACGCTACCTGAAAAAGTTTGGATTGATGGCAACCGCATCCCGCCTGATCTTAATTTAGAAGCTGAAGCCTTAGTAAAAGGCGATAGTAAAATGATGGCGATTTCTGCTGCTTCTGTTTTAGCCAAAACAGCACGTGATGCCGAAATGTATGCGCTAGCTAAACGCTATCCTCAATATGGTTTCGATAAACACAAAGGCTATGGCACTGCGCGACACATAGCAGCCTTGGAACAATACGGCATATTATCCGATCATCGTACTGGTTTTGCACCTATTGCACGCTTATTGGCTGAAGGCAGATTTTTTGATAAGCCTAAAGTTTAGAGCAACAGTGTACATTTTTTATTAAACTAATTCTTCAGGTAGCTTTATTGACATATGCATCTACTCTAGAATGGCTCCTCTAAAAAAAATATAAGTGTTTGATTATATATAAAATATCTCTTAGAATAAAAACAAACAATAGAACCTAAACAAATGGCAGTCATGATCAAAGGAGAACACCATGAGTAAATATTTAGCAACACATAACACAGTAGGCTTAATCGTTGATTTCCAAGAACGGCTCATGCCCGTGATGCAACAAGGCGAAGCCTGTGTCAACCATAGCCGAATATTATTAAAAGGCTTACAAGCGCTTGATATTAAATTAATTGTTACCGAACAATACTCAAAAGGACTGGGGAAAACCATCTCCGAAATTCAAGAAGTTTTACCGGCAGAGTATTCTTTATTTGAGAAAACTACTTTTTCAGCGTTAACACCAGAAGTAAGTGCCGAACTAGAGAAAAATCACATCGACAATGTCATTATATTAGGTGCGGAAGCTCATGTATGTATGCTACAAAGCGTATTAGATTTACAAAAATATGGGTTTCAAACCTACGTCCCTTTTGAGTGCACAACTTCACGCCTCCTCGAGAATAAACAAAACGCCCTAACTCAAATGCAAGCAGCAGGCGCAATTGTGAGCAATGTGGAAAGTCTTTTATTCCAGCTCTTAAAAGACTGCCAGCATCCTGCTTTCAAAATAGTTTCCAACTTAATCAAGTAAGCTCAAAGAAGTGGCTCAACAAAACTGAACAGCCCGATAAGTGATAAAGTTTACTCAACTGGCCATTAATTTGGCATCGAAAACGAGTAACACCATCTCACGTCGTCCTCGTCGCAATCACAGCCCTACATTCAAAGCCAAATTAGCCTTGGCAGCGATGCAAAACGATAAAACACTTGCTCAATTGGCAGAGCAGTTTGACCTACACGCCAACCAAATCGTCGAGTAGAAAAAACAACTGCAAGAACACGCTGCCAGCGTATTTGGCAGTTCAGAGTCTCAGCCCGAACCCACCGATTTAAAACCGCTTCACGCTAAAATTGGTCAACTCACATTGGAGAATGATTTTTTAGAAACAGCACTCATCAAGGCGAGATTGCTGAGCCCAAAGCAATGATTAACCGAAACTGCGGGTTGTCCATCAAGCGCCAAGCCGAGTTGCTGGGTTTTAGTAGAGGTAGGCCGTATTACGAAGCCAAGCCTTTATCCGAAACGAATCTCAAATTCATGCAAAGGCTTACACTTCGGTCTCCCACGCCAAGGCTGATATTGCGGAGTATTTCCACTGGTATCATGCAGAGCGTGGGCATTCAAGTCTCAATAAACAAACACCTGATGAAGCGTACCAAATCTTTAACACCATCAAAATCTCGGCTTGACAATACTTTAAAATCCCGTAGGCTTTTTCACTTATAAACGCAAGTTGAGTGTTCAAACAAGTGAGGCCACTTCTTAATCAATCCAAGTGATTTAAAACATCTGCTCAGAAAATATTACTTAGTGCAGCCTTTTTTTAACCGTATATGTATTTCTTAAATATTTAAATATCTCATCATTACAGAGTCTGTCAAACATTGTGCTAATAGCATGTAAAAACACCTAAGGTTTAAGTTGAATGTTATAGAGATGGTTTGGCCAAGTTTCTGATCTTGATGAACCTCTTGGGCATATCTTATTAAAAGAAGCAGGCATCATCGCTAAAAAATCTCTTCGAAGTTTAATCATGATCATGACAGCAGCACTTGAAGCAGCAATTAAAATACATATCGGCAAAATAACACCTGATACAAACTGGTTAATGGAGAAAACGCCTTCACCACCAATGCATAAGATGTCACGTGAATACCTGCCTTTATTACACTCTCAACCTGTAGATTTTAAAAAATAAAACCTTTTATTAATAAGGTTGAGAACTTATTTAGCATCCGCAACAAAATAGCTCACACAAGAAATATCCCAGAAAAAATTGACCAAATAAAAATTGCGACCATATAAGAATGTCTAGATTTAGCTTCAGATATACCTTGTCGGTTAGACTTACCAGATGTTCACGAATGAGTAAAGCCTTTCGCTCATCACGGGTTACAAGAGGCTCTAGGTTTGCCAAAACTAGAAGATGTCTGGACTGTAACTATTCAAGATTGTTATTAATAAATTACAGAAAACAAACTCTATATCACTAGCCTTTCATATTTTGTTTGAAACGTTGCAACTAGAATAGAATCTTGGGTTGTCTTCAAATTTATAGCTCTTAGATTCAATTATGACCTATCAATTTCTTCTACAACCAATGTTCGCATTGGCATGCGTGTTGTCGCCATCGCAGGCCCTCTTTCTAACTTGG
>CAZLYX010000009.1:46858-50824 GCA_964563885.1 uncultured Neisseria sp. | reverse complement strand
GGGTGTGGATGCAGCCGCTGCTGCCGTCGTCGATGCCGAAGCGTCGGGCCGCGACGGTGGCGTCGCGGGTGGGCACGGCGATCCCGCGCGAGCCCAGGTGCTTCTCCTCGCACCCCCCCGAGGTGACCCGCCACGCGGCGTACTCGTCGAAGGCCTCCCCCCTTAGCGAAAGACAAAGTATCAGTGTTGTCTGCTTTAGTTGAATCACCAATTACGATGCCACGGCCTTTAAATACAGCAGCATCAACGATGGTTTTACGACCAGCCATTTCGCCAGCTACGCGAGTCATTTGTGCTTCTGAGATGTAGTCACCGTACATTGGCAGCGCGATGGCGGCTAAGATACCGATAATGGCGATTACGATCATTAATTCGATTAAGGTGAAACCCTTTTGGATTGCGTTCATGGTGTGTTACTCCAGTAAGTTTGTAGTACAAATTAAAAAATTATCTAATGTTGCTTTAGTTATGGGTGATGCATAATCCCGTAATGTGTTTGTTGCTATTTTTTAAAACCATTTTAAGAAGAAGGAATGTTTACAGCATCCGCCTCAATTACCTCGCTGTTGCTCTACAACTTGGTGTGCGGCGGATATAAACTATGTAGCAATGGGCATGCCAACTTTGGCTGAGTGTTGCTAATTATTCGCTAAAGTGTTGTTTTTAAATTGTTTATAGGTTTTTAATGATTAATGCATGGGCTGAGCTGGGCGATTTTAAGCTGCCGTTTTGGGGCAGTGTGCCGTAGATTGTCAGTTTGCTACCTTTGTGGCTTTGTTAACATGTGACGTAATTTGTCACTTTAATTTTTTGGGGCGGCGGGCGCGGTGGGTGAATGCTGATTGGACGCTTGTTTATAGTGGCAATGTTGGTAAATGGTAAGAATAATAACACTGGATATTGTTTGTAGATGTTTATTATGTATGGGTTGGCTTAGGTTTGCTGCGCCGATTGCTTTTGCTTGGTATATGCTGTTTTATCATGGGCGCTGTTGAATATGATGGCTTGTAGATTATGTAAAAGGCTACCTGAAAGGCTGTTGTTGGGCTTTCAGGTAGCCTTTATGCTGCGCTAATGGTTGAGATGTTATATTTGATTAACATATATATAAGCAAAATAGGCACGCTGCTAAGCGAGCTGGGCGTTGAATAATGATGCAGAGCTGGGCTTGAACATGGCGCGCGCGGCGGTGGCTGCGTTACAATCTTGGCTTATTGAATAGGGTGTTAATGATATGGTGGTTTCAATTGTAAAATGGCAGCAACAATGCGGCTTGCCACGCTTGGAAAGCCGTATGCTGTTGC
Organism: uncultured Neisseria sp.; assembly: GCA_964563885.1. GTDB lineage: Bacteria > Pseudomonadota > Gammaproteobacteria > Burkholderiales > Neisseriaceae > CAZLYX01. The sequence goes on along the minus strand of CAZLYX010000009.1, from coordinate 49,520 downwards.
ACGCTGCCGCTGGCTGGACGCATGCTTTTTTGGTGGGGCATGGCGATACGGTGTTAACGCCTGAGCTGCTGGCTCAATTGAATGCGCTGGCTGCGCGACGCCTAAAGGGCGAACCGATGGCTTATATTGTGGGCGAGCGTGAATTTTATGGGCGGGTGTTTAAGGTGTCGCCAGCGGTGTTGATTCCTCGTCCTGAAACTGAATTGTTGGTAGAGGCTGTGTTAACAAGGCTACCTAAACAGGGCAAGCTGTGGGATTTGGGCACGGGCAGCGGCGCAATTGCGCTCACGCTGGCGCTAGAACGCCCTGATGCTGAGGTGCGCGCATCTGATGTGTGTGCAAACGCGCTGGCGCTGGCGCGTGAAAATGGGGCACTATTGGCCGCTGATTTGGCTGGAAAAGTTAATTGGGCGCTGGGCTCGTGGTTTGATGCTGCGCCTGCTGCTAAACGGGCGGCTTTTGATGTGTTGGTGTCAAACCCGCCTTATATAGAAGCGGATGATGCTCATTTAAGCCAAGGCGATTTGAGATTTGAGCCTGCGGCTGCGTTAACCGATTTTGGCGATGGCTTAAGCTGTATTCGGGCGCTGGCAGAGGGCGGACGCCATTATTTACGCGCGGGCGGTTGGCTGTTGATAGAACACGGCTTTGATCAGGGCGATGCTGCGCGGGCGATTTTGCTGGCAAATGGGTTTGCAGAAGTGGCCACGCTGCAAGACTGGGCGGGATTGGATAGAATTACGCTGGGGCGCTGGCTTTAGGTTTTGGCTTTATTGCTTGAATGGCTTGAATGGCTTGAATGGCTTGAATTGAATTGGTTGGAGTTGGTTGTGCGGGTTTGGTTTGAAAAAAGGCTAGCTGAAATGTTTCAGGTAGCCTTTTGTGTTTGGTGTTGATTGTTTAAATACTGGTTTAAATATGATATTTAAACGGCTAGCTGGAGCTGCGCACAGCCATGCTGTTTAGCCACGAACTTGGTAAGCCTACGTAATCGACAAATTCAGGACGTTCATCAAATGGATTTTGCATGCAGCGGTGTAAACGGCTGATTTCGCTGTTATCGCCGTTCTCTGCTTGCTTGATGGCGGCTTCGATTAAGTACGTGCGCAATATGTATAAAGGATTGTGACGATTCATGCGGGTTACGCGCTCGGCGGGATCGCTGTTTTCGGCCAATAATCGGCTGCGATAACGCCCTACCCAACGCTGAAATTCAAACATAGGGCCATGAAATAAACTCACCAACTGCTCAGGCATGGGCGCGCCTTGGGCGGGATTGAGCTTACTCAAATAACGGAAAAACAAGGTGTAATCAACTTGGCAATCTTTTAGCGAGTTTAATAAATCGCATACAAGCTCGGTGTCGTGTACATCTTCGGCCATTAGTCCAAGCTTGGCACGCATGCGCTGCATGTAAACTTCGTTTAGGTAGCCTTGATACAACTCTAGCTGTGCCATAAGATCGTCTTCAAGTACTAAACCTAAAAAACAGGGCGCTAAGCGAGAAAGATTCCATTCGGTGATGTGGGGCTGCTCGTTGAAGGCGTAGCGCCCGGTGATGTCAACGCTGTTGCAAACATGCTGTGGGTTGTAATGCTCTAGAAAACAAAATGGGCCATAATCAATCGTAAGCCCTAATACTGACATATTGTCGGTGTTGAGCACGCCATGACAAAAACCAATGCTTTGCCATGCGGCAACTAATTCTGCGGTGCGGCGGGTGATGTTGGCAAATAAGGCTTGGTAGGGATTGAAAGCTTGACGGCATTCGGGGAAATGCTGGTCTATTAACATATCGGCCAGCGCTTTAACGTTGTCGCGGTGGCCACAAATATACCAGTATTCGAAATGTCCGAAACGCACAAAACTGGGGGCAATGCGGGTAACAATGGCGGCGGTTTCTGCTTCTTCGCGCATGATGATGTCTTGGCTGCCGGTGATGGAAAGTGCGCGCGTGGTGGGAATGCCTAAACCGTGCATGGCCTCAGAACATAAGTATTCGCGGATGCTTGAGCGCAACACAGCACGACCATCGCCATCGCTACGTATAAATGGGGTGCGACCAGCACCTTTAAGCTGCCATTCCCATGGTTTACCTGCGTTATCAACGGTTTCGCCCAATAACATGGCGCGTCCATCGCCCAAAGAGGTAACGTAAACACCAAATTGATGACCTGCATAAGCGGTGGCAAGAGGCTTGGGATGGTAGGTTTTAATGCTGCCAGCCAAGCACAATAGATTGTCAACGGGGCCAAAACAGCTTTCAGGCAAGCCTAATTGATGAGCAAGCATGTAATTGCGCGCAATCCAATAGGGCGAGTTTAGAGGCTCGGGCAACACTCGATAATACATGTTGGCAGGCAACTCTTGAAATGCGCAGCTCTGCAAGGGAAACGTATGCATGGTAACTTCTAAAATTAACAGTGTGGGTATAAATTCTTTATAACTATTTGACTTGGTAACTATACCAAAACATATTAAAATATATTAAAACATATAGTTACTGCTTTATTAATGCCACATGCATTTTACTATGATTTTGTACTCCATGTGCGAATTTTCGTCAATAAGCCATCATTACTCAACCCTAAGTCGTCCATCAACCGTTCGGGATTACCGTGCTCAGTTACAATATCGGCGATACCGACTAGTAAAACTGGCT
>CAZLYX010000009.1:0-46758 GCA_964563885.1 uncultured Neisseria sp. | reverse complement strand
TCGGGATTACCGTGCTCAGTTACAATATCGGCGATACCGACTAGTAAAACTGGCTTTAAAATAATGTTTTTAGCCAGCAATTCTAATACTGCGCTGCCCGCGCCACCTTGCACGGCGTTTTCTTCGGTAACAATCAAATAATCATGTGCACGCGCCAATTGGAGAATCAATGCTTCATCCAGCGGCTTTACAAAACGCATATCAGCCACACTAAAATCAAGTATCTCGGCAACATGCAGCGATGGTGCCACCATGCTGCCAAACGCCAAAATTGCGCCTTTGCTGCCTTGGCGACGCAATACGCCTTTGCCTAGTGCAACAGTATTGAGGCTAGCTGAAACCTCTATACCACTGCCGCTGCCACGCGGATAGCGCACTGCTGCTGGGCCTTGGTGTTGATAACAGGTGGATAATAACAAGCGGCATTCTTGCTCATCGCTGGGCGTGGCAATCACCATGTTGGGAATGCAACGCAAAAAGCTTAAATCATATGCACCAGCATGAGTGGGGCCATCAGCGCCCACAATGCCGGCGCGATCTATGGCAAACAACACGGGTAAGTTTTGTAAGGCAATATCGTGAATGAGTTGATCGTAGCCGCGCTGTAAAAAAGTAGAATAAATTGCCACTACAGGCTTGGCACCTTCACAGGCTAAACCACCAGCAAAGGTAATTGCATGTTGTTCGGCAATGCCAACATCAAAATAACGCTCAGGAAATAGCTGCTCAAATTCGACTAAGCCACTACCTTCACGCATCGCTGGCGTAATCGCCACTAAGCGCTTATCAGCAGCAGCTTGATCGCACAGCCATTGTCCAAAAATTTGGGTATAAGTGGGCTTAGGGGTTGTTAGGGCAGCAGATTGATCATCTTCGGCTACTTTTTTGCTGATGGCGTGGTATTTAACGGGATCGTTTTCAGCCAGTTTATAGCCCTGCCCTTTTTTGGTGATAACGTGCAGCAGCTGCGGGCCTTTTCTGTGGCGCAAATCGGTGAGCACTTCAAGCAATTGCTCTACATTGTGGCCGTCAACTGGGCCAGTATAACGAAAACCAAAATTTTCAAATAACGATAGTGATTGCTTTGTGTGTTCAGTTTCGCTGGCAATGGCTTTTATTTTATGCTCTAGTTTTTGTGCCATTTCCATCGCACCAGGCACTTTATTGAGCACCCGCTCAGATTGATGTTTAAATGCGCTTAATACGCCGCGCATGTCGCGCACAACATTAGTAGCTAAGTACTTGGGGAAAGCGCCAACGTTGGGCGAAATCGACATTTCGTTGTCGTTTAACACCACCAATAAGTTAATATCCATATCGCCAGCGCAATTGAGTGCTTCAAAGGCTTGGCCTGCTGTCATGGCGCCATCGCCAATAATCGCCACGCTGCGCTTATCGTTGCCAGCCAGTTTATCGGCCACAGCCATGCCTAATGCGGCACCAATAGAAGTAGAAGAATGGCCAACACCAAAAGCGTCGTATTCGCTCTCGCTGCGCTTAGGAAAGCCCGCCAAGCCGCCATATTGACGAATGGTGTCCATGCGATTTCTACGGCCAGTGAGGATTTTATGCGGGTAGCTTTGATGACCTACATCCCACACGAGTTTATCGTCTGGTGTGTTATAAACATAATGTAAAACCACGGTTAATTCTACTGCGCCCAAATTACTGGCAAAGTGGCCGCCAGTTTTGCCAACAGACTCTAATAGAAATGTGCGCAACTCTTCCGCTACCTGTGGTAACTGGTTTTTATTCAGGGCGCGCAAGTCCTGCGGCAGCGGCACAGTATCAAGTAGCGGAGTTTGGCTCATGTTTGGATTCTTTGATTTATTAAAATAAGCATCGACAATTATAGCAAGAGATTGTTTTCCAGGCAGCCTTATTTATAATGGGCGGTCTGCAGGGTCGATGGCTTGATGTAGATTCGCTGTGGCCTTTGCGCTTCTTAACCCTTTTTTTTGTTTTCAGGTAGCCTTTTGCTGCCTGTGTTTTCAAATGACGTTCAAACGACAAAACCAAGCTTATGATTCCCGTTTACTTCGCACCAGAACTTTCTATCGCCGCCCACTCTGTATTGGCTGAACGAATATTCCAGTTTGGCTTAAACCCTTGCTCACAAATACCGCAACAAAGTTTATTTTTATTGGCAGATGCAAATGGTTTATCGCTTTGCCGCGCTGGCGAAAAAAGCCATGTTCGCGTTGACTTTGCTGGCGGCGCTGCTCAATACCGTCTTAATAAAGGTGGTGGCGAGTTGATTGGCAAAGCAGTTAATCACCGCACCAACCCTGTAGTGTGGGATGCCACTGGGGGCTTGGGGCGAGATAGTTTTGTATTAGCAAGTTTGGGGCTTATGGTACACACCATTGAGCAACATCCAATAGTGGCCTGCCTGCTAGACGATGGCTTGGCACGTGCGCGCCTCAATGAAGCCACAGCAGATGCGGCAAGCCGCATTACGCTGCATTTTGGCAACGCTAGGCTATTATTGCCGCAATTGCTACAACACCATCCGCAGCCAGATGTGGTTTATTTAGATCCTATGTATCCAGAACGGCAAAAAAGTGCGGCAGTCAAAAAAGAAATGGCTTATTTTCATGATTTGGTCGGGCTTGGACAAATCGAAGATGAAGCGACATTGTTAGAAACAGCACGCCGTAGCGCACGCAAACGCATAGTGGTGAAGCGTCCACGCTTGGGTAACTTTCTTAATATCCAAGATCCTGCTTACCAATATATCGGCAAAAGCACTCGTTTTGATGTATACCTACCTCAATCTTAAGCTTGGTTGGAATCATTCAATTCGCTACCAATCATTTATATATAAACACTTTATTTGTGCTAGATATAGGCAGCCTTATTGCCTTGCCATCAATAACAGCATATTATTCACATCAAACTAATATCATTATGAATATTGTCTTTCTCTCTTCCCTTACCAGATATAGGATGTTTTACCATGACTAACCTATCCAAGCATGCATCTATTAACATCAGCTTGATTCAGGCACGTGAAGCATTAATGACCCAATTTCGTCCAATTCTGAATGATGCTGGCATTACAGACCAACAATGGCGCATCATTCGCTTGTTGGCAGAAAACTGTACTTTAGATTTTCAAGATTTAGCTACTCAAGCGTGTATTTTGCGCCCTAGTCTTACTGGCATTTTAACGCGCTTAGAAAAAAACAATTATGTTGTGCGTCTAAAGCCCTCAAATGACCAACGCCGAGTTTATCTAAAACTCACTGAAACGGGCGACCAGCTCTATCATAAAATCTGTACATTAGTAGACAACCGTTACGACGATATTGAAGCAATCTACACCAAAGAAAAATTACAACAACTCAATATACTGCTTGGCGAGCTGACCACACTCGGGCAAAATATGGTCGAAATCACAACAGATAAGCCCTAATGACAGAACTTTCCACTTCATTACAACCCAATTTTCGCGATGCCATGGCCTCATACGCAGCTGGCGTTCATGTTATTACCACCGATGGCGAAGCGGGTCGTTATGGAATCACCATGACGGCGGTTGCTTCTGTTACTGATGAGCCGCCTACAGTGATGCTGTGCATTAACCGCAGCGCACGTATTTATCCGATTTTAAACACTAATCGCCGCTTGTGTATCAATACTTTAGCTGCACAGCAGCAAGATTTGGCAGAACACTTCGCCGGCTTAACGAAGCTGTCGCCAGAAGAACGCTTTGAATATCATATTTGGCAGCGCGTCAACAACGATCAATGGCAAGTTGAAGGCGCTGTGGCGCATTTACACGGCCATGTTACCCAACAACACGATGTAGGCACGCATACTGTTTTCTTAGTAGAAATCGATGAAGTTGCGGTAAATAATCAAAAAGACCTCCCAGCTTTGGTTTATTTCCGCAGAAAATTCAAGTCATTAAGCTAATGTTTAACCCGATTTTTAAGCTACCTGAAACGCTTTAATATGTTTCAGGTAGCCTTTATCTAAACTCACTCGCTGCCAATGCAGTATCGAAGAAATAACCAATATCTATCTTCTTATGCCTTGCCATACACAAGGCCTATTCTAAAATACGCAGCACGCAAAGGAATAAACCCATGAGCATCATGGAGGAAATTTTAGATTTTAACCAAGAGTTTGTTAGTTCAGGCGAATATAGCCAGTTTTTTAGTAACAAATACCCAGACCGTGAGTTGGCTATACTTTCATGTATGGACGCACGCATCATGGAACTATTGCCGCGCGCAATGGGCTTAAAAAACGGCGATGTAAAGTTGATTAAAAACGCCGGCGCTGTGGTTACCCATCCATGGGGCTCGGTAATGCGCAGCCTGCTGGTGGCGGTATTTGAATTAAATGTTAAAGAAATCATGGTGATTGCCCATCACGACTGTGGCATGCGCGGCTTCACTTCTAGCCATTTTCTCGATCAAGCACGTGAGCATGGTATCCCTGAAGAACGCATTGCAACCCTACGCCATGCTGGCATTAATTTAGACGAATGGCTCACTGGTTTTGATAACGTAGAAGACAGCGTGCGCCATACTGTTAGCATCATCCGTAACCACCCTTTAATGCCTGATTATATTGCGATTCACGGCTTGGTGATGCACCCAGCAACAGGTAAATTAAATGTGATTGTTAACGGCAAGCCCGACAGCTTAATTGAAGCTCAGGCTACCTGAAGTCTAAACCCTTAACCCAACAAAATGTGTAATCTATGAAAAAAATTGGCTTATTCGGCGGCACCTTCGATCCTATTCACAACGGCCATCTGCACATTGCCCGTGCGTTTGCAGATGAGCTTGATTTAGACCTCGTTATTTTCTTACCCGCCGGTGATCCTTATCATAAAGAAACACCTACTAACTCACCAGCGCGCAATCGACTGGCAATGGTAGAATTAGCCATTGCTGACGAACCACGTTTTGCCGCCAGTAATTGCGACATCGTGCGTGAAGGTGCCACTTATACCTTTGATACAGTAGAAATTTTCAGACAACAGTTTCCATCTGCTGAGCTATGGTGTTTATTGGGCATGGATTCTTTAATGACCTTACACACTTGGCACCGCTGGCAAGGTTTGGTTAAAAATACCCGCATTGCCGTGGCTGCACGAAAAGGTGATGGCATCGCTCAGGCGCCGCCGTCTCTACACGAATGGATTGGTACTGCGCTGCAAAACGGCCGCTTACATCTACTCAAAGCGGCACAATTTGACATCAGCTCTACCAATATTCGCCAAGTTTTACACCAAGGCGGCGACGCTTCTGCTTGGCTCAATAAAGATGTTGTCACTTATATTTGTGCTCAACGACTCTATCGATAAGTACATACTTACACTACTCTTATCAGGTATAATCCTGCCATTAAAGAGTAGTCTATTTTAGGAAAAACATGAACAAGCAAGATTTAAAAGACTTACAAAAAATGGTCGACATCGCTTTCACTGCGCTGGAAGATATGAAAGCTAAAGATATCGCCGTATTGGATACTCAAGATAAAACATCATTGTTTGCCCGTATGATTGTTGCCAGCGGTGACAGTACGCGTCAAGTTAAAGCATTGGTTAACAATGTGGCCGTTGATTTAAAAGCAGCCGGCTTTGAAATATTGAGTAGTGAAGGACAAGATACCGGCGAATGGGCGCTGGTAGACGCTGGCGATTTAGTGGTGCACGTGATGCTGCCTGCCGTACGCGATTATTATGATTTAGAAGCCTTATGGGGCGGTGAAAAGCCTTCTTTCCACTTAGGCGATGCCAAACCTTGGCACGCTGCTGATTCAAAATAAGCTGCAAAAATTTTGCTAATGTAACAAAACGGCCGCTGTTTATTGTAGTGACTGTTTTAATGTCAATTAGCAAACCTTAAATATATTCATGATTGAGTTTATCAATTATTTCTTTCAGGTAGCCTATACATTGACACAGGCTACCTGAACCTATCACTTATAACACTATGAATATTACTGTATTAGCCGTTGGCACTAAAATGCCACGCTGGGTAGATGAAGCAGTAAGCGAATACGCCAAGCGTTTTGGTCGCGATATTAATTATGCTCTCAAAGAAATCAAACCAGAAAAGCGCGGCGGCGGCATTAATGCAACGCAAGGGATGGCCGCAGAAGAAAAACGTTTGCTCGAAGCCATTCCAGCCGGCGCTTATCTAGTGGCGCTAGATGAGCATGGTATTGCGCCAACTTCTGTGGAATTGGCAGGTTACCTGAAAAAATGGCAACAAAACGGCGATAACGTCTGTTTTATTATTGGTGGCGCAGATGGTATGAGCGACTATTTAAAACAGCAAGCGCATATGTTGATGCGCTTATCAAGTTTTACACTCCCCCATGGCATGGTTCGTGTTTTACTCACCGAACAACTCTATCGCGCCGTATCTATTTTGCACAATCATCCTTATCACCGCGAATAACGCTTATTGTGTTGTGTCAATTTATTCAATCGAGATATTGAAATAAAAGGCTACCTGAAAGAATATTTGCTTTCAGGTAGCCTTTTATAACTCATTTAGACTCAGGATATCAATCTAAGCCTAAACGTTCCATACGATAACGCATAGATCTAAAACTAATGCCCAACAATTTTGCCGCTTGTGTGCGGTTGTAGCGTGTTGTTTGTAGCATTTGCTCAATAATTTTCTGCTCGACTTTATCCAAATATTCCTGCAATGAATTCTGCCCTGCTACAAATGGCAGATCATTACTTGAAACTGCGTTATCAGCAGCACTTAGCTTGCTCGCTATACTCTCAGCCACTTCTTGTTCGGGTGGTAGCGACAGATCACTCTGTATTGGTATTGGTCTAGAGGTAATTTGTAAATCGTCTACTTGGATAATATTGCCAATAGTAAGCGCAACAGCACGCTCAAGAATATTTTCTAGCTCGCGGAAGTTACCTGGATAGCTGTATTGCAACAAGACTGCTTGTGCATTAGGCGTTAATCGGTACGACATAGAACCATTCTGATGCTTTTGTAACAATCGGGCAATTAATGCGCCTAAATCTTCACGCATTTCACGCAAAGGCGGCATGGTTATTGAGACAACGTTTAAACGATAATACAAGTCTTGTCGGAATGCACCAGACTCTACCAACCCAGCCAAATCTTTATGCGTAGCACATAAAATGCGCACATCAACATCAACTTCTTGCGCATCACCAATACGGCGTACCGCTTTTTCTTGAATCGCGCGTAATAGCTTCACTTGCATCGCCAATGGCAAGTCTGCCACTTCATCTAAAAACAAAGTGCCGCCAGCAGCATGCTGAAAGAAGCCTTGATGGTCTTTGTCCGCACCGGTAAAACTGCCTTTTTTATAACCAAAAAACTCACTTTCCATTAAGTTTTCTGGAATAGCGCCGCAGTTTACCGCAACAAATGAATGCTGCCCGCGCGATGATAATTCATGGATACTGCGTGCTGCTTGCTCTTTACCCGAACCAGATTCACCTGCAATATAAACAGGCACATTAGAATCGGCCAAACGGCGGATTAAATGTCGTACCTCCACCATTTGAGGTGAGATACCCAGTAAACGTGGAATATCAACTTCACCACCTACTTCAAAATGCTGTTCCTGCGCACCGCTTGTGCTTCCAATCGACAATCGTTCTCGAATAGAGTGCAACCCAGCTGGCACTTTCATAGGCACATCGATGCCGCCAGATAGTCCTTTACGGATAGTAGGAGATACATAAGAGGTTGGATGAGGCTTTACCGAAATAGGAAAGTGTATTTCATTCTCCGCGTGCACTGTATCTTGATCTTTTGCTCGGTATGGTTTTGCCGGCACCGGCCGCTGCCTAGTAGAAGGCAGAGGAGTACTCGATGCCGGCTCAGTCTTTTCCACATCGTGGACTTTAATGGCAGATTTAACCAAAGTACGAAGTTGAGATAGAGTAATCGGCTTTTGCAAATAATCAAACGCGCCTGCATTCAAGGCTTCTACTGCTTGATCAGCATTGCCAAAAGCAGTAATCACCGCTACAGGCACATCCAACATTAATTCATTGATATATTGAACCACTTCGAGTCCTGAACCATCTGGCATACGCATATCGGTCAACACTAAAGAGTAATCTTTATCTTCTAGCTTATTTTTAGCACTAGTCACACCCTCGGCTGTATCGACAGACAAGCCCATTTTCATAAGGGTCATTTCCATCAAATCGCGGATATCTTCTTCATCATCCACCACCAACACAGGTTTTTGCATACTAGTCATATTCTTTCTCATCTTTCGGTAAAATCAGCTCAAAACCATTCATTTCAGGATGGTAATGCAATTGCCCCATATTCGCGTGAGCCAATTCACGCGCAACATATAAACCTAAGCCCGTGCCTTCTTTTTTAGTGGTAAAAAACGGCTCAAACAGACTATTGCGGCTTTCAGCAGGAACACCTGTTCCATTATCCGCCACCACAATCGAAATATACATTTTGCCACTAGATCGAATGAGCACCGTAACCGCGTGCTCGTCTTTACGACTGTGCTGCCATGCATTGTTCGTTAAGTTCCACATGATTTGTCGCAAATGGTGCGCATCAAAGCTCACCGTTAAATTAGCCCCATCCATATTCATTTTCAAACAGCCTACGGCGTCAGGGTGGTTGAGCGTAAACTCTTGCTTAAACTCTAACCAAAACTTCATCATATTGATGGACTCTCGGCTTAATCCATCACGCTTATTCAACATGGAAACTTCTTCAAGCATTTTATCAATTCGTAAGATATTGCTCTCGATGATGCCTCTTAATTTCAATGTTACACCATCAGCATCTTCCTCAATCAGCAAATCATTAGCATGACGAATAGCAGACAATGGATTACGGACTTCATGCGCTAAATTAGCCGTTAGTTGCCCTAAAGAAGCCAATTTAGTTGCCATAGCCTCAGCAGCCACTTCTCGCAACGATCGAATAAATAACATTAAAAGCTGGGTTTCCTCTTGAATCAACGGCACCGCTCGCACATGCATAGCATGTTGATATATATGCATATCCGTTTCAAAAGAACGCTCGGTTTGACGTTGCCACCTCGATACTAAATCACCAAACACATCCTCACGCGCATCTACGACTAAATTAGGGAAGTAGGTCTTTGCCTGGCGGTTAAACAACCACACTCTTTGATTCACATCAATTACCACTACTGCTTCCTGTACGCGGTTTAAAACCAGTTTATTCAAACCACTAACACGCCGATAAGCCAATTTATGTTTGGCCGCTGATTCTGTTGCACGTTTAAGGTAGGTTGCCGAGAACGCAGTAAGCGCTGCTACTAAATAGCAGGCTGCTACTAATAAAATAGCAGTAGTCAGCACTTTACTGTCCCAGATAACTTCGCCTCCATGTAACCGACTTTTTAAAAATACGACTAAGGCAATTAAGAGGGTTGCGTAGCTGGCATATAATATAGGATAGCGGCCATAACTGAGTAGGCAAGAAGTCGCCACGAAAGGTAAAATCAAAATACCAAACCCAGAACCCACACCACCTACTATAAACGCCAAACAAGCCATCATGGTTATATCAACCACAGCCGCCGCATTGGGCAATGCTAAGCTTTGTTGCTGCCATTGTGGCCTTAAAAAGGTCAGAATAATAAACCCTGAATAAGCCATCAACCAAGTATAAAACTCTAGTGGTTTAAATACTGTCTGCAACGAATCAAGGCTCATCTGCTTAGAAATCAACTGAAACATTAGCAAAGACAATACGATAGTGACACGGGCGATGTTAATCAAACCGGGCATTCGTTCGACCTGTGTCTCCCAGTCCTGTCTTTCAATTAACTGCATTACTTCTCCATAAGGTTTCATCAATACTCATAACGACATATATATATACTCAACCAGAAAATTTATTTATCTACATTAATCCGGACAGCGTAGAGCCTTTAAGTGGCCCGTAATCTCCAATACTTTGCCTTTGCGGCCGCGCTTGCCGTGAATATCCTGCACCCTTAGCCGCTCAGTATGTACAGCACCTCTCTTACCAATGCTTTCCACAATGAACTCATCACCCAAAACCACTACCATCTGCATTAATGATTCTTGCTCACTCAAACTCATCAGTTGCAAGCCTCTCCCTTTGGTCATGACTTTCAACTCACCCAAAGCAAAACTCAATAAACGATTTGCAGAGGAAGCTAAAACCAATTTCGTTTCGGGCTTAATTAAAGAGACGGCATAAACAGGAACAGGCGGAAGTAAGGTATCAGTTTGTTCTAGCGTCATCAACACCTTACCTGTTTTAATACGGCTGACCATATCGCTCAATTTCACAATAAAGCCATAAGCACTGCTATTAGCCAAGACATAGTGCTGCTGAGGATCACCCGTTAGAATCGACACGACCTTGGCGTTATTTTGCAATTCTATTAACGAGCTAACAGGTACGCCTTCACCGCGCCCACCAGGAATTTCAGCCGCATCTAAGGTATAAGAACGGCCATGCGAATCCAATACTATAACTGGTTGTATCGTCCGGCCTTCTAATATTTGCTGTAAGCCATCACCTTCTTTGAACGAAGTTTGGCTAAAATCAATATTATGTCCAGCACGGCTGCGTATCCAGCCCTTTTTCGACAGAATAAGGGTAATCGGTTCGTCAGCAGTGGTTTGAGTCAGGGTGGCACGTTCAGCCTCCTGAACTAAAGTACGACGTTCATCACCAAATTTTTTCAGGTCCTCCTGCATTTCTTTAATGATCTTACGCTTTTTTGCAGCTTCATCTGTAAGCAAATCATTTAATTGACCTTGCTCTTCACGCAAAGCGTTAAGTTCATTTTCAAGTTTAAAGCCTTCCAAACGAGCAAGCTGACGTAAACGAATCTCTAAAATATCTTCTGCCTGTATTTCAGACAGATTAAACGCTGCCATTAATTCAGTTTTTGGGTCTTCCGCTTCACGAATCACCGCAATCACTGCATCAATATGCAAAAATGCAATCATTCGCCCGTTTAAAATATGAATACGTTTTTCAACTTGAGCCAACCTGAACTCGAGACGGCGAGTAACCGTAATAACACGAAAATCCAGCCATTCTTGTAGAATGGTGGCTAAATTTTTTTGTGCTGGACGATTATCGAGCCCCATCATCACCAAGTTCATCGACACATTACCTTCAAGACTGGTTTGTGCCATCAAGGTGTTTATGAAATTTTGTGGCTCAATGCGGCTTGATTTTGGTTCAAAAACCAACCGTACCGGAGAGTCGCCGTCTGATTCGTCACGTACTTTTTCAAGTAAATCTAGCATCAGTTTTTTAGTATTTAACTGATCTTGATTTAATTGTTTTTTACCTGTTTTAGGCTTAGGGTTAATTTGCTCTTCAACTTCCGCCAACACTTTTTGAGCACTAGCATTAGGCGGCAGTTGCGTTACAATAACGCGCCATTGGCTTCGGGCTAGCTTTTCAATCTCATAGCACGCTCGGACACGAATACTGCCACGCCCTGTTTCATAGATGTGCTGTAAATCAGCTTTCGGTGTAATAATTTGGCCACCACCCGCAAAGTCTGGCGCCAAGATGTACTCCATTACTTCGGCCGTACTCATGCCTGGTTTCTTTAATAATGCTATTGCTGCTTCTGTAACCTCTGTAAGGTTGTGCGAAGGAATCTCAGTCGCCAACCCAACGGCAATACCCGACGCACCATTAAGCAATACAATGGGTAACCGTGCGGGAAGATTAACGGGCTCATCAAAAGCACCATCGTAGTTGGCCACAAAATCAACTGTGCCCATATTTAGTTCAGAAAGTAAAAGGTCAGCTATTGGCGTTAGTCGCGCCTCTGTATACCTCATGGCTGCGGGGCCATCTCCATCACGAGAACCAAAGTTTCCGACACCCTCAACCAGCGGGTAGCGCAAGGTAAAGTCTTGTGCCATCCGAACCATCGCCTCATACGCTGAGATGTCACCATGAGGGTGATATTTACCTAAAATCTCACCCACTACCCTAGCTGACTTAACAGGCTTAGCGCCATGGATTAAACCCATATCCTTCATAGCGTATAAAATACGACGCTGAACTGGTTTTTGACCATCACTAACATCGGGCAGCGCACGACCTTTCACTACGCTCATGGCATACTCTAAGTATGCACGTTCTGCATATTGATTAAGTAGAAGATAATCATCCCCTACCACTGGTGAATCAGAAATATAATCAGGCATGTTATGATGGAGCTTGTTTAGATATTGATATTGTAAAACAATTTCCCAAAGTTAGCTTGTCTAATGCCTATTTCAGCCTAACAAAATCACCTCAATACATTTTCACGTCCATCACCGTAATGCGTTTGACAAATATTTAGCTTACACATAAGCATCACTTGATAGTAAATTTAATAATAGTTGCTTATGCTTCCAATATGTTGTTTAAAAAAAAGCCTACTTCGCAATAACAAAGTAGGCTTTTTAGATTAACAATCAATCATTTTTTAATCGGCTTGTCGGCGTAAAACTGCAGGTATTTCAAAATCATCTAAAACTGATTGATTCGAGAAATCTGAAGCACCCAAATTAAGGCTGCGTGTATTACGTCCTGAACGGATGACACTTTCAATATTAGGAAAACCATCGTCGGTACCAGTAGCATATTGCTGCTGTTTAACCACACGCAAATTACCTTGTGCTTCTTGATGTTCTTTCAAGCCTGTAGCGATAATAGTTACACGGATGGCATCTTCTGCCATGTTTTCATCTTCTGCTGTGCCATATTTACGCTCAGCATCAGCATGTGCGTATTCACTCACCACAGACATAATTTCTTTATACTCAGACATTTTCAGGCAGCCTGGTGAAGTAGTAATATTCACCAACACGCCACGCGCACCTTCGAGCGTCACGTCATCCAGCAAGGGGCTTGCAATCGCTTGCTCTGTAGCCAAACGTGCACGATCCATACCTTGTGCTTCGCCAGAGCCCATCATTGCCATACCCATGATGCCCATAACATTTTTAACATCAGCGAAATCTAAATTAATAAAGCCAGGGCAAGTCACCACTTCAGAAATACCAGCCACAGCATTACGCAGTACATTATCAGCTGCACGAAATGCTTCGCGTACTGTTACATCTTCGCCCAATGCAGTCATTAATTTATCGTTTGGAATAACAATCAATGAATCAACTTGACTCTTTAAATGATTCAACCCGTCCAAAGCCAGCTGAACTCGTTTACCCTCATGCTCAAATGGGCGAGTCACAACTGCTACAGTTAAAATACCCAACTCTTTCGCAATTTCAGCAATCACTGGCGCAGCACCAGTACCAGTACCGCCGCCCATCCCAGTAGTAATGAATAGCATATGAGCTCCACGGATAGCATCGGCAATCGCTTCGCGATCTTCTTGCGCTGCCGCACGACCTACATCTGGATTGGCTCCTGCACCTAACCCACGAGTCAGATTCACACCTAGCTGAATACGTTGCGAGGCTTGGCTTTTACTTAAAGACTGTGCATCAGTATTTGCACTTATAAATTCAACACCTTGTATCGTATTGCTAACCATATTATTGATTGCATTACAACCGCCGCCACCTACGCCAATTACTTTAATGACAGCAGGGCTTATAGCAGCTTCAACTACGTCATATACCAAATCCATGTCATACTCCTTTTCGCCCCATAACCCAAGGCTAAAACTAAAATTTTCAATATAAGGGTATTATAATAAACCCGTACACTTAAAGCAAAAGGGTTCTCTAAATTTTACGTTTTAGAAATTATTTTTCAGCCATTCTTTGATTTTATGCAATAAACTCACTTTAGACTCATTATGATGTCCAGCAACACTCATTGCGCCACCAACAGGCTCTCCTTGCACATCTCCACGCGCTGCTTGCAACAGGCCAATGGCAGTTGCATAACGTGGATTACGAATACGCTCTGATACGCCACCCATTTCTTGAGGCACACCAATACGCGCAGGAAGATTGAACACATCTTCAGCTAAATCAACAATGCCCGTCAACAATGATGCGCCACCAGTTAAAACAATACCAGAAGTCAAAACCTCTTCTGGAAAACCCGAACGACGTAACTCGTTCAATGTTAATTCTAAAATTTCTTCAACGCGCGGACCGATTACACTGGCCAACACACGCCGAGAAATTTGGCGTGGGCTGCGATCGCCCACGCTTGGCACCTCAATCATTTCATCCAAACCATCCATAGTAGGCAAAGCAACGCCGTGATGAATTTTAATGTACTCAGCAGCACTATGAGGCGTACGCAAAGCTTGAGCCAGATCTTTAGTCACCAAGTCGCCAGCTACTGGAATCACAGCAGTGTGCCGAATGGCGCCATTAGTGTAAACCGCAATATCAGTTGTACCTCCGCCAATATCAATAACACAAACACCAAGATCTTTTTCATCTTCAGTTAACACTGCCTGACCGCTCGCTAATGGCTGCAGCATAATTTGATCCATTTGCAACCCACAGCGATTGACACACTTTTGAATGTTCTGCAAAGCTGTAATTGCGCCAGTGATGATGTGTACTCGGGTATCTAAGCGTACACCACTCATACCGATTGGTTCTTTAACACCAGGCTGATTATCAATAATATATTCTTGCACAACTGTATGAAGAATATTGTGATCAAGCGGAATATTAACGGCTTTCGCCGTTTCAATCGCACGATCGATATCTGCCTGAGTCACTTCACCATCTTTAATTTTAACTACGCCTTGCGAATTCAAACTGCGAATATGATTGCCCGCAATACCTGTAGTTACGCTAGTCACTTTGCAATCAGCCATTAACTCAGCTTCATCCATTGCTTGTTTAATTGCCTGAGCAGTGGCATCAATATTGGTTACCATACCTGCTTTTAACCCACGCGAAGGAGCTTGCCCCAAGCCTACTATATGTATTTCATTGTCTTCTTGCACTTCGCCAATTAAGGCGATTACTTTCGATGTACCGATATCTAATGCACTGATATATTTACCATTTGCCATAATATTTTATTCAACCTTATCTAATTTATTCAATTTCTGCCGTATCGGGCAAAGGTTCGATTATGTGTTCCGGATCTGGTATTTTCCGGCGCACAGCAAAACCATCACGATAGCGCATATCAACATACTGTAAAGAAGTTGATTCAGCCTTTAAAATACTTGGCCAAATTTGGATGAAGCGATCTAAGCGCTCTCCTTCATGTTCACGTCCAAGCCTTATCTCAATGCCATTACCTAAGGTCAACAGCCAAGCCGAACGCGGAGTATAGTGTAGTTTTTCAATACTGATTCCCAATGGTTCAAGTTTTTGCTGATATTCACGCAAATGCTCAGTCATCAGTTTTTCAGTTCCAGCTTGACCGTCGAAGTCAGGGAAATGTTCATCAGTGGCTGCCTGAAATATCTTACCCTTACTGTCCACTAAGCCCGATTGTTTCCAGCGCGCAATAGGAATATGCTCTTCTAATACAATTTCAACTGTATCCGGCAACTTGCGACGAACCAAGGCTTTCTCTACCCATGGAAGAGCTTGAAAAGCTGCTTGAGCACCGTTTAAATCAGCCTTAAAGATATTGCCTCGAATATATTTCGCTGCCACTGCCTGTAAAGCTTGTTCATTACTGCGAGTTATTTCACCATCAATTTTAACCTGCTTAATCGGGAAATAGGGCGAATTCATCACCCACACGCCACCTGCTCCTAATAAAATCAACACAACCAGAAAAATTAACCACGAGCTCAATCGTCTCATGGCTCTAGCATTATCCCACATGAGCGGTCTTCAATATTTCGATGCACAAATTAGCAAAATCCATGCCTTCCACTTGTGCAGACTTAGGCACTAAACTATGGCTAGTCATTCCAGGTAAAGTATTAATTTCTAATAGATACAATTTACCATCAGTATCTTTGAGAAAATCAACTCGCGCACAACCCTCTCCACCAATAGCTTCCAAGCCGCGAACAGCCAAACTACGCATTAACTGCTCATCTTCATCGCTTAAACCAGAAGGACAATGATAGATAGTATCATCTCGGTAATATTTTGCTTCATAATCATAAAATTCCGTTGCTGGAATAATATGAATACTGGGCGTGCCGCGGCCATTAATCACTGGGCATGAGTATTCTCCGCCACCAATATAACGTTCGGCCAAAATCTCGCCGCGCATATGTTTTAGTTGTTCGTAAACTGCGCTAAGTTGGCCCGC
This sequence comes from uncultured Neisseria sp., assembly GCA_964563885.1. GTDB lineage: Bacteria > Pseudomonadota > Gammaproteobacteria > Burkholderiales > Neisseriaceae > CAZLYX01. Next base: position 30,553 of record CAZLYX010000009.1, on the reverse strand, counting down.
CTCTTTCACCTTAACCACCCCAACACTACTGCCCTCTGCCGCTGGTTTTACAAACATAGGCAAACCCAGTTGTTTTTCAACTGCATCAAAATCGCTGTCTTCACGCAAAATCGCAAAATCTGGCACGGGTAAGCCTAAAGCCTGCCACAACAATTTACAACGATATTTATCCATACCAATTGCAGAAGCCATTACGCCACATCCGGTATAAGGTATGCCCATCGCTTCCAGCGCACCTTGCACTACACCATCTTCACCATAAGTGCCATGCAAAATATTAAAGGCTACCTGAAAACCTTGCTTCTTTAGCTCGAATAAATCCTGCTCTTTCGGATCAAATCGATGAGCATCTACACCTTTAGTTATTAAAGCCGCTAATATCGCATCACCACTAATCAAGGAAATCTCGCGCTCACTAGAAAAGCCACCCATCAACACAGCCACTTTGCCGAAATTATGCATACTACGCCCTTTATCTAGAGCTGCTGAAATATTTTCAGGCAGCCTTATTTCAGATTATACCTTAATGCTGACTGCTCACTTAAATCAATCAAAGCTTGCGGCGCTTTATTAATATTACCGGCGCCCATGGTGAGGACAACATCACCATCTTGTAAAATATTAAGTATTTTTTCTGGTAATAAAGCCACACTCTCACAATGAATAGGCTCTAACTTACCCGCTACGCGTATGGCTCTGGCTAAAGCACGACTGTCTGCCGCCACAATAGGCTCTTCTCCTGCCGCATAAACTTCATTTAACAATAAAAAATCGACTGTATTGAGCACACTTACAAAATCTTCAAATAAATCTCGGGTGCGCGTATATCGGTGTGGCTGAAAAGCCAATACTAAACGTTTATCGGGATAAGCGCCGCGCGCTGCCGACAGCGTAGCGGCCATCTCAACCGGGTGATGACCATAGTCATCAATAATCAATGCTCGGCCCCCTTGTGGCAAATTAATTTCACCATAGTTTTGAAAACGGCGCCCAACACCAGCAAAATCTAGCAATCCTTGTTGAATGGCTTCTACCGCTGCATCACACTCAAGCGCTACACCAATAGCCGCTAGCGCATTTAAAACATTGTGCCGCCCAGGCATATTTAATACGACTGGGAAAGGAGGAATCTGTGCTTTTTTTACATGCACATTAAACTGCATTTGTGCACCCGAGGCGACAATATCTGTTGCATAAATATCAGCACTATCGTCTAAACCATAGGTTACAAAAGGTTTACTAATTTTTGGCACGATAGCACGGACATGCTCACTATCAATGCAGACAAACGCCTTGCCATAAAAAGGTAAACGATGAATAAAGTCTATAAAGGCCTGATGTAATTTTTCGACACTGTGTCCATAAGTTTCCATATGATCGGTGTCAATATTGGTTACTACCGACATTAAAGGCGTTAAATACAAAAAAGAGGCATCTGATTCATCGGCCTCGGCCACAATATAATCACCTTGGCCTAACTTGGCATTGGTGCCAGCGGCAGTTAATTTACCGCCGATAACAAACGTTGGATCTAGCCCGGCCGCAGCCATAATTGATGCCGTTAAACTGGTGGTGGTGGTTTTCCCATGTGTACCCGCAATAGCAATGCCATCTCGGAAGCGCATTAATTCCGCCAACATCAATGCACGTGGAATCACTGGAATATACTGTGCTGAGGCTGCCTGAACTTCAGGATTATCTTTGTTAACAGCGGTGGACGTCACCACCACGTCTGCCCCTACAATATGTTCTGCAGTGTGCCCCTGAAAAACACGTACGCCCAAATTACTTAAATGGCGAGTGACTGCGCTTTGTGCCTGATCGGAGCCTGATATATGGAACCCTAAATTATGTAATACTTCAGCAATACCGCACATGCCCGAACCACCAATACCAACAAAATGGATATGCTTGACTCTGTTTTTCATCATAATGATGGTATTCCTATACTTAAACGGCTCAAAGAGAATGGATTATTAGCACCTGAGCAGCACTCACCATTAAAGTTGCTATTCTAAATCGCGGCAGCCAGATATGCCATGATTTAAATTGTAAATTGATATTAACAAACCAGCTGCCAGATTTAGGATTACACTTTACCAACCCTTATAACGCCAAGGCTACCTGAACACTATTTTGCAACAACAATGGCAATTCCAGCCACTTCGTCTGCGCTGTGCGGCATAGCTTGCATGCGTGCATTACTTGCCCATTTCAAACATTGCGCTCGCGTTAACCCGCCCAACACTTCAGCCAGCTTTTCGGGCGTTAGCTGATCTTGCGCCAGCAATAATCCTGATTGTGCTTGTACCATATAGCGTGCATTGGCGGTTTGATGGTCGTCTACGGCATGTGGATAAGGCACCAATAGCGCGCCAACACCTGCGGCGGTTAATTCAGCGATGGTTAACGCGCCAGCTCGGCAAATCACCACATCAGCATTGCGGTAAGCAGATACCATATCATCAATGAATTCAACGCAGTGCGCCTTAACGCCTAGCATGTCATAGTTTTCTTGCAAATTACCTAATTTATTACGGCCAGCCTGATGATAAACATTCGGGCGTTGATATTCCAACAACAACGACAATGCTTGTGGCACCGTTTTATTTAAAATATCAGCACCCAGGCTGCCACCCATGACTAAAATTTTCAGATTACCTGTTCTTTTCAAAAAGCGTACTTCCGGCACCGGCAATTCTGCAATTTCAGCACGCACTGGATTACCCACCAAGCCATCGGAGTTGTTAAATGCCTTAGGAAAAGCATATAAAACACGTCGTGCCCAATTAGACAATATTTTATTTGAGAGTCCTGCAACTGCATTTTGTTCATGTATTACTACTGGCACAGCCGAAAGTTTCGCAGCTAAGCCGCCTGGAAACGTCACAAAACCACCAAAACCAATCGCGCAAGAAACACGGTGTTTACGAATAATTGCTTTCGCCGCACGCACAGTTTTAAACAGCGTAAACGGCAGCATTATTTTTCGTTGGATACCATTGCCGCGAACCCCTTTAATGGCCAAAGTTTCCAAGTGAATTCCGTGTTGTGGAACGATGCGGGTTTCCATTGCGTCTTCACTACCCAACCAAATCACATGGTGACCTCGTTTTTGCAGTGCTTTAGCAACTGCTAAGGCTGGAAATATATGTCCGCCGGTGCCACCCGCCATCAACATAAATGTTTTTCCGCTCATGATTACAGCCCTTTATATTTATAATTTTATTATGCTTGTACTTTATAGCCGCGCATTCTCAAACGATTTTCATAATCTATCCGCAGCAGCAACGCCATGCATACCAACATCACAATCACCGCTGAACCACCGTAAGACATGAGTGGCAAGGTCAAACCTTTCGTTGGTAGCAAGCCAATATTTACACCGATATTAAAGAAACTTTGAATCCCCAACCAAATACCAATCCCTTTGGCCACAAATGCACCATAAAACAACTCTAAATCACGCGCCTGTTTACCAATTGAAAAGGCACGCCACCCAATCCAACAATAACAAAACATCAGCACGCAAATGCCCACAAAGCCGAATTCTTCTCCAATTACTGCCAAAATAAAATCAGTGTGTGCTTCTGGCAGATAAAACCGCTTTTCTAAACTAGACCCTAAACCCACGCCAAACCATTCTCCACGCGCAATCGCCATTAGTGAATGGGTTAGCTGGTATCCTTTGCCCAGCGGGTCTTCCCAAGGATCTAAAAATGCAGTTACGCGCGCCATACGATAAGGCTCTAGCATAATCAACATGCCCAATAGCCCAACGCTAAGCAGAATCACCAGCGCAAACCATTTATTTGGTAAGCCCGCCAAAAACAGTAAACTAAGAAAAATCACCGAAACCACTACTACAGAGCCAAAATCTGGCTCCAGCATCAGCAACCACAAGCCAATCACAATGGGCACGCCTACAAACCCTACTTTTTTAAATTGTTTTAAAATCTCAGCACGACGCGTAAAGAAACTTGATAAATATAAAATAACTGCCAGCTTAAATATTTCAGAAGGCTGTACATTCACTGGCCCCATATGTATCCAGCGTTTTGCACCATTAATCTCACGGCCCATAAACAACACAGCCACTAGTAGCGCTAAACTAAAAGTGAGAATTATTGGCGTCCATTTTTTCCATTTCGCCATCGGAATTTTAGCGGCTATGCTACCTGCTATTCCGCCAGCTACTAAGAAAACAGCTTGGCGACTTAAGTAAAACCATTTATCGCCACCATCTTGAGCCGCATAGGCAATCGAAGCAGAATAAATCATTAACAAGCTAAATGACACCATCAACACCACCATCCATAACAAGGATTGGTCTATTTTATGTCCGCTTCTAAGGATTTTACGGTCGAGGAGTTTAGACTCTGTATTCATTTTATAAACAACTTTTTCCACAGGCAGAGGCTGCCTGAATATCTAAACAATTTTATTTTAATGCACCAAAAGCATCTATAAACACTTGAGCACGGTGTTCATAACTGCTAAACATATCAAAGCTTGCGCAAGCAGGGCTTAACAACACAATATCTCCCGCTTTAGCTAAGGCATAAGCGCGAACAGTTGCTTGCTCCAATGTCGTACAAGATTCAACCACAATATCTGAACCCTTAAGCACACGCTCAATCATCGGCCCATCTTCACCAATCAATACCACTGCCCGCGCTTTATTGTGCAGTGCCTCCCGCAATGGTGAGAAATTTTGACCTTTGCCCACACCACCTGCAATAAGTACAATTTTTTCAGGTAGCCCTTCGATTGCAGCACAAGTGGCGCCAACATTAGTGCCTTTAGAATCATTGATAAAGGTAACACCATTGTGCTCGCCAATTTTTTCTACTCGGTGCGGCAAGCCTTTGAACGTTTGCACATGGCACAACAAGTCAGCGCGTGGCAAACCTATCGCTTCGCACAATGCCAAGGCTGCCAGCACATTGGCCACATTATGCAAACCTTGCAACGGTATTTGGTTTAATGCCAGTAGATTATCTTGATCGGCTTTCAGGTAGCCTTTAACGGTATCTAAAGCATAATTACAGTCGTCAATTAAAGAAAACCATTTCACTTTGCGATCACTACGGCGCATCGCTCGACAAAATACATCATCGGCATTCAAAACTTGTACGCCATTGCCACGGAAAATTTTATCTTTCACATGTGCGTAATCCAATAAATCATCATAACGATCAAGATGATCTTCAGAAATATTCAATACCACTGCTGCATCTGCGGCCAAGTGATCAGTATTTTCTAATTGAAAACTTGATAACTCCAAAACCCACACATCAGCAGGCTTACCCTCACGCTGCATATAAGCCGCCAATACTGGCATACCGATATTGCCCGCAATCACAGTATCCAACCCACAAGCAGCACACAAATGACCAACCAAACTCGTCACTGTGGTTTTGCCGTTAGAGCCCGTAATCGCAATAACTTTATCACCACGTGCTTGTAGCTCTCTTGCGAGTATTTCCACATCGCCCAATACGCGACCACCTGCTTTTTTAAAAGCAATAATCGCCGTTTGGCGCTCAGAAATACCAGGGCTTAAAGCCAATATCTCAAAACCTGGCAACACATCTTCAAGGCTACCTGAAAAACATTTTAGGCCAACAAACTGTTGCTGCAATTGTATTTGGCGCTCAGCATTAAAATGCTCATCGTAGGCTGAAACCTCTGCGCCGGCTTGCGTTAAAAACGCCAACAGCGACACGCCTGTGCCGCCCATCCCTGCCACCAATACTTTTTTATTTTGCCAATTCATAATTATTCTTACTCAATATCGCTTTGCTTTTTTTCAAGCTTACCTAACGATAGAGTTATAGTGAATGCCGTTTTATAGAAGCTTATTTAGCCGATTGGAATCTTTAACGTAATTTTAGTGTACTCAAACCCACTAATACCAAAATCATGGTGATGATCCAAAACCGCACTACTACTTGCGTTTCTTTCCAACCTTTTTGTTCATAATGATGGTGAATTGGCGCCATCAAGAATATGCGTTTTTTAGTGCGTTTATACCAGCCCACTTGCAACATCACCGAAACTGCTTCGACGACAAACAAGCCGCCCATGATAAACAACACCACTTCTTGACGCACAATCACCGCAACAGTACCCAATGCGGCGCCCAATGCTAGTGCACCTACATCACCCATAAACACTTGTGCTGGATAAGCGTTAAACCATAAAAAGCCCAAACACGCGCCGCACATCGCTGCACAAAAAATCACCACTTCGTTAGCACCCGGCACGTGCGGCATTTGTAAATATTGTGAGAATTGAGCATGACCGCCCACATACGCAAATATGCCCAAACCGCCCGCTACCAATACCACTGGAAACGCTGCGAGCCCATCCAAACCATCGGTTAAATTTACTGCATTAGATGTGCCAACAATCACTAAATAAGTCAGCACAATAAAGCCTATACCGCCTAGTGGATAAGCAATTTGCTTTAAAAATGGCACAATAAAAGCATTACTGGCGCTTAAATGAGCAAAGTAAAACAAGAAAATACCTGCTGCCAGCGCCACTGCCGATTGCCACACCAGCTTAAAGCGTCCTGAAACACCATTTGGATCTTTGTAGACCACTTTGCGCCAGTCGTCATAAAAACCTAAGGCACCAGTAGCAATCATCACCACCAACAAAATCCAGATATAAGGATTCGCCCAATTGCCCCACAACAGCGTGGATAAGGTTATCGCAGTTAAAATCAGCGCACCTCCCATAGTTGGCGTGCCATTTTTAATTAAATGAGTTTGCGGGCCATCATGGCGAACTGCTTGACCAACCTTTAGTTGAGTGAGTTTACGGATGGTCCAAGGGCCAAACATTAAACTGAATATCAACGAAGTAAGCGCTGCCATAACAGCGCGAAATGTGGTGTAGTGAACCACATTTAAAGCAGTGATCCAGTTGTCAAAAATTCCGGCTAACCACAGCAGCATGGAGGTTCCTTCATTTGGCAGGCTTATCCTGCACGGTTTATAAGTTAATCAAATATTTATTTTTATTTCAGCTAGTCTATTGACCACATTAAGTTATGCCAAATAAGCTAAAATTTTTTATATTTAAACCTGCAATTAAATTTTTAACAAAGCTTCAACCACTGCTTCCATTTTCATAAAACGCGAACCTTTTACTAAAATAGAAGCATGTTCAGGTAGCCTTTGTTGTAGCGTTGCAATTAAAGTTGCTTTATCATCAAAATGGCAACCTTTTTCACCAAATTCAGATGCAGCAGCCTCACAAAACTGGCCAAGAAAATAAGCTTGTGCCAATCCTTTTTCGCGGGCGTATGCGCCTACTTCTGCATGCATGGCTGCTGATTCATTTTCGCCTAATTCACCTATATCACCCATCACAAAAACACGTGGCGCAGGTAGTCTTGCTAACACATCTAATGCAGCCTTCATACTATCAGGGTTGGCATTATAAGTGTCATCGAGGATTTGTGCACCATTGGCGCCTTGCTTCACTTGCAAGCGCCCTTTAATGTTGGCAAAAGTAGCCAAGCCAGCTGCAATTTGATCTAAATCTAAACCTGCGCTCAAAGATAAAGCCGTGGCCGCACATGCGTTGTAAACATTATGCAGACCTGGTGCAGGCAGGTTAACCACTGTACGCTCCGATTTATATATCAATTCAAAACAGCAAGACAGTGGGTTAAGAATAATATTCTCGGCGTGCAAATCGCCCTGTTCTGCTCCAAATGTTTGTGTGTTTAGATCAGCACAAGCTACCTGAAAGATATTGAGATAATTAGATTCAGCTGGCAACCAAGCCAAACCGTTTTCAGGTAGCCCTTGGTAAATCTCACTTTTGGCTTTAGCAATGTCGCCAACACCATCAAAGCCACAACCAATATGCGCACGTAAGGCGTTATTCACCAACGCTACATCGGGGCGCGCTATGCGCGTCAATTCGGCTAATTCGCCGCTATGGCTCATGCCCATTTCAATCACTGCATAGCGATGTTGTGGTTTTAAATTTAACAAAGTCAGCGGTAAGCCAATATGATTATTAAAATTGCCCGCTGTTGCCAATACTGTTTCAGCACCAAAAGCATGGCACAAAATTGCCGCCAACATTTCTTTAACGGTGGTTTTGCCACTGCTGCCCGTAATACCAAAAACAAACGGATTAATGTGTAAGCGCCATGCAGAGGCGAGCTGCTGTAAGGCCACTAATGTATCGTCAACTTTGAGGCTACCTGAAAGCGCAGCACAATCTTCGCGCGCAACAATCGCAGCTAAAGCACCTTTATCTAAAACATCTGCAACAAAGTCGTGTGCATCAAAATACTCACCAGCCAACGCCACAAAAACATCACCAGCGCGAATATCGCGGCTATCAGTCACAATCCGTTTTACTTCAGCGTCTTTGGTGGGCGCTGTTAAATTTAAGGCTTGGCAAATAAAAGATAAACTTAAATGATTCATATGATTTTCATTGAGTGCGCATTCAGGTAGCCTCAGCCCAGTCTAAGAGGCTACCTGAATGCACTCTTCATTAGGTTATGATTTGGCAGACGGTATTTTATTTATATATATGTAGCATTTCAACGTTGCGCTAAGGCTAGTTGTGCAATTTCAAAATCGGAAAAATGATGTTTTTGACCTTGAATGTCCTGATAGGTTTCGTGACCTTTACCTGCAATCAGAATGATATCGTTTACACCAGCATGCGCCACAGCGTATTCAATGGCCGCTTGGCGATCAGCATCAACTCGTTCAGCATGCGGCACTGCCGGTAAAATATCATTGATAATATCTTGTGGTTCTTCCATACGCGGATTATCGCTGGTAACCACTACTCGATCGCAGCCAACAGCTGCCGCGGCACCCATCAGTGGGCGTTTACCGCGATCACGATTGCCGCCACAACCAAACACACACCACAAAGCAGCGCCAAGTGGTTTAATTTCTTGCAACGTGGCCAACGCTTTTTCCAGCGCATCTGGTGTATGCGCATAATCGACTACTACCAGCGGCTTGTCTTCATTCATGATGCAATCCATGCGCCCAATAGCGGGGTGAATCTGTGCCAACGCTGCTAATGTAACCGCCAATGAGTGTCCACTACAGCATAAAACACCCACAGATGCAGCCAAGTTTTGTGCATTAAATCGCCCCAGTAAACGAGTGCTCACTTCGCCCACGCCCCAAGGTGTTTCTAACACCACGCTCATGCCCGTTGAGGCTGCCTGAAAATGTGTAATACGAATATCAGCATCAAGACTAAATCCATAGCCATACGCTTTAAGTTGCGGGCGCTCGCTGCGTAAGCGCTCAATCAGTTGGCGACCAAATGTATCGTCAATATTAATGATAGCGTGTTGCAAGCCTTGCCAATAAAATAGCTTGGCTTTGCTTTCGCCATAGCTTTCCATGCTGCCGTGATAATCTAAGTGGTCGCGCGTTAAATTGGTCAACACCGCTATATCAAAACCAACACCATTGACACGACATTGCTCTAAACCATGACTAGAAACCTCTATCGCCACAGCTTTTGCTTTGTCTTGAATAAACCCATGCAATAAAGTTTGCACTGAAACAGGGTCGGGTGTGGTGTGGCTGGTTGGCTGTAACTTGCCCCAATAACCATTACCAACGGTACCGATAATGGCACAACGCTCGCCCAACAAATCGGCAGCTTGTGCCAACCATTGTGTTATCGAAGTTTTGCCATTGGTTCCCGTTACGCCCCACGTTTTCAGGTAGCCTTGTTGGTTACCATACAGTGCCGCAGCTAAGATGCCAGCACGCTGTTTTAAGTTCGCAACACCTTGATTGGGCACATTCCATTCGGGCTTCCAGCTAAAACCACCGTCGCTATCCCAAAAAACACAGGCTGCACCATTGGCAATGGCTGCTGGGATATACTCACGCCCATCGGCATATTCTCCTGGGCAAGCGATGAATACGTCACCTGGGCAGACTTTACGGCTATCTGAATGCAACAAACCCCCTGCTGTGTTTTCACACAACAAGGGTGGCAAATTGTTTTCAGCCAAAGGGATTGATTCGCTGGACATGGATTCCACTTACGGCTTGAATGAGGCTTGAACAGTAGCGGTTTCTTGTAACGGCTTAGTTGGCGAAACGCCTAACACATTCAAACTCCCACCCATAATATTTTTAAATACTGGGCCCGCTACCGTGCCGCCATAATAGCCATTCACGCTTGGCTCATCGACACTTACAGCCACAATTAAACGTGGTTTTCCTGCTGGCGCAAAACCAATAAAGGTAGCAACGTGTTTATTGTCAACATAACGACCTTTGATTAATTTACGCGCTGTACCCGTTTTGGCGCCCACATCAAAGCCATCTACAGCACCCGCTGTACCTGTGCCGCCTTTTTCAGTTACTGAAACCATCAATTGGCGAACCGCACTCGCTGTTTCTGGCTTAATAATCTGCTCGCCTTTAGGTGCTGCCACTTGTTTTTCAAAACTCACTGGCAACAGCTGGCCTTCATTCGTTAACACAGTATAAGCACGTGACAATTGTAATAAACTTAGTTGTAAACCATAGCCAAACGACATGGTCGCCTGCTCAATCGGTTTCCAATTTTTCCAGTTGCGCAACAAACCAGCACTTTCACCAGGAAAGCCTGAGTGCATGCGCTGACCAACACCAATGCTGTGATAAAAATCATACATTTCTTCTGGGCTAAACATGGCCGACAAACGGCTAGTGCCCACGTTAGATGATTTTTGCATGATGCCGCGTAAATCCAATGATGGATACAGATGAGTATCGCGCACAGTGGCAGGGCCTATTTTATAGGGATGAGTATTGAAACGAGTATTCACATTCACTTTGCCAGCGTCCAATGCCTTGGCAACCGAAAAGGGTTTCATAGCTGAGCCTGGTTCAATCATATCTGTAACAGCGCGGTTACGGCGCTGTTCACTATCTGCTTTACCTGGGTTGTTTGGATCAAAATCAGGGCCATTTACTAACGCCAGAATTTCACCAGTTTGCGCATCTAATACAATTGCTGTACCAGCTTTAGCACGATGATGGTCAATGGCTTTATTTAGCTCTTCATAGGCTAAAGTTTGAATACGTTGATCTAACGACATCACCATATTGGTGCCATTATGTGGATCACGATTACGTGGCGAATCTAAGCTGTCAATAATATTGCCTTTATTGTCACGCAACACCACTTTTGCACCATCTTTGCCATGTAGCTCATCTTCACGCGACAGCTCCAAGCCTTCTTGTCCTTTACCATCAATATTGGTAAAGCCAATCACATGTGCAAATAAACTGCCCATTGGGTAGTGGCGTTTGGCTTCTTGTTGAAAAGCCAAACCCTTAATACCCAGCTCAGACACTTTATCACCAACCTCTTTAGGCAATTGGCGTTTTAAGTAAATGAAATCTTTGTCTTTTTTAGCCAAACGTTCCTGAATAGCGTCAACAGGCATATTAATCAAGCGAGACAATTCAGCCAATTGCTCAGCAGTTGGCTCTACTTTCATACCAGAAGGAACAGCATAAAGTGACTCGGTTGGCGCGCTTAACGCCAAAGTAGCGCCGTTTCGATCAGTGATGGTGCCACGTGAAGCAGGCAGCGCGATAGTGCGCACAAAACGCTGATCGCCTTGATTTTTCAAAAACTCATGCTGTTCAGTTTGTAAATACACACCGCGACCAATTAACGCGATGAACCCCAAAGCCAAACCACCCATTACCAGTCCAATGCGTGCGTTTGTGCTAGCCGGTTTTTTCCCCTTCGGCTGCTTTGGTAGCATTTTTGGCTTATATTCGTTTTTAATCAACATAACACTTCTTTATATTAAACGTTCAATTCAAAATTTATTTTAATTCAATCATTTTAGTATCTGTATTACCAGGTGGATGCAAGTTCTGCTGCTTGGCGGCGGCTTTAATCAGCTGATGATTTGCCAATTTAGCTTGCTCTAATTTTAACCTTGCATAATCTTGATCCAATTCAACCTCATGCTTTTCAGCCCGATCCAATTCGATATAATACTGGCGCGACTGGTCTTCTACCGTCACCACACCCAAGCCAGTCAATAGTGTTACTATCAACAATAGTATGTTTAATTTATTCATAATTCTTCAGGTAGCCTATTGTTCAAACAACCCGTCAGTGCGCTCAGCAACTCTTAACACTGCCGAACGCGCTCTTGGGTTGACAGCAACTTCTTGCTCAGATGGTTTCTGCATTTTACCTACCAACAACAATGGTGGTTTCGGCAAATCTGCTTCCCGCACCACCGCCCACTTGGGCAGCAATGGATGCTGGGAATATTGCCGCATAAACTGCTTCACAATACGGTCTTCTAACGAATGAAAAGCAATCACCGCTAATCGACCGGCTACGTTTAGACGCGCCACCACTTGTGGCAGCACCTCACTTACCTCTTCAAGCTCACGGTTGATGAAAATCCGAATGGCTTGAAACGTCCGCGTCGCCGGATCTTGTCCGCGCTCTCGAGTACGGACGACTTGTGCCGCAAGCTGCGCCAGCTTGCGGGTTGTATCAATAGGTTGTTCTTGTCGTTGCGCAACAATGGTCCGCGCAATTTGGCGACTAAACCGCTCTTCACCATAATTCTTCACCACCTCGTGTATATCTTGCTCATCCGCCACCGCCAGCCATTCTGCTGCTGACATTCCTCTGGTTGGATCCATGCGCATATCCAATGGCGCATCAAAACGAAAACTAAATCCGCGCTCACCTTCGTCAATTTGTGGCGATGAAATACCCAAATCAAACAACGCACCATCTATTTTATCAATACCCAAACGATCTAAAGCTACTTGAAAGCTGGCAAACCCATCGTGTATTACTATTATTCGATTATCTTGCTCAGCCAGCTCATTAGCCACGGCAATCGCCTGCGGGTCTTTATCAAAAACCACTAAACGGCCTGCTGCGCCCAGTTTAGACAAAATCAAGCGCGAGTGCCCTCCCCTGCCGAACGTACCATCCACATAAACGCCATCTTCACGGATATTTAATGCCGACACCGCCTCATGTAGCAATACAGTCACATGCTGGTGACCAGCCTTTTCACTCATAGCTGCAAATCCGTTTTACTTAATTCAGCGGCCAATTCATCAGCATCAATCTCCAGCGCCTGATCCATTTCTGCTTCCCAATGATTACGACCCCAAAGCTCCAAACGGTTCGCGCGGCCAACTAAAGTTACTTCTTTATCAAACTCAACACGCCGGCGCAAATTAACCGGTAATAATACACGACCTGCGCCATCCAATTCTAGTGTGTCTGCATTATGCAGCAACAAATTCTGATACCGTTGTAAAACAGGATTACCTGATACTTTTAAAGCCAAAAGCCGCTCAGCAATTTTTTCCCACTCAGCCTCTGGATACATAAGCAAACGGCTGCGTGAATCGAGTGTTGCAACCAAAGCTGAGCTATAGCGACGCAACAACAGCTCGCGAAATTTGGCTGGAATCGCCAATCGCCCTTTGCTGTCTATGCTCAATTCATGAACGCCGCCAAACACTGCATCACCTCGCTAAATTCAATTTTCAGGAATATGCCCCACTTTGACACACATTACCCCACTAACCTACACTATAAAAAACTTTGACACTTAGGTCAATCAAGCTTTATGCTCAAAAGTAAGCGAACAGACAAGCACTTAGCTTATAAAAATGGCAGCAAATGTACTAAAAAACTGCAAACAAAGCAGAAATAGAGATATATGCAACCAAAAACCGCTAAAATCTCTTATTTACCAAAAAAAGTAAGGTTTTATACCTTTACGCAAAGTTGTTTTGATGAACAGCAACTACAATAAATTTACATTTCTTAGCACTCACTATTGACCTTTACACCACCATGCCAAATCAACTACCACAACCTTCATCCTCCGCCCAAGCTGTTAGCCACACTTTGCGCCAACACATTTTCCAAGCCATTGATCAGCATGATGGTTGGATTCCCTTCTCTCATTTCATGCAGTTGGCTCTGTATAGCCCACAATATGGCTATTACACTGGCGGCTCGCATAAGATTGGTGCCAGTGGTGACTTCATTACAGCACCTACACTTAGCCCGTTATTTGGACAAACCCTAGCACGCCAACTTCAATCTTTGCTGCCACAAACTGCTGGTAACGTGTATGAGTTTGGGGCGGGCACAGGTAATTTAGCTGCCACCTTGCTCAACGCACTTTCAGGTAGCCTCAGTGGTCATTACTACATCATTGAGCTATCGCCAGAGCTTGCAGAAAGGCAGCGTCAACACATTCTTGCTTTTGCGCCAGATATGGCAGATAAAGTGATTCATCTTGCCGAGCTGCCAGCCAGCTTAGATGGCATTGTTATCGGCAACGAAGTTTTAGATGCTATTCCTTGTGAAGTAGTGCAGCACCAAGACAATGAATACTACCAAATGGGTGTTTGTCATAATGGCCAGCATTTTGCATGGCAGCAACGCCCGATTGTTTCACCCACACTCGCTCAACTGGCCGAGCAATACTTTCCAGCCAATCAGCCCTACACCAGCGAGCTGCACCCCGCGCAATATGCTTTTATCCACACTTTGTCTGAAAAGCTAACTTGCGGCGCCATCATCATGATTGACTATGGCTTTGATGCCGCACAGTATTACCACTCTCAACGCGATCAAGGCACACTCATTGGCCATTATCGTCATCACTCCATCCACAATCCCTTTTATTGGGTGGGATTAACCGATCTAACCGCGCATATTAATTTCACTGACATTGCCCAAGCGGGCACCGATGCGGGGCTTGATTTAATCGGCTACACGACCCAAGCACATTTTTTGCTCAATCTTGGCATCACTGAGATTCTCGAAGCCAAAGCAGATACAGAATCAGTTGAATACATTCGTGAGGCATCCAACATACACAAGCTGGTTGGCCAACATGAAATGGGCGAACTCTTTAAAGTGATTGCATTTGGTCGCGATATTGACATTGATTGGCAAGGTTTTCATATGGGCGATATTTGCCACAAGTTATAAACAATCTAAACATAAAGGCTACCTGAAACTTATCAGATAGCCTTTATGTTTAATTAAATCAAACACCAAAATAAAACCCACCAAAAGACGTTTGACACAATAAAAAAATACCGTATAATGCATTTCTTCACACGCGGCGAATTAGCTCAGTCGGTTAGAGCAGAGGAATCATAATCCTTGTGTCCGGGGTTCGAATCCCTGATTCGCCACCAAAATTTCGGGGGTATAGCTCAGTTGGTAGAGCGCTTGCATGGCATGCAAGAGGTCATCGGTTCGATCCCGTTTACCTCCACCACAGAATAAAAACACCGCATATCAAACAATGCGGTGTTTTTTCGTACGCCTTATTCATCAAGCCTAATAATATAGTGATGTAAGCAATAGGCTACCTGAAAGCAAAATCAAATCTTTCAGCCAGCCTCATCTCAATCAAGGTTGCGCATTATAATATTGATACGCCTCATCCATCGTAGGAAATTGATGTAAGTGCCCTGCTTCCAACACCATTGCATTATCGCAATACGACTTCATTGCGCTATGACTATGTGAAACCAAAATAATCGAGCGATCTTTGCGGCGCTCAAATAATTCATGTTTACATTTAGCCGCAAATCGTGAGTCACCCACCGCAATCACCTCATCAATCAGATAGCAATCAAACTCAACCGCCAATGATAATGCAAATGCTAATCGTGCTTTCATACCAGCAGAATAACGCTTCACTGGCTCATACAAATATTGCCCCAGCTCTGAAAAATCTTCGGTAAATGCTTTTACATAATCCATATCGACATCATAAATACGACAAATAAAACGCAAATTATCCATGCCCGTTAAGCTGCCCTGAAATGCGCCACTAAACGCCAACGGCCAAGAAATGCTCATTGTACGTTTAATTTCACCTGCTGTTGGCGGCTCTACTCCACTAATCAAGCGAATAAGTGTGGATTTACCTGCACCATTACGGCCTAAAATGCCTATTTTTTCACCTTTTTTTAAAGTAAAATTAATGTCTTTTAATACTGGGCGCCAACCAGATCGGGTTTGATATTGTTTATAAACGTGTTCAACAGAAATCACTGTGGCTCAACTCCCTTACTGAACTTGCTTACCATTGCCAAACCCAACAGCAATAATGCTAAATTACACAACAATAAATACCATGGGTTTTCATACGTCACCACAGACACGCCAAAATAGCCTTGTCGCAACATTTCTGTGCCATGTATCATCGGGATCCACAAAATGAATTTATGCACTTGGGCTGGCAACGTATCCACAAAGAAAAATGCACCAGAGAGCGGCAGCATCACAAAACTAAGCGTGCCCCAAATTTTACCAAATGCCTCAAATTTAAACGCTATTGAACAAATCACCAAACCTAAACCTAGCGCAAACATCGCCATTAACAACCACGCCATTAACATATAAAAAACATCATGTGGCATATCAATCCAACCTAGCGCCACTAAAATCGCCATCAGCACCACTTGAGCAATGGTGGCACCCGCAATTTCTAACAGCACGCGCGCAAAAATAGTATCCAATACCCTAACATTACGATGATAAAGCAAACTCGCGTTTGCCGAAATGGCGCCGATAGCACGGTTAGAGGCATTACGCCACATCATCGCCATTGGATAACCAGTGAGCACAAAAGCCATGATGTTTAATGTAGAAAACTGATCAGCTCTAACAAATTTCCACATCAACGCAATAATAAGCGTTAATAACAATGGCTCGACAAACAGCCACAGAAAACCAATATTATTACGTCCATAACGAGTAATAATTTCACGTATTAACAATGCTCCGATCACACGTTTCTGGATCGCGAGCGATTGCCTGAATGTATTATTATGTAACCCTGCCATTAGTTTTTATGCTCTCTCACACTGGCCACTAGTAATCTTAAAATACCATAACCCATTAAGCCGATTATGAATGTTGCTATAATATTATAAAGACGCGCTGGCTCCATTGCCAAATCTGGTTCACTTGGTTGAGAAACCACTTCTAAATATAATTGTTTACGATCTGCTTCAGCTCTGGCGCTTTCTAAAGACAACAACGCTGCTGCCAATTGCTTTTGAGCCAGCTCATTTTCTAAAAATATGCGCTGATATTCAGTGGCTTTACCAGCAATCGAATTATCGCCCACGCCAGATATACGGCGCATTTGTTGGGCAATTTCTTGCTTCAAACTTCGCTCACGCGCCTGTAAACCAGGAATCTGAGGATTATCTGGCGTCATCGCCTTTACCTGATCTAATTGTGTTTGAATCACAATCAATTCATCCTGCAATTTAGACACCAATTCCATTTGTACTTTTGACTGCGCATTTAAATCGAAAATACCATTACGAGTACGAAATTTGGTTAAATCCCCAGCCACTGCCTGTACCCGTTTTTCTGCCTCTTCAACATTTTGTTTTGAAAAGCGAATCGTATCTTGGCGCGCACGAGTATTTAGCTGGTTGATTAAATTCTCGCCCTGTTGCAATAAAGCAGTATTTAAACGCTTCGAATCTTTAGTATCAAATGAAGCCACTCGCAAAGTGGCTATACCAGACACCGAATTAAAATCAACAATGACCTTATTACGGTAATACTGATAAAACGCCTCATTAGAATTACGCAAGCCAAACGCATTAAATCGGCTAAATACATCACCGTTTTGCTCATAAAACTCTCTAATCGGCAACACTTTAGACAGGGCCTCTAGCGAGGTTCGCGAATGCATATATTCTTGCACCGCATAAGTATCATCTTGAGCGCGCGACAAGCCCGCGCTTTGCAAAAATGCACCAATACCATCTAACGAAGCCTGATTATTAGGCGAACGCACCACAAAGCTGGATTCCGAAATATAGCGATCAGACGCCCATACCGAGAAATACACCAACGAGCATGCGGTTGGGATAATCACTGTAATCCAAAATAAAGCATTAAATTTTTGATACCACTTCTTCTGTGGCTTACTCGGAGCCACCACTGCTGTTGTAGATACTGCTGCTTCTTGTTCACTCATTTTTTTATCTCAATTAATTGCCAATATTATCAGCTGAACTCACACCACCAATAACTGGCAAGAAAACAATCTGCATAAACTTCTGGAATTCAGACAGCGGCGCATTGGCAACATACACAATATCTTTATTTTTAACTTCAAAACGCTGAATTCTCAATAAGGAGCCAACATCCAGCAAATTCACTCGGTAAGCCACAGGAATAAGCGCTTGGCGATCATAGCCTTTAGCCAACCATTGCTCTTGCTTAACCATGGGCAACTCAGCCAGCGGCTCATATCGAAACACAAACACACCTTTAGCGTCAGAACGTCTATCTAACAAGCCACCCATTTGACCCAACGCTTGGCTTAATGACATATTGCCTTGAGCAAAGCCAATTTGTTGAGGTTTAGCTACCGCACCCAACGCAGTAAAACTCATTGGCTTAGCCAACAGCGTAACCACATCATGCGAATGCAGCAGCACATTTTCACGGCCATCGGCCAGCAAGCGCTCAAAAGGCACCGTGCGCACCAGCTCGCCACGCGTTAGCTGAACCGAAACATCTTGCACTCGCTCGGCCACACCACCCGCCGCAGCCACTGCATCCAAAACCCGCTCCCCACGAGCCGTTAACGGCATACGCACACTCTTGCCTGCCTGAATAACCGACACATTAGCACTATTATTTTGCGCTAATCTAACCATCACTTGAGGTTGATTCGCCATGCGTTTTAAGCGTGATTTTATTTCGTTTTGAATCACTTCAGGCTGTTTGCCAGATACATTCACAGCACCAATAAAGGGCACCGAAATACGCCCACTTTGATTCACCATTTGTTCAGGTAGCCTCAATGTTTGCGCATTGCCCGAGCCAGCCGAATTTAAAGCCCCGCCTAATAATACCGCCGGTGGTGATTCCCAAATAGTAATATCGAGTACATCACCCACTTGCACCGCACCCGTATAAGCCGCTTGGCTGTGAAATTCCCTTAAAGAATAAGAGGGTGCAGACAAACTTAAATTTTGCATAGTGGCATCATCTACATCAACCACCATTACTTTTGATTGCCAATTCTGATCATTGGTTTCAGCAGAATCCACCTTGATAACATCAGAGCTACTTGGCCCAGTAGAGGGCATAGAACCGCATGCAGACAGCAACAAAGAGGCCAGCACGCTATTAAAAATGAGAACCTTCGCTTTCGCCATAAATATATTCCTTAATTGGCAAACCCTTAAACCTTTCATTATATCACTCAATCAAATATCTATTACATAGCACCAGATGTAAAATTTGACCGCATATATATATGTCGATAGTATGCGATACTATGTTGAATTTGATAAAATATTTATAAAATATCATGCCCAACTCCTAAAATATCATGCCCAACTCCTTGATAACTCTTGTTACTTACCCACTTAATATAAGCCAATGAAAAAAATAAGAAAATTTATTAAAAGCCCTGGGTTTTTCTTTCGCGACTATTTTAATAAGCATTATCCTGCTGTTAATAATGAACAAATGATCATAGAGGCAGAGGAAAGCCTACTCATTAAAAATGATTTCAAACTATTAGAATTAGATTCTTACACTCAAACACAATCTCAGCCTATAGATGTTGTTTTTACCTGGGTAGACAATAAAGATCCGTCTTGGCACAAGAAATATAAAACCTTTATTCAACAAGAAGATTCCCTAGGTAAATCAGCCCTATTTAGCAATGACTCAGCTAGATTTACCAACCATAATGAACTTTATTACTCTGTTCATAGCGTAAAAAAATTTATGCCTTGGGTAAGAAGAATATTTATCATTACCGACTCCCAAACACCACCATGGCTCGAATTAAGCCCAGATGAAAATATTGAAATAATTGATCATACCCAAGTTATTGATAAACAATTTTTACCTACTTTCAATTCACATGTAATTGAGGCAAATCTACATAAAATTCCTGGATTAAGTGAACATTTCATATATTTTAATGACGATGTGTTTGTTGCGCGTGATTTAATGCCTGAACATTTTTTCCGCAAAAATGGTATTGCTTCAATATTTGTTTCAGCAAAAAATTTGAATACTATGCAAAAAAAAGGAACCATCACACCTACTCTATGTGCATCCTTTAATAGTATTAAATTGCTAAAAAACAAACATAACCATCTCATTAACATGCCATTAGTACATACATACATCCCTTTGAAAAAAAGCATCTATCAACTTGCTTGGCAGCTTTATGAGCAAGAAATTTTATCCTTTTTAACCAACAAACTTAGAACTAACAAAGATTTAAATATGGCCACCTTTCTTGTGCCATGGCTAATGTATTTAGAGGGCCAATCAGTTGCAACAAGAGAAATCTGTTATTACTTTAATATTCGCTCGGCAAATGCCCCGGCGCAATATGCTAAATTGCTTAGTAAAAATAATTTAGGTGAGCAACCACATTCATTCTGCGCAAATGATTTTAATAGCAAGAACAACCTGCCAGATTACCAAGAAAAACTAATAAGCATGCTGGGTGCCTATTATAAAATTTAAACATATTCGGAAAGCTCCATGAATCCAAAATTCAAAAAACTAATAAGAGACCCTAATTTATTTTTTAAAGATATGTATTTTAAAAATATGATAAAAATTAGGCAGCATATTCCTATTAAATCTGTAGGGCACCATCAATATACAATTATTAGCGCCACTTATAATGTAGGTAGATATTTAGATGACTATTTTAAAAGCATTACTACTCAAAATTTAGACTTTAAAAAACATATCCAAATCATTTGTGTTGATGATGGATCCACAGATAATTCAGCAGTAATCATTAAAGAGTGGCAACAAAAATACCCCAATAATATCCACTATTTTTACCAAGAAAATGAGGGGCAAAGCTCAGCACGCAACTTGGGACTTCAGCACGCCACTACAGAATGGGTGACCTTTATTGACCCAGATGACTTTCTTCACCCAGATTACTTTAGAGTGGTCGATAATAATATATTTCAAACGCCCAATACCGAAATGGTAGTATGCAACTTGATCTTCTTTATCGAAAACGAAAAGAAATTTAAAGATACGCATTCTCTGAAATATCGATTCAAAGAAACTAAAAGTGTATTTGGAATGGATGATTTAAAACAAAATATGAGTTTATCTGCCTCTTCAACATTTTTTCGCTTACAAAATATTTTGAACTCAAAGCTACTTTTTGATGGGCGAATTAAACCAAACTTTGAAGATGGTAAATTTATTGGTGATTACTCATTAAACCATCGAGATGGTAAAGCTTTGTTCTTAAAAGATGCCAAATATTTTTATAGAAAAAGAAGTGATGGCACATCAACATTAGATAACTCATGGACGACACCACAAAAATTTAAAGATGTATTGGAGTATGGCTATATTCCATTTCTGAAAGATAGTAAAGATGCTTTAGGCTTTGTCCCCTATCATACACAACGAACCATACTGTATGACGTAGTATGGTATGTAAAGCATTTAATGAACCAAAGTGGTAAAGCTGCTTTTCTATCCCAAAATCAAAAAGAAGTATTTTTTAGTTTATTAAAAGAAATATTTACTTATATTGACAGTAAAACCATCCTAGAATTTGACTTAGGTGCTTGGTTTTTACACAAAGTTGCTTTACTGGGATGTTTGAAGGGTGAGGCTCCGCCTTTTCAAATCGTTTATATTGAAAATGTAGATAAAGAAAAAAAGCAGCTTCTATTATCCTATTTTACGTACAACTTGGTTAACGAAGAGATTCAAATCAATAACCAAGACATCATACCTTCCTATACGAAAAGCACATGTAATACATTTGTAGACCAGCATCTTGTATATGAACGCAGATTATGGATTCCATATGATGACACTGAACAATTGCTTAAGGTATTCATTAACAATAAACCAGCTCGAATTACCTTGGCGGGCAAGCAGCATAATAATGGATTGAAAATTGGTACGATTGTTAAAAATTTTACGCCATCCATAGATTTCACCCCCTCACGCGACAATGCTTGGATAATTATGGATCGTGACGTGCAGGCAGATGATAACGGTGAGCATTTTTATCGCTATATGCTCAATAATCATCCAGAACAGATATGTTATTTTGCGCTCTCTCACCAATCCCACGATTGGGATCGCTTAGCGGCAGAAGGATTTAATCTGATTGAATTTGGTAGTAAACAATATGAAGAAAGATTAAAAAAAGTCAGTAAGATAATCAGTAGTCATTTAGATGAATATATTGACAACTACTTTGACAATGATTACGAATACGGTAAAAAGTTTGTATTCTTACAACATGGCGTTACTCAACAAGATCTTACTTCTTGGTTCAATTCCAAAAAAAATATCCAGTGTTTGTGCACCACTACTTTAGCTGAATATCACTCTATCGCTGATGATAAAACCCACTACAAACTAAGTAATAAAGAAGTGATATTAACCGGCTTTGCTCGGCACGATAAGTTATTAAAACAAAATAAAAAAGACACTAAACGATTGATTATTATGCCTACTTGGCGACGAAGCATCGTTGGCAATATACGCACAGTTGGCAATAGTCGCGAATTCAATGTTGATTTTATGAAAACCAACTATGCAATTCATTGGCATAGCTTGTTGAATAGCCCTATATTAAAAATGTTAGCAACCGAATATGGTTATGAAATAATTTTTGCTCCACATGCAAATATCGAACAGTATTTAGAAGCTTTTACCATCCCATCTTATATAAAAACGTGGAAAGCCTCACATGGCAATATTCAAGGCCTATTTCAATCCGCTAAGTTTATGATTACTGATTATTCATCTGTAGCATTTGAAATGGCTTACCTTAATAAGCAGGTATTGTATTACCAGTTTGATCATGATGAAATTTTCTTAGGTGGACACATTATTAAAGAGGGCTACTTTAAATACGAAATTCATGGATTTGGACCTGTTGCTTACAATGAGGCTAGCTTAATTGAAGAACTTGAAAAGGTTTTAAAAAATGACGGTTATCCTATCGAGCCCTACACATCTAGAATTGAAGAAACCTTTGCATTTAGAGATACTAACAATTGTGAGCGCATATACAACGCTATATTGAACCTTGATGTATGGGAGCCTAACAATATAGATTTAGAAATACTGACTAATGCTATAAAATCCGCATATTTAAGCGCAAATTGGCGCTTAGTAAAAAGCCGTAGCCAATTATTATTGAACAACGCAGAACCATTTAATATTGAGCAATATCAATGGGGTTATGCGTATTTGTGTGAAGCGCTTTTCGAGCTCGGCGAATATACTGAACTGAATGCTATTTTAAATGATCAAGGCACACCATCTTCATTAGTCAGCATATGGAGCGCACGATTATTAATGCTTAATATGGAGTGGCCTAAAGCCATTACATTATTTAATCAAGTAGCTGAACTAAGCATTTATGAAAACTTAGATTTAATGCACTGCCATGCGAAATTAAAAGATTTTAAAAATACCCGCGCCATTGCTCATGGTTTAGAAAAACAATCATTAACATTCTTAGAGCAACAAATGGTAGCGGCTTGGCTAAGCGCAGCTGAGGGCAATTGGGATTCAACTATTTCAATATTAAACCTTGCTTTGGAAAATACAAATGATTTTTCAACTCAAGAATTGCGCACTCTAAAGCCACAATTGCTTTTATCTTATGCCTATAAAAATATTGGTAATCTTGATAGCACCAATCTATGCCTTGTGCAGTATGAAAAACATGCTAAACATGACCCAGTAGCTGATGTCATGATTGCAACCTTTGCATTTGATAGTGGCAATTATAAAAAAAGTATATTCAAATTTGATTCTATTTTTAAGGGACAATACACTTATTTAAGTGGTGATCTTCTTGCGACTTATATTAACGCTTTAATTCAGAATCAAAACTTTTATCAAGCTCGCGAGGTGCTCAATAATATTCTTAGCGCTATTCCTGATAACCATCAATCGAATATCTTACTCATGCAGTTATACTCAGCTCAGAATAATTGGGAAGAGGTATTGAATATTAGTACACACTTAACTCAAACAGACAGCGAGGCTATTAAGCTTGTCATGGAAGCACATTACAGAACAGGTGATATTGAGAAGGCTTATCGCATTATGCTAAAGCCTCATCAAAAATATAACTTAAGTTACTGGCAACTGGCTATGGAAATTGCATTATTGCAAGAAGATTATGATTTAGCAGAATATTGTTGCAAAGGCATCATTGCTTACTATCCTAACGATTCTACGACAGAAGCTTGGTTCCATTTGTATAACATACGCAGTAGAAAATTAAATCTTGTGCAATAATATTTTTGAGCTGGTATTTTTTTAACAAAGAATCTAATGTGTATCTATTTTTTGATAGAGTTTAGAAAAATATGACAGGCCATTTTATAAGTATCTTTAGTATAATCTTATAAAATTACTATAAAACTAACTACCCTTAAAGAAGGTAACATAAACAAACCCAAAGGTTATCACAATGCATAAGGTGTGATGTGTAACACAAAACATTTCTTCTTGAGGTTGATTTATGTTGCACGACTCAGACATTACTTCTCAGTCAGTAAGTTAGTATCTGTCGTACGTTATAGTTGAATCTAAGATTCTATACATAGAAGGATTAAGGATAAAACTCCATGAATATACTCAATAATATAAGCAACCATGCTCCGTTTACACTTTTTGGTGGTATCAATGTTTTAGAAGACCTTGATTCAACATTAAAAGCGTGTGAGAAATATGTTGAAGTAACCACCAAGCTTAATATTCCGTATGTGTTTAAGGCTTCGTTTGATAAGGCCAACCGCTCTTCTATCCACTCGTATCGTGGCGTGGGTTTGGATGAGGGCTTAAAGATTTTTGAGGCGATAAAAAGAGAATTTAATGTGCCAGTGATTACCGATGTGCACGAGCCTTATCAATGTGAGCCTGTAGCTGAGGTGTGCGATGTGATTCAATTGCCCGCTTTTTTGGCGCGCCAAACAGATTTGGTGGTGGCGATGGCAAAAACAGGTCGTGTAATCAACATTAAAAAGCCACAATTTTTAAGCCCGCATCAAGTAGGAAATATTGTAGAAAAGTTTAAAGAAGCGGGTAATGACCAGCTGATTTTGTGTGAACGCGGCTCAAGCTTTGGTTATGATAATTTAGTGGTGGATATGTTGGGCTTTGGGGTGATGAAAAAAATCACCAACGATTTGCCGATTATTTTTGATGTAACCCATTCTTTGCAACAGCGCGATTCTGGCGCAGCAGCTTCGGGTGGTCGCCGCTCGCAAGTGCTGGAATTGGCCTTAGCTGGGATGGCTACGCGCTTGGCAGGGTTATTTTTGGAAAGCCATCCCAACCCTGATCAAGCCAGATGCGATGGCCCCAGCGCATTGCCACTAGATAAGCTTGAAGATTTTTTGGTGCGTGTAAAAGCGGTAGATGACGCGGTAAAATCGTTGCCTATTTTAATTATTGACTAAGCAGCTTGGTTGATTTGTCTGGTGATATTAAAGCTAATCAAAAGGCTACCTGAAAAGTTTCAGGTAGCCTTATTCAAATGATTTATTTTAATAAATGATTGGATGCTTTGAATAGGCTAGCTGAAAGCGCGTAATGATTATGGTGGTTAAGTTCATGGTTAATAAAAGGCTACCTGAAAAGTTTCAGGTAGCCTTATTTAAATGGTTGATTTTAATAAATGATTAAATGCTTTGAATAGGCTAGCTGAAAGCATTTAAACCATATTTTAAATCTTTAGCCATGCTGGTATTAAGCAACTCTTTATCACCACTTTGGAAAGTTGACGCGACTATAAAAACTACCGTTGATTTGGGTATTGTTGATGTGGTACATGCGATAAGCATGAAATAGCTCTGCATCTGGCGGACTAGGATTATGCCAAAAATCAGCCAAGCTGCCTTGAAAAGTCATGCCTGGAATATCGTAATGCACACGACCCAGCACTTTAACTGGCATATGGTGAATCAATGCTGATAAGCCGCTGGTGCTGTTGAGCGTTACCATGCCTTTGCCATAGCGCAATAATGCAGGAAGCGGCACATCGTGAATATAAAAAATACGCTTTTTAAACTCTGGATGAAAATGAATAAAATGATCAATGTCTTTTTGATAATCAATAAACCCTCTATCCATGGGGTGGTGTTTCACAATGAGGTTTAAGTGCTCTGGCGCTGATGCGGCAAATGAATATAAAACGTGCAATAAAAAATCACGCACGCTGTTGAAATCGCTGTGCACGCGAATTTGGCTGTCGTTAAACACTTGCAGTGGCAAGATGAAAAATTGTCCGTAATGACCATTTTTAACTTGTCGGGCAAAGTTGTAATCTTTTAAATAATAATTAGCCCGCTTCATGCCTGATGATAGCCAAAGATGAACATAGTGTTTTAGCCGCGAATCTCGATGGTGAACATAATTGGGGTATTGGTCTGAATGTCGATGATTGGCGACATAATATTGCGTTGCCAGCTTGGCTACTGGCTTAAAACCCGCAGGCACAGGTGGCGGCGCTTCATATTCGTGTTGCGGTAAATGCTCATAAGCATTGAGAAAAAATTCTGCTGTGCGCGGCAAGGTAGAATAAGCGTTGACCCCATTTTTTTCGAGGGTGACAAAATGAGGACGAAAATAGCCTTCTTCAAAAGCCCAAAAGCTGACGCCATTGATTTGGCTCACCAATTGTTTGGCCACTAAATGATAGGGGCGCGTATCGCCAAAACACATAATTGCTTGAATTTTATGGGTTTTGATAAACTGCTGCAAATAGCTATTAAAATCGGTATATGTGCCACGATAGGCAAAGGTATTTTTATGGGTTAACGGGTAGAAAGTCTCATCGCCGTAATTAAAGTTGAGCTTAAATACGGTTTTACCGTGACTCTGGGTTAGCCAATTGGATAAATCTTGAAAAAACAATCCAACTGGGCCTTGCATCAACAAGATGCGGTCTGCGGTTTTCACCAGCTCTTTCAGGCAGCTTTGGCTTGTTTGATGTGGCATAAATAATATCTCGGCGGGGTTGCGAATGGGGTTATTTTACTGATAAATATAGCTGCTTGGCTTTTCCTAGCTGCTTACTCAGCCAGCTTCTTTGCAAGCCATCATGCTGCGCTGCTTGTTTTTGTTGTTTCAAGATTGCAATGGCGGTTTGGGCATTAATCATGCGCCGTGCTTCTGGGTGGATATATTCGGGATAATAAATCAGCGTGCCAGCGATTAATTCCCACAATGTTATCTGACGCGTGCGCCGCTCAATGGGTAATTTATCGCTGGTTAAGCCCCAGCCAGCATAAAATGGTAAGCCATAACAATGCACTGTTTTGCCGCGCAATAAGGCTTCAAAGCCTGTTAGCGATGTCATGGTGTGCACTTCATCAGCACATTTCAGGCAGCTTAAAATATCACAATTACCCACCACTTGATCTGCATAACGCGCGCTGTCTTCTGGCGCAATATTGCCTACGCGATTGCCGCTCACCACATCGGGATGCGGTTTATACAAAATATAAGCTTCTGGGTTGGCTTGGCGCACGGCTTTGAGTAAATCCAGATTTTTATTAATGACGGGCGAGCCAAAACGTATTGAAGCATCGTCTTCAACCTGCCCTGGTACTAACAATACGCGTTGCTTGGTTTCAGGTAGCTTTAATGCACCAGCACCTACATTGTATTTGGTGATTTCAGCTTCTGTTAAGGCTACCTGAAGATGTTGTGCTTGCAACTGGTCATGCTCGGTGAATAGGCGGTTTTGTAAAATCTGCTCTAAGCGTGAGGTGTGTTGAGCGTTAAAATAAATGCCTAAATCATCTATAACCAATGATAACGGTGGCACCAAATTGGAGCCAAGCCCAACTGAGCGAATAAAGCCATCTTCCATGCGCAATAGCGGTAAGCTGTGCTGTTGGGCAAATTCAATTAGTTCATCTTTGCCCCTGCTCCACACCAACAAACGCGCTTGGGGCGGCAACTTGGTAGCAGCCAATTTTTTAAGTGAAGACACAAAATGTAACTGGCATGAGGGCACATTAAAAAATGGCTTCATCACCGCGCGCTTCCATAAAGACATGCCTACGCAATAAAGATGCCCACGCAATTTGTCATTCAAACGCCGTGCATTGGCTAAATAATCTACCACATCAAAAACCGTACCGCGCTCGCCAGTATTGGGATTAATATAGCGGCTGTATTGTAAATATGCAGCGGCAAAAAGCTGCATTAAGCTGCGCGGTGCACGGCGGTTTGTGGTCAATAATTCGCCAACACTGGCATGCCTATCATCGGTTACTCCCCAACCTGCATACCATGGCAGGCCGAAAGTCACCACTGGTTTGCCACACAGCAAAGCTTCAAAACCCATGTGCGAGGTAACGCAATAAACTTTATCTACTTGTTGTAATAAAGAAATGGGATTAATGTCTTCTGCCAAGATAGTGACATTGGGCGCAGACAATCGTTCGGTTTTCAGGTAGCCTTTTTTCTTGCCGCTTAAAACATCAGGATGAGTTTTAACATAAATCTGGGCATGTGGGTTTTCTGATACTGCCGCTGTAAGCATATTCTCAAAGGTATCGGCGTCAGCGCCGCCATAGCGAATGGCCATATCGCCAAAGGTTTGATCCAAAACCAATACCGCAGCTTGATCTAACTTAATCAAATGCTCAGCACACACCGGCGCATGGTTATATTTAGACAGCTGCTCAGCCACAATTAAAGCACGGGCACGCTCTGCTTCTGCAAGCATGTTGGCGTTAATATGATTAACTAAAATCAAATTCTCTAAACGCGATGGTCGGGTGGTATCGTAATAAATACCTACATCATCATGCACGATTGAAAATGGCGGGTAGCCAGCAACACCCAAACCCAATGAACGCAAAAACCCATCTTCCAGCGCAACAAAAGGTAAGCCATGTTGCTTGGCGTGTGCACGTGCTTTGTGCGTGCTTGGCCGCAACCCCCAACCTATTACAGCCTGAGCGCCAGCAGATTTTTTAGACAGCTGATACTCAGGCAAAAATGTGCTCAAATGGGGAATTTTCCAAATACCTGCTGAAAAGATAACGGTAGGTGTCACGTTTATCACAATAATAATCAAAGCGTTATTATATCGCATATTCTATTAGTGAATCGTTTGCCATTAATGATTTTTTTACATAATCGGCTATTTTTTGATGCCGTGTTTTTTCAAAAATCACTAAAATATTGACTAAACGCTGATTGTGTTTAGATTGCTTATTATTATTTTGTCATTTTGTGTTTTGACATCCACAACTTAAGCAATAATGGGTTTATAAAATCAGCAACCTAATTCATATAAAAAAGGCTACCTGAAAGCGTTTCAGGTAGCCTTTAATGTTTATGTTTATGTTTAAACTTGATAAGTTGTTGCCAGTATGGTTTGAAAAATCTACAGTAAGAAAATCGTTGCTAATCCTAGGAAAATAAAAAATCCGCCAGAGTCAGTAACCGCAGTAATCATCACACTGCTACCCAAAGCAGGATCGCGGCCTAATTTTTCCATGGTTACCGGAATCAATACACCCACCGTTGCTGCCAGCAATAAATTAAGTGTCATCGCCACCACCATCACCAAGCCTATGCCGATGCTGCCATATAAAAACCAAGTGGCAATACCCATCACTGATCCCCAAATTAAGCCATTCGCCAAGGCCACACCTACTTCTTTTTTCAGCAAACGAGCGGCTTTTAAGTCAGACAATTGCCCTGTTGCCAAAGCGCGTACAATCATGGTAATAGTTTGATTACCTGAGTTGCCGCCAATACCCGCCACAATTGGCATTAATGCTGCAAGGGCAACAATTTTCTCAATTGAGCCCTCAAACGCGCCAATCACTCGGCTCGCCAGAAATGCGGTACATAAGTTAACCGCCAACCATACCCAACGGTTTTTTACCGAATTAATCACAGGCGCAAACAAGTCTTCTTCTTCTTGTAAGCCCGCCATATTTAGCATGTCGTTTTCGGTTTCTTCACGAATGACGTCAACCATTTCATCAATGGTAATACGGCCGATGAGTTTATTATCACTATCGATTACCGCTGCGGTAACTAAGTCATAACGTTCAAATGCTTGTGCAGCTTCTTCAACATTATCTTCTGCACGAAAGCGCACAACCTCTTTGGCCATAACGTCTTCAACTAAACGCTCAGGATCAACCACCAATAGTTTTCTGATTGGTAAAACGCCTTGCAACACGTCGTTATCATTAACCACAAAAAGCTTATCAGTGTGATCAGGTAAGCTTTCAAAGCGACGTAAATAACGCAAAACCACTTCACACGTTACATCAGCTCGAATGCTAACGTGCTCAAAGTCCATGATTGCGCCAACTTGATTATCTGCATACGACATCGCCGCTCGAACTTGAGCTTGCTCTTCTTCATCGCGAGTACTTAGCGCTTCATACACCACTTGATGCGGTAAATCATCGGCCAACTCAGCCAA
>CAZLYX010000008.1:51509-53993 GCA_964563885.1 uncultured Neisseria sp. | reverse complement strand
ATTGCCCGCCAAATTGGCAGCCATCCGCGCGCTGTGGGTCAAGCTTGTGGCAAAAACCCATTGGCGCTAGTGGTGCCATGTCATCGCGTAGTGGCAAAAAATGGCTTAGGCGGCTTTAGCAGCGGCCAAGACAATGCGCTTAACATCAAACGCTGGCTGCTCGTCCACGAAGGCATTAACATTGACTAACCAAGACACCCTCGCTGAGCGCTTGCTTGAGCATTTATGGCTACAAGATAGGCTGAGCAAAAACACCCTCGACAGCTATCGGCGCGATTTAGCCAAGCTCACCCAGCGCTTGGCTAACCAAAATGTTAATTGGCACACCGCCCAAGCTACAGACATTGCTGCTGCCGTGTATTGCGAAACAGAGCAACCAGGCTCACAAGCCCGCGCTCTTTCTGCTTGTAAACGTTTATATGGCTGGCTGCAAGAAACCGAACAGCGCGTCGACAATCCCACCGAGCATCTTAAAGCACCCAAAAAAGCGCAAACG
The DNA here is from genome assembly GCA_964563885.1 of uncultured Neisseria sp. Taxonomy (GTDB): domain Bacteria; phylum Pseudomonadota; class Gammaproteobacteria; order Burkholderiales; family Neisseriaceae; genus CAZLYX01. Next base: position 53,497 of record CAZLYX010000008.1, on the reverse strand, counting down.
CTGCCACAATTGATTACTGAAAACCAAATAGAAGCATTATTAAGCGCACCCGATACCAGCAATCCGCATGGTTTGCGCGATAAAACCCTACTCGAGCTGATTTATGCCACAGGTTTGCGCGTCAGCGAAGCAGTGCAGCTTAAAGTGGGCGAAGTGAATTTACAACGTGGCATTGTCAACACCATTGGTAAAGGTGATAAGCAGCGCATTGTGCCTGTGGGCGAAGAAGCCATTTATTGGATTGAACGCTATTTGAGCGAATCGCGGCCGCAATTATTAAAAGGTCGGCGTGTAGATGAGCTGTTTGTTAGCCAAAAAAAAACCGGCATCAGCCGCCAGCTTGCGTGGATGATTGTGAAACAATACGCCGAAGTTGCTGGCATTCACCATTTGAGCCCACACGGATTGCGCCATGCCTTTGCCACCCATTTGGTCAACCACGGCGCTGATTTACGCGTAGTGCAAATGCTGCTCGGCCATGCCGACATCAGCACCACCCAAATTTATACCCACGTTGCCAATGAACGCTTAAAAAGCATTGTTGCTCAACATCATCCACGTGGCTAAGCATCAACAAAAGGCTAGCTGAAAGTCTTTTTACTGTATAAAAAACGTGTTTCAGGTAGCCTCAAGCTTATTCATCATTGTTGTGATAATATTTCTCATCATTTATATTTTTTAGCCCGATATGCCGCTCACCACGCCCCCACTTGCACCTAAAACACTTGCTGCGCTGCACACAATCGGCATTCATACGCTTGCCGATTTGCAATTGTCTGGTGCAGTTAAAACATTTTTGCTGCTTAAAGCAACAGGTTTAACCCTAACCCGCAGCAGCTTATGGCAGCTCGCCGCGCTCATTCAACACACACAACCACAAGCTTTGGGCGAACAAACAAAATTAGATTTACTCGCCGCCGTGCGCGCTCATCCGCCAGTGGCTATTTTTCCAGCCATGGCAGCAATGGAGCATTACATGCAACAGGCGCTAAACCAAGCCGCTTTAGCTGCCGCACAAGGTGAAATTCCCGTTGGCGCAGTAGTGGTGTGTGAAAACCAAATAATCGCTGTCGCACACAATACTTGCGTTGGCAGCCACAATATCAGCCATCACGCCGAAATCAATGCGCTGGCCATCGCGGGTGTTGCGTTACAAAATTACCGCCTTGAGCATTGTGATGTTTACATTACTCTAGAGCCTTGCGCCATGTGCGCCAGCGCCCTCATTCAAGCCCGTGTGCGACGTGTGATTTACGGCGCGGCTGAGTCGAAAACAGGCGCAGCGGGCAGCGTGATTGATTTATTTAGCAATCGACAGTTAAATCAACACACCGCCGTTTATGCTGGAGTATTGGCTAACGAATGCCAAAATCAGCTACAAACTTTCTTTCAAAGCCGCCGCTGAATTTGGAATAAACTTTAAATTCTCCTCAAAATAAAATCTTTTCTATTTTTAAATGCCAATAAACAAGATAAAAGCATCAATTTCAGCCACAATAAAAGGTGATTAACCTGCATTCATGCCGCTCAAGTGCAACACCCTTTAGGCTACCTGCAATTAAGGCTATAATCATCTATTGAATAACGTTCACAAAGCTGCGCTTATGAAAATGAAGAGCCAATTTAAAAACATCGGAATCGTTACGCGCCCGCAAACGCCTAATATTCGAGATACCTTGCACACTTTAGTGGTGTTTTTGGTTAAACAAGGCTTGGACATTTATCTAGACGAAGCCAGCGTAGAAGATGGTACTGTCGACCCTGACGACTTACAGCATTGTCAGCTTATCAATAAGAATCTGCTGGGCAAAACCTGTGATTTGGTGATCGTACTTGGTGGAGATGGCACATTTTTGTCCATCGCGCGCAAGCTAGCGCCCTATCGCGTGCCCATGATTGGCATCAATCAAGGCCATTTAGGGTTTCTAACGCAAGTACCGCGCGAAGGCATGATAGAAGGTTTACGCGGCATGTTTACAGGTAAATAC
>CAZLYX010000008.1:18276-51409 GCA_964563885.1 uncultured Neisseria sp. | reverse complement strand
ATTATTGATGCCAAAGGCAAAAGCCGCAGCTTTATCAATAATCAAGCCGCCACACTGGTGCTGCTCAAACAAATCGGCGAACAACTGATTGATATTCATGGCCAAAATGCACACCACTCGCTCAATAAAGAAAGCGCGCAACGCCAGCTGCTGGATGCTTTTTCAGGTAGCCTTGTGCTGGTAGACAGCGTTAAACAACATTATCACAGTTGGCAAGCTGCCAAACAGACGCTCGATGACGCTCAAAATCAAGCTGAAACCATTGCCATTGAGCGCGAACGTTTAGAATGGCAATTCAACGAGCTAAACCAACTTAATCTACACACAGGCGAGTGGGAAAACCTCAGCCAAAGCCATGACAACCTAGCCCATGCTGCTGAATTGCTGCAAGCTGCCGAAACCACTTCTGAATATATAGACGGCGACGATGGCCTAAAAAGCCAGCTGTATCGCTGCCAAAAAAACCTTGAAAGCTTGCGTGCCATCGAGCCTCGTTTTGCAGAAAGTCTGGATATGCTCGCCAGCATTGAGGCCGAGTTAAGCGAAGTTGTTGCTAATATGCGCGCTGTTGCCACCAATACTGAGCTCAACCCCAACGAATTAATAGCACAAGAAGAACGCATGCAAGCCTTGATGAGCATGGCGAGAAAATATCGCGTGGAGCCAGAAACATTACCTGAAAAGCGCGCAGAAATAGAAGCTGGTTTACGTGATTTACAAGCTGCTGCCGATGTTGAAGCTTTAGAACAAGCGGTTATTGAAACCAAAGCGGTTTATATGGAAGCCGCACAAACATTATCAGCATTGCGCCAACAAGCAGCCAAGAAACTGAGCCAAGAAACCAGCCTGCACATGCAAGATTTGGCCATGAAAGGTGCGCAATTTCACATTGAATTATTACCCTCAACACCTACAGCATATGGCTTAGAGCAAATCCAATATCAAGTTGCCGCCAACAAAGGCAGCCCACTTCGGCCACTAAACAAAGTGGCTTCTGGTGGCGAATTAGCGCGCATAAGCTTGTCATTACAAGTGGTTACCAGTCAATACACACACGTACCAACCTTGATTTTTGACGAAGTAGATACGGGCATCGGCGGTGGCGTAGCAGAAATGGTGGGGCGTGCGCTGCGGGCGCTGGGCAAACAGCATCAAGTGTTGGCCGTTACTCATTTGCCCCAAGTAGCCGCTTGCGGTGAAAACCATTGGCAAGTGAAAAAACACAGCGAGGGCGAGCAAACCGTTAGTGAAATTCAAGTACTCGAAGCCAAGCACCGCATCGAAGAAATCGCCCGCATGTTGGGCGGCGAAAAAATCACCGACACCACCCGTAGCCACGCTGCCGAACTGCTACAATTGGCCGCACAATAGCAACAATAATTAAACATAAACTTAATAAAAGGCTAGCTGAAACGTTTCAGGTAGCCTTTTGTATATATTCTAAAATGCCGTTATTACAAGTGTTAGATAATCTTGAGCACCAATCATTTTCTCCATGTAATGATTTTTACTGAGCATTAATATTATTTTTATCTTGATTTATTAAAACTCATTTTTGTAAAAAATAATCGGCTAAACAGAACTATGCCCACTGCTGAATTAATTAGTGGGCATTGTTTAAATACTTTATTATTTAATGCAAAGCTGTTTATTTAAGCGCATCAAGTTTAGCTTTCATTAATTCTTGTGCTTGGGTTGGATTTGCTTTACCTTTGCTGGCTTTCATTACTTGGCCCACTAAAGCATTAAGCGCTTTTTCTTTACCCGCTTTGTATTCTTCAACTGATTTGGCGTTGTTGGCCAATACTTCATCAATTATCGCTTCAATCGCGCCGCTATCAGTGATTTGTTTTAAGCCTTGTTGTTCAATAATGCTATCGGCGCTGGCGCTGATATCTGTCCACATGACTTCAAATACTTGCTTGGCTAATTTGTTACTTAAGGTGTTATCAGCAATTCTGGCGACTAATCCTGCTAAACGTTCTGCTTGAATCGGGCTTTGTGCTAAGTCTAAATCTGCTTTATTTAAATTTGCGGCCAATTCGCCATTCATCCAGTTAGCGACTAATTTTCCTTGCTGGCTGTCGGCGGCTGCCGTTTCAAAATACTCTGCTTGAGCGCGACTGGCAGTGAGTAAACGTGCGTCGTAATCAGATAAGCCATATTCATTGGTAAATTTCTGGGCTAATTCTTTGGGCAACACGGGCATGTCGCCACGCACTTTTGTCATCCATTCATCAGAAATAATGATGGGTAATAAATCGGGATCGGGGAAATAGCGGTAATCGTGCGCATCTTCTTTTAGGCGCATTATTTTGGTTTCGCCGCTGTCTGGGTTAAACAACATCGTGGCTTGCAGCACTTCGCCGCCATCTTCTATCAGCTCAATTTGATTGCTGATTTCATAATTGATGGCTTGTTCTAAAAAGCGAAACGAGTTTAAATTTTTGATTTCGCGGCGCGTACCAAGTGCTTCTTGCCCAACTGGGCGCACGGATACGTTGGCATCAATCCGAAACGAGCCTTCTGCCATGTTGCCGTTACAAATACCCAGCCAAGTTACCAAGCTGTGCAGCGCTTTAGCATAAGCAACAGCATCTACTGCGGATCGCATTTCTGGCTCAGATACCACTTCTAATAAAGGCGTGCCTGCTCGGTTTAAGTCAATACCCGTAGCATGATTTAAACCTTCGTGAACCGATTTGCCAGCATCTTCTTCGATGTGCGCGCGGGTAACATTGATGATTTTCACTTCATCGCCCACCACAATTTCGAGTTTGCCAAATTCTATAATGGGCAATCCAAGCTGGCTAATTTGGTAGCCTTTGGGCAAATCGGGATAAAAATAGTTTTTGCGATCAAAGATGTTTTTCTGATTAATTTTTGCGTCCAGCGCAAAACCCAGCTTAATGGCTTTGTTGACCACTTCACGGTTCATCACTGGCAATACGCCAGGCATAGCACATTCTACTAAGCTAGCATGTGCGTTTGGCTCTGCACCAAATGCTGTTGATGCGCCGCTAAACAGTTTGGATTTGGTGTTTAATTGGACGTGGACTTCTAGCCCGATTACGGTTTCCCAAGTCATAAAATTTCTTTCTTCTACACAGAATAATGTTGAATATTGAGGCTACCTGAAAAAATATTAATACTATTAAGGCTGCAAGTAAGGCTGCAAGCGCAATAATTTGCCATTGGCGCTATCGGTTAACACATAAATAAAACCATCTGGCGCTTGACGTACATCGCGCACTCGCTCGCCTACATTAATTTTGTCTTCGCGTACTATTTTTTGTTTGCTATCTAATGTGATTCGCGCTAAATAGCTAAATTTCAGGGAGCCTACTAATAAATTGCCGTTCCAATCATCGCCGTAACGATTACTGCTTACAAATATCATGCCTGAGGGTGCAATTGAAGGCTGCCAATAATATAACGGCTGCTTCATACCCTCTTGTGCGCTGATGCCAGCACCAATTTTGCCGCCACCATATTGCTCGCCATAGGTGATAACTGGCCAGCCATAATTGGCGGCAGCCTGAATGATATTAATCTCATCTCCACCTTGCGGCCCGTGTTCATGCGTCCACAATTGGCCATCTGCCGCCAAAGCAGCACCTTGTACATTGCGATGACCATAACTATAAATTTCAGCTAGCTTATTGGTTTGACCCACAAATGGATTGTCAGCTGGTACGCTGCCATCTTGATTTAAGCGCACAATTTTACCTAAATGATTATTCAGTGTTTGTGCATCTTGCATGCGGCTATAACGATCACCCAATGTTAAAAATAATTGCTTATTTTTGAGCACAATTCGACAACCAAAATGGGCGCTGCTGTCTACTTTAGGCTGTTGGCTAAACATGATTTTCACGTTTTCTAAGCGTCTCATATCGGTAGACAAATTGGCTGAAGCCAGCGCAGTGCTGTTGCTACTCCCATGCGCTGAGGGCTCACTAAAACAGAAAAACAGTTTTCGGCTGTGCTTAAAATCAGCTGCTAATGCGATATCGAGTAAACCACCCTGCCCGTCTACAGCCATTGCTGGCAAGCCTGTTAAGGGTTTGCTCTTGCGTCCGTTGACATCAATATGGTGTAAAGAGCCGCTGCGTTCAGTAACCAAAAAATCACCATCTGGTAAAATAGCCAAGCTCCATGGATGTGATAAACCCTGGGCAATGGTATTCCATTGCCATTTTTTTGCCGATTTTTGTGGCTGAGCATGTTGTGCAACCGCATCACTTGCATTAACAGGAGCGGATGCTTCAACCGCACTGATTGTTGTTTCTTGGGCGCAAGCATTGGTGAACAGCAATAAACTGGCGCTTAATAAAACCGCGGAAGTGTGCTGATTGAAACACTTGTTTTTCATCGCCTTTACTCCTGTTTAATACACCGCCCAACTTAATGCCTAAAGCAAAAATATGTTTCAGGTAGCCTTGTTAAAGGTAAAAGCTACCTGAAAGACAATTTGCTATAGCGGCGATTTAAGATGTACATCGCTGTTTAACTGCATTTGATGTGCCACGTTTAATAATTTTGCTTCAGCAAAATAGTCGCCAATCAGCTGCACGCCAATGGGCAAACCGTTAGCAGCAAAGCCTGCAGGCAAACTCATGGCAGGCAAACCAGCTAGGTTTACAGCAATGGTATAAATATCAGATAAATACATTTGTATGGGGTCGTGAATATCACTGTCTAGCTTTGGTGCCGCAGTTGGAGCGACTGGCGCCAAAATGATGTCACATTGCTTAAAGGCTACCTGAAAATCATTGGCCACTAAACGGCGTAGCTTTTGTGCTTTTAGATAATATGCATCGTAATAGCCGTGTGATAATACATAAGTGCCAATCAAAATACGGCGTTTCACTTCGCTACCAAAACCCTCAGCGCGAGTATTGCTGTACATTTCATCTAAATCGCTAAACTGGGCAGCGCGGTGACCATAACGCACACCATCAAAACGCGATAAGTTGGTGCTTGCTTCGGCAGAAGCCAATACGTAATAAGCAGGAATTGACAGCTCGGTTTGCGGCAGCGTCACATCAACTATTTGTGCGCCTTGGGCTTTTAATAGATCAATAGATACTTGCAGTGCACGTTGCACATCTGCATCCATCCCCTTGCCACAATATTCTTTAGCCAAGCCTACTTTCAGCCCTGCTAATGGCCGATTTAAATCGCGGCTGTAATCTTCTTTTACGCGGTCTAAGCTGGTGGAATCGCGCTCGTCAAAGCTGGCCATTGCATTAAGCAACAAAGCACAATCTTCGGCAGTTTGTGCCATTGGCCCAGCTTGATCGAAGCTTGAAGCATAAGCCACCATGCCAAAACGTGACACCACGCCATAAGTGGGTTTTAAGCCAGTAATGCCACAATGTGAAGCGGGTTGGCGAATGGAACCACCAGTATCTGAACCCAGTGCAACGGGTGCTAAACGAGCAGCAATCACAGCGGCAGAACCACCAGAAGAGCCACCTGGTACATGTTCTGAGTTCCATGGATTATGAGTAACGCCGTGAAACGAAGTTTCAGTGGTCGAACCCATGGCAAATTCATCCATATTGGTGCGCCCTAAAGTGACCATGCCTTCATTTAGTAGGTTTTGTACAACAGTCGCGGTATAGGGTGAAATAAAATTATCCAGCATTTTGCTAGAACAAGCGCTTTTCCAGCCTTGATGGCAAAATATGTCTTTAAATGCAATCGGCACACCCGTTAATACACCCCCATTACCAGCAGCAATGCGGGCATCCGCAGCTTGTGCAGCAGCTAAGGTTAATTCGGGATTTAAAGTGGTGTAACCATTGATAGCAGGATTGCGGGCATCAATGGCGGTTAAATATTCTTGCGCCAACTCTACTGCGGAGATTTGTTTATTGTTCAGCATCTCGCTGGCTTGTTTTAAAGTGTATTGGGTCATGTAATATCTGCTTTATTTATCGTTCAGACGGTATGATGTTTTCAGGTAGCCTAAATGATATGGTTAAAGGCTACCTGAAACTTATTCTTCAATTACTTGCGGCACAATATAAAGACGGTCTTGTACAGCAGGCGCAATCACTTGATATTCTGCGGCGTGATCGGTTTCAGTTATCACATCTTCACGCAGTCGCAAAGCCAGCTCATGTGGCTGCGACATAGGTTCTATTCCATCGGTATTTACTGCTTGCATTTTTTCTACTAAAGCAAAAATATCATTCAGCTCATTCAAGGCCTTGTTCTTTTCTTGCTCAGTTAAACTCAAGCGAGATAAATGTGCCATTTTTTCTACATCGGCTAATGTAAGTGCCATATAAAGAATCCTTAAATAAAATTAGCAATCAACCTTATGCTAAGGTATCATTGCGCGTTGAGCTGGGTGCAAAATTAAATCAGCTTTTCAGTGGCGAATTATAACTGAAAACCCTTATCGTAGCATGGTGTTTAACGCAAAATAGATATAATACCGCCCTAGTGTCTTTTAGTTAGCAACTGCTAAAGACACTCTTTTCAAGCCTACCTCGCACAGCGCAGTTTATTTATTGTATGGTTATATTTAGGGATTTATCGTAATGTTTCGCTCTTTGTCGCAATACTTCACTAATGACTTAGCCGTAGATTTAGGTACAGCCAATACGCTGATTTATATCCGCAATAAAGGCATAGTGCTAAACGAGCCCTCGGTAGTGGCTTTACAAAATGATGCCTCTCAAGGCAAAACCATGCTCATAGCAGCGGGCAGCGAAGCCAAAAAAATGCTTGGCCGCACACCTGAAAACATTAAAACTGTGCGCCCACTTAGAGATGGCGTTATCGCTGATTTCAACGTTGCTGAACGAATGTTGAAACAATTTATTAAACGCATCAATGCCACCTCACCGCGCATTGTGATGTGTGTTCCCAGCAGCTCTACTCAAGTAGAACGTGCTGCCCTTGAAGACGCTGCACTTGCTGCTGGCGCTTCTAATGTTTACCTAATAGAAGAACCCATGGCCGCCGCAATTGGCGCAGGTTTACCAGTAGATAAGGCCACTGGCTCGATGGTGGTGGATATTGGCGGTGGCACTACCGAAGTGGGTGTTATAGCATTGGGTGGCATGGCTTACTCACATTCTGTACGCGTGGGTGGCGATGCTTTTGATGAGGCCATAATTACCTATATTCGCCGCAATCATGGCATGCTCATTGGTGAAACCACTGCTGAAGAAATTAAAATATCTATTGGTGAGGCTTATGCTGGTAATGAAGTCAAAACCATTGAAGTAAAAGGCCGTAACTTATCTGAGGGTGTACCACGAACCTTTAGTGTTAATTCTAGCGAAATCGAGCAAGCTCTGGCTGAGCCCCTTAGTCAAATTGTAGAAGCAGTGAAAGCTGCTTTAGAACGCACTCCTCCAGAATTAGGTGCTGATATTGCTGAACGCGGTATGGTATTAACGGGAGGTGGTGCTTTATTAGCCAATATTGATCGCTTGTTATCTGATGCCACTGGCTTGCCAGTTATTATTGCTGAGGACCCGCTCACTTGTGTGGTTATCGGTGCGGGCAAGGCTTTGGAATTTGTGGGCCGAGTCGATAGCATTTTCGTCGGCACCCGTCGCTAAACCTATGTCTGGCCATTCATTTAAATTTTCCCGACGCCGCACCAGCTCAGCTGGTAAATTACTGGTGTTATCTGCCGCAGCCATTGCCCTATTAGCACTGGATAATCGCTATGCCGTAGTTGGCCAAATCAAATCTTACGCTGCCACTGCGCTTTATCCTCTGCAATGGCTTGCCAATCAGCCCGTTCGTCTTTATCGAGATTCTCGTGAGTTAGCACAATCTCAAACCAAATTATTAATCAATAATCGTCATCTTGTTGCCGAGAATATTCGTTTAAAAACCTTAGCCCAACAAAGCATCAATTTACAACGTGACTTAGATGAACTTCGCATTATTAATTATCTGTCTAAGCAAGGTTTGAATACTGGCACACTAAGTGAAGTTATCTCAAACGGTAAAGATCCGCTGGCCAACAAGTTGTTGATTAGTCGTGGCGAAGCCAGCCGTTTACATGCTGGCGATTCAGTAATCGATCAATACGGTTTACTTGGACAAATAACTCAAGTTTATCCTTTAAGTGCAGAAGTAACTTTGCTGACGAGTGATAAAAACATTATACCGGTGATGGTGGCACGCACAGGTGTTCGCAGCTTACTGCATGGTGCCGGCGGTGCTGTGGTCATGAATTACTTCCCTATTTCAGAAGATTTAAAGAATGATGACTGGCTACTTACTTCAGGTGTAGATGCTGTTTATCCCGCTGGTATTCCCGTTGCCAAAATCAGTAGTGTTCATAAAACAAAAGGTTCGCCCTACTACCAAGCTGATATTGTGCCGCTAGCTGGTTTACGCAGTAGTAAATATGTTCTGGTGATTCCACAAACATTAAACCAAGCTCACTCTGCCCCTGCCTCTATAGGCAACCGCCATGAATAATTATCCGCGCTTGCATAACTACTTGCCTTTGCATCTTCTCATTGTCTATTTTGCCTTGACGCTATTACTAGACTTTATCCCCTTAGGCACGATGAGCATTTATCGTTTGCCTGAATGGACAGCTCTGCTACTGATTTATTGCGTGATTTATTATCCTACTGCCATCGGTCTTATCAGCGCATTTATTTTGGGTTTATTGATTGATGTTGGTACTGCTGCGCCGCTTGGGCAGCATGCACTTGCCTATATCATGCTGGCTTTTTTAGTGCAGCAACGCCAATCACGATTAGAAGTATCTGGCATGATGTTTCAGGTAGCCTATGTATTCTTGGCGCTGGTATTAAACAATACCGTTATTTCATTGGTTCATTGGTTGTATGACCAACGCTTCACTGGCTGGCTGGTATTTCTATCTGCCCCTGTGATCGGCGCCTTAATTTGGCCGCTATTTCGTATCATCATTCAAAAGCTACTGCGCCCGCGCTCATGAACAAGCCTGATTCCGATAACTTTTATATCATAGACGACCATCAGCAGCATAACCGCGAACAAGATTTTCGTGTGCGACTGCTGGTGGCTTTTGTGTTGGTTGCTGTTTTATTTGCTGTTTTATTAGCGCGTTTTGTTTACTTGCAGGTTTACAAACATGCTGACTATACAGCCCAAGCAGCAAGCAATCGTATTGCACTCATTCCCACTCCACCAGCACGCGGCAACATCACCGATGTAAATGGCGTGGTGCTGGCTGGCAATTATTCTGCTTATGCGCTTGAAGTGATACCAGATAAAATAGGTGGTGAAATTGAAGCCTTAATTTCCGCTTTACGCCAATATATCAATATCTCGCCAACTGATATTAAACGCTTCAAAAAATTTCAAAATGAATTGCGTTCTTATGACAGAATTCCCCTTAAAGTAAAGCTTAATCACGAAGAGGCAGCTCGTCTCGCGCCGCAGCTCTACCGTTTTTCAGGTGTTGAAATCAACACTCGCACCTTTCGCCAATATCCATACGGTGCAATGGGTGCCCATTTCTTAGGCTATATCGGCCGCATTAGCGACAAAGATCAACAAAAACTGCGCGAAGAAGATTTAATGGCACTCTATCGCGGAAGTATCAATATTGGCAAATCAGGCTTAGAAGCCTATTACGAAAGACAATTGCTCGGCATACCTGGCCATCAGCGTGTTGAAAAAGATGCTTATGGCAAAATTGTTCGTGTATTAAGTGAAGTGTCCCCTATTGCTGGCCAAAATCTAAAACTGGCCATGGATATCCGTGTACAACAATATGCCGACAATCTGCTTGGTAATCGTCGCGGCGCCATTATCGCCATTGATCCACAAACCGGCGGTGTGTTGGCCTATGTTTCCAAACCTACATTCGATCCCAATTTATTTGTCGACGGTATTGATCACGAAAACTGGGCGGCACTCAATGAAAATTGGCAACGCCCCTTAATTAATCGCATTACCCAAGGGCTTTATCCTCCTGGCTCAACGTTTAAACCCTTTATGGGCATGGCTGCGCTTGAAAGTGGCAAGCTTACCCAAAGCACTGTCATGCCCGCACCGGGCGCTTGGAGCATTCCGGGCTCACGCCATGTGTTCCGTGATTCTGTGCGCAGCGGCCATGGCTCGGCTAATTTAAGCAAAGCGATTCAAGTCTCTTCTGATACTTTTTTTTATCGCTTAGGCTATGAGATGGGCATTGTCAAAACTCAACCATATTTAGCGGAATTTGGTTTAGGCAGTCAAACAGGGATAGATTTACCACATGAATATAAAGGCGTATTGCCCTCACCCGAATGGAAAGCCAAACGCTTTGCGAAAGCCACTAATAAATCAGCACGCCAATGGTTGCCGGGCGAAATGGTGTCGGTGAGTATAGGTCAGGGCTACAATATTTATACTCCTTTGCAAATGGCACATGCCACAGCATCATTGGCCAATAACGGCGTGGTATACCGCCCTCATCTTGTTAAAGAAATTATTGATCTTAATCAGCGTCAAATCATTAAGCTCGATACCTCGCCCACCCGCACCATTCCGTTTAAGCACGAGAACTTTGAATATGTTAAACAAGCCATGGCTAAAGTAATGCGCCCAGGCGGAACGGCTTGGAGAGCAGGCGCAGGATTGGCTTATCCCATGGGCGGCAAAACGGGTACTGCGCAAGTGGTACAAATCAAACAAGGCCAGAGCTATAACTCTGCTTCCTTAGCCGAACAACACCGTGACCATGCTTGGTTTATTTCATTTGCTCCATTAAAAAAACCTAAAATCGCCATCGCCGTATTATTAGAAAACGGTGGTTGGGGCGCGAATGCTGCGCCGCTAGCGCGTCAATTAAGTGATTACTACCTACTCACGCTCAATGCAGCTGGCATTGCTCCTGCGGATGATTCAGCCGCAAATTCTCTCCCAGCTTCTGATGTTGCGCCTAGCAATGAAAGCATTACCACTCCGCCATTAAGCCGCTTTCAGGCAGCCTATAAATCTGCACACCAAGCGTCAGGAGCTGCTAATGAATAGCTTCTTACGTTTTTGGCAAATGCTTCGTCGCAATATTAGCGGTACATTCGACCCTTGGCTACTTAGCACCATGCTGGCTATTTACACGATGAGCATGTTTTTATTGTATTCAGCCGAGAGTGGCGATTTAAACCAAATAGGCAACAAAGCGATACATCTATTATTAAGTTTTTTGTTGTTATGGATGGTCGCCCGCATACAACCTCATATTTTAAGCCGTTTCGCGCTGCCGCTTTATGCTGCGGCCATTTTGTTATTAATCGGCGTAGAAGTAGCCGGCGTAACGGTTAACGGCTCTACTCGTTGGCTTGATTTCGGCATCACTCGCATCCAGCCTTCAGAAATAATGAAAATTGCCTTACCGATGATGGTGGCGGCATTTTTCCAAAAATATGAAAGCACACTGCGCTGGTATCACTACATCTTAGCCGTGCTGATTATTTTACTGCCAGTAGCGCTGATTTTAAAACAGCCAGATTTAGGCACTGCCACATTGATTATGGCTTCAGGTTTGTTGGTGATCTTTTTTGCTGGGTTGCCTTGGAAAGCCATTTTCTCCGCCATCGGCTTATTTGCCGCCACATTACCCTTTATGTGGCATTACGGCATGCACGATTATCAACGCAAGCGGGTGTTGATGCTGCTAGATCCGACCCAAGACCCGCTCGGTGCTGGCTACCATATTATTCAATCTACCATTGCCATTGGCTCAGGTGGTGTGTTGGGTAAAGGCTGGCTGAATGGTTCGCAAAGCCATCTCGACTACATCCCTGAATCTTCTACCGATTTTATTTTTGCGGTATACGGTGAAGAATTTGGCTTGGTTGGTAATGGTTTACTCTTGATTGCTTATTTAATTATTGTTGGCCGTGGTTTGTATATCGCCTCCACAGCCACCACGCTTTACACACGCACACTTGCCAGTGCTTTAACCATGACTATTTTCTGCTATGCTTTCGTCAACATGGGTATGGTTAGCGGCATTCTCCCTGTTGTGGGTGTGCCCTTGCCTCTTGTTAGCTACGGTGGCACCGCCACCATTTCCATCATGATGATGTTGGGTTTACTCATGGGCATCAGCAAGCAAAAACACCGCCATTAAGTATTCACAAATGTTTCAGGTAGCCTCATAATCCACCTAAACCTTGTCTTAAAAAAGAGAATCTATTTATGTATAACGAAGCCGCTAAAACCTTTAATACCATCCGTGATATGTTGCGTTTTGCCGTTAGCCGTTTCAACGAAGCGGGCTTGTTTTTTGGCCACGGCAGTGACAACGCCCATGACGAAGCAGCATATTTGATTTTACATACCCTCAACTTGCCACTCGACACACTCGATCCGTATCTCGACGCCAAACTATTAAATGAAGAAAAAGAGCAAATACTCGAGCTCATTCAGCGGCGCGCATTTGAGCATGTGCCTGTGCCATATCTTACCAATCAAGCTTGGCAAGGTGAATTTGATTTTTATGTAGATGAACGCGTTATGGTGCCCCGTTCATTTATCTACGAGCTTTTAGGCGACGCACTTACACCTTGGATTGACCAACCAGAGCTGGTTCATCGTGCACTAGATTTATGTACTGGCAGCGGTTCACTCGCCATCCAAATGGCACATCACTACACCGCTGCCCAAATCGACGCAGTTGATTTAAGCTTAGATGCTTTAGAAGTTGCCGCCATTAACATAGAAGATTACGGCCTCCAACAACGCATCGCGCTTATTCACACTAATTTATTTGAAGGTTTGCAAGATACATACGACTTAATCGTTTCAACACCACCCCACGTCGATACAGAATCAATTGCCGCGTTACCACCAGAATATCGCCATGAACCAGAACAAGCATTGGGCAGCGGTAACGATGGCCTTGATGCTACTCGCCAAGTTATCCTGCAAGCGGCAAAATTTCTTAATACCAAAGGTGTTTTATTAGTTGAAATAGGCCACAACCGCAACCTGCTCGAAGCCGCTTATCCTGAACTACCGTTCACTTGGCTAGAAACCAGTGCTGGCAGTGGATATGTGTTTTTACTAACACGCGAGCAGTTATTGGGCGAAGATAAGCCTATATTATTGAATTAAGTGCGTTATCTAGTCTCTATGCTCTATTTGCCTGCGTGACTTTGTATTTTATAAACGCTTAACCTACGACGCACTACTGCTCTCGTCAACACACCAAACCATTGGTAGGCTGGTACAGCATGCTGCTGTATGATTGGCGCACGTTTAGACTTAGACCTTGGTATATTTTATGCGCAATACATCACAACCTAATCATCCTGCTGACTTCTTTGAGCTGGTAACCATCAATCCTGACGACTACCGCCAGCAAACTCGTAAAGCCACTTGGATTATTATTATTGTGTTTGCAGCACTAGCAATGCTGCTATCAAGCTTATCAGTGATGTTTTGGGGTGAACCAGGTGGCGATAACCTTCGTTTAAATATCGCAGGCGTGGCGACAGGCCTGCTGATTACAGCAGCGCTGGTTAGGCTCTTTAGTAAACAACCGTGGATGGCTGCAAATTTATATAGCTGGAGACTTAAACGCAGTTTAATGAGCATCACCAATGTAATGCATCATGTCACTGCTGGCGTTGCAGAGCAAAATATTTCAGCAATGAAACTTCTTCGTTTTTATCACTTAGGCTTGATGCAAATGCATCAATTAGATGCCAATACCAGCGAAATCAGCCAAATGGTGACTGAGGTCAATGAACACAAACAACGCATGCAAGAACTAAATATCAATTGTGACCAACAGATATTAAATCCTTCTTGGATTCAAGAAGTTAAAAAAATCAAGACAAAATAAGCATTCTAAAGACTGCTGTTATAAAGGCTACCTGAAAACATTTTAAAGCTGTTTTCAGGTAGCCTTTATCTATACGCCAATCCATACCATAACGTTACATCTTGATTTACCCTGAAAACACATCTGGAAAATGTTAGAATAGAAAGTTAATTATTTTCAAGTAGCCTATCAGCATGGACATCATCAAAATCCGCGGCGCGCGTACCCACAATCTGAAAAACATAGATTTAGACTTACCACGCAACCAACTCGTCGTCGTGACTGGGCTTTCTGGCAGCGGCAAATCATCGTTGGCATTTGACACTCTTTATGCCGAAGGCCAGCGCCGTTATGTCGAAAGCTTATCGGCGTATGCTCGCCAGTTTTTGCAGCTTATGGAAAAACCAGATGTTGATTTAATTGAAGGCTTATCGCCAGCGATTTCAATCGAACAAAAATCAACCAGTCACAATCCGCGCTCAACCGTCGGCACAGTGACCGAAATTCACGATTACTTGCGCCTTTTATATGCCCGCGTTGGCACCCCACATTGCCCCGAACACAATCAACCGTTAACCAGTCAAACCGTTTCACAAATGGTTGATCATGTCTTGGCGCTGCCTGAAGAAACGCGCGTAATGATTATTGCGCCAGCGGTGGTTGGCCGCAAAGGTGAATTTGTCGATTTATTTGCTGACTTCCAAGCGCAAGGGTTTGCACGCGTGCGTGTAGATGGCGAAATATACCAACTAGACGAAGTGCCTAAGCTTGAAAAAAACATCAAACACACCATTGAAGTGGTGATTGATCGCATCAAAGTGCGCGCCGATGTTAAACAACGCTTGGCCGAAAGCTTTGAAACTGCACTGCGCCATGGTAACGATCGGGTAATGGCTTTAGAAATGGATTCCAACGTTGAGCATTGGTTTTCAGCCAAATTTGCCTGCCCAGTTTGCTCTTATAGCCTGCCTGAGCTTGAGCCGCGTTTATTCTCATTCAACAACCCAATGGGCTCTTGCCCCAGTTGTGATGGTTTAGGCAGCATGAACTTTTTTGACCCCGAACGCGTGGTCATGCATCCCGAATTATCGCTGGCCACTGGCGCTATCAAAGGTTGGGATAAACGCAATCAATTCTACTTTCAAATGATTCTATCTTTAGCGCGCCATTATCAATTTAACCCTGACGCTGCTTTTGAAGAGCTACCTGAAAACGTAAAACAAGTGGTGTTACACGGTTCAGGCAAAGAAGTGATCGAATTTCGTTATTTATCCGAAAAAGGCACTACTTTTAATCGTGAACATTCTTTTGAAGGCATCCTGCCTAATCTTGAACGCCGCTATCGTGAAACTGACTCATCTACCGTTCGCGATGAGTTATTACAATATCAAAGCCATCGAGCCTGCCCAAGTTGCAGTGGCGCTCGCCTGCGTAAAGAAGCGCGTTATGTTTACGTGGGACAACAACCACTACACCAAATCAGCGCTTGGCCACTCACTAAAACACACCAGTTTTTTGAGACTCTTAATCTTGAAGGTAATAAACAACAAATCGCTGAAAAAATTCTCAAAGAAATTGTTGAGCGTTTAGGTTTTTTAATCAACGTTGGACTAGATTATCTGAGCTTGAGCCGTAGTGCCGAAACCCTTTCTGGTGGTGAAGCGCAACGTATTCGCCTTGCCAGCCAAATTGGTAGCGGCTTAACGGGTGTAATGTATGTACTTGATGAGCCCTCAATCGGCCTGCATCAGCGCGACAATGAGCGCCTGCTTGGCACACTAAAACGCCTGCGTGACTTAGGCAACAGCGTGATTGTGGTAGAGCATGATGAAGATGCCATTCGCGAAGCAGATTTTGTGGTTGATATGGGGCCAGGCGCTGGCGAGCATGGCGGCAAAATATTGATTGCAGGCACACCTGCCGAAGTTGCCGCGTGCCCAGATTCCATCACTGGTCAATATTTATCAGGCAAAAAAAGCATTGCCATGCCAGACACTCGCACGCCCATCAATCCCGATCGCCTGCTGGTGCTCAAAGGAGCACAAGGTAATAACCTTAAAAACGTTACCTTAACGCTACCTTTAGGTTTAATCACCTGCATCACTGGCGTTTCAGGTAGCGGTAAATCCACCCTCATTAACGATACTTTAGCCAAAATCGCAGCGCGTGAACTCAATCGTGCCCATACCGAACCTGCGGTTTACGAAGACATCATCGGCCTTGATCAGCTTGATAAAGTGATTAATGTCGACCAATCTCCCATCGGTAGAACGCCCCGCTCAAACCCTGCTACTTACACAGGCTTGTTCACGCCTATTCGCGAACTTTTTGCTGGTGTGCCGCTATCGCGTGAACGTGGTTACAATGTTGGCCGTTTTTCCTTTAACGTTAAAGGCGGACGCTGCGAAGCGTGTCAAGGCGATGGCGTGATTAAAGTTGAAATGCACTTTTTGCCCGACGTTTACGTACCTTGCGAAGTTTGTCATAGCAAACGCTATAATCGCGAAACCCTTGAAGTGCTCTACAAAGGCAAAAATATCAGCCAAATTCTTGATTTTACGGTAGAAGACGCACGTCAATTTTTCGACGCTGTGCCCACACTGGCACGTAAATTACAAACCTTGATGGATGTTGGACTGGGTTATATCCGCCTCGGGCAATCTGCCACCACACTTTCTGGTGGCGAAGCCCAACGTGTTAAACTCGCGCTTGAGCTTTCTAAACGCGATACCGGCCGCACCTTATACATTCTTGACGAACCCACCACTGGCCTGCACTTTGCCGACATCGCATTATTGTTAGAAGTGATTCAGCGTCTAAAAGGCAAAGGCAACAGTATTGTCATTATCGAACATAATCTAGACGTAATCAAAACCGCAGATTATATAGTTGACTTAGGGCCAGCAGGCGGCGATGGCGGCGGAAAAATTATTGCACAAGGTACACCAGAAGAAGTC
Source organism: uncultured Neisseria sp. (assembly GCA_964563885.1). Classification (GTDB taxonomy): domain Bacteria; phylum Pseudomonadota; class Gammaproteobacteria; order Burkholderiales; family Neisseriaceae; genus CAZLYX01. Next base: position 34,651 of record CAZLYX010000008.1, on the reverse strand, counting down.
GCAAAAGTGAAGGCAAGTTACACAGGGCAATATTTAAAACCCTTGTTACAAAAAAGGCTAGTTGAAGAATAAGCCTGCTAAAGCTAATTGTTGAAGCTCATTATATTAGCGAGCCGATACAAAACCACCTGAAAGCCATTGAATGTTGAATACTCTGTTTCTATATTGATTTTAAGCTAAGCGGCTTAGATAACTTTAATTAAAGGTGGCGGGCGTGTTATGCAGCTGAAAAAATTCAACCATATTCAAGGCGTCACCAAGCAAATTTTTAAGCTTGATGGGCGTCAACATTGGATGATTACCAATGATGAGCATTGGGCAAATACGCCTGACACTGAGCAGAATTTTCCTGTATTTCCAGAAGGTTTTTTTGCGCTCAAGCACGATGATTTACAGCCACTGCCGGAAAATAACTTATTGGTGTTCAGCGAAGTGTATGAGGCATTGGTTCAGAAAAAGCTGGAAGCCGCCGCGTTAGAAGATGTGGTTCGTGATTTGAAAGCAATGTATGCCGAACATGATATGGAGCGCTTAATCGCAGCGTTGGAACATTATCGACATTATGATGATTTAATAAAGTAATGAAGAAACCAACTCAATGGTTACCTAAAAGTATTATTTTACTGTCTAATAATCCACTTATTTTTACTTGAAAAATCTATATTTAGCCTTATTTTAGCGCTTAAGCCCACACATTATAAAAGGATAAACCCCCATGAAAAAAGCCCTTGTTTTCACTACGCTGTCTGCTTTACTGCTCAGCGCTTGCAACGACAATCGCCAAGCTCAACTTGAGCAACAAATTCAGCAGCAACAAGAGCAAATCAGCCAGATGCAAACCCAAATGTCTGGCGGCCAAGCACAAGAAGATGAAACAGTTTACGCTTTAGCTTCCAGCGCTGTTGCCGAAACCATTCCGCAACAATACGCCAATGGCAATAATGGCGAGCCCGTGACTGGCACAGATGGCCAGCAATATATTCAAGATCAAAATTCGGGTGATTGGTTGCTATACGGCATGCTTGGCGCAGGCTTAGGTATGTTGGCAGGTAGATCCATGGCTGGAAAGTATGCCGCAGCACAACCCAATAGCGCAGCGGCACAACGAGTTCGCGCAGATTATCACCAATCACAGCCTTATAAAGGCAAATCTGCTGGCACCAGCGCTTTGCGTCCACAACAACAAAATGCTGCGCAACAAAACAATGCTGCTCAAAAACAGCAGACTTATCGCCAAACTAAACAAGCACCTTCTAACTATCAGCAGCCAGCACGCAAACGTTCTCGCGGTTTTGGCTTTGGTTCACGTCGCCGCCGTTAATCCATCTAGCAACGTATATTAAAAAGGCTACCTGAAACGTTCAGGTAGCCTTTTTATATCTTTCATGCATTTAAGTTTCTGCTTAACAAACAGTTTGTTGTTTAAAGATTAACCAAAACACATAGTTTCAGGTAGCCTTGAATATCTAATCTATTGCTGATGCCAACCAAACTTTTAAACGCTCTATGCCTTCGCGCATATGCTCAATATCACGCGTATAGGCAAACCGTAAATAATGCTGAGTGTTATTCTGACCAAAATCAATACCAGGAGCGCAGGCCACTTGAATTTCGGCCAACATTTTTTTGGCGAAATCAAAGCTGTTGTCAGTATAGCGTGACACATTTGCCCATATATAAAATGCACCTTGTGGCTTAAATTCAACTTCAAAAAGTTGGCTTAATTCATGGTATAGAAAATCACGGCGCTCAGTAAACTGCTGTCTTATTTGCTGTAAATAATCTTGATCAAACGCTTCTAAAGCGCCATATTGGCTTAAAGTAGGTGCGCAGATAAAAATATTCTGAGCAATAATCTCTGCCTCGCGCACTTTATGTTCAGGCACAATCAACCAACCCAATCGCGCACCAGGCATACAGAAGTATTTAGAAAAACCATTGATTACATAAGTATTTTGACTAAATTGCAATGCTGTTGCAGCGCTACTGTCATAAACCAATCCGTGATAAAGCTCATCTGAAATAAACGCTATATTTTCGCGCTCGCAGTATTCAATCAACTCACCCAACCGCTCTGGCGTATAAACATTTCCAGTAGGATTTGCTGGTGAAGAAATTTGCAAAGCAGCTAAGCTTCGATCTTCAAGTTGTCTTGGATGCAATTGGTAGCAATCGCTCTTATCTACCGACATAAATTCGGGCACAACATCCATCATATAAGCAAAATTTTTGTAACAAGGATAAGCTGGATCAGTTAAGCCCAGTTTTTGACCTTCGCTTAATGTTAACGCATATGCCACCAAAAAAGCGCCGCTGGTACCAGGTGTTAACAACACCCGCTCAGGTGCAACTGCTATGCCATATTCATCCTGATAATAGCTACAGATTTTTTTACGCAACGCTGGTAAACCTAAGCTTTCGGTATAGCTAAATTTATTAGCTGCCACCGCTGCCATTAAAGCTTCTTTAACTTTAGGCGATGGTGGTAAATCGGGCTGGCCGATTTCAAAATGAATAGCATTAGGATATTTCGCCGCTTCACGTACAATATCCATCACAATAAACGCACTCATATTGTCATAACGCATTAGATTCCTTTGCTGTGCTTGAGGCTACCTGAATAAACTGTTCAGGTAGCCTCAAATGATTCAATACCTAAACTTTACAATGCAGAAATAATGTGCTTTACCATACGTGTCGATTGTAATGCAGCCGTTTCTAAAAACTCATCAAAGCTGATTTCAGCTTCTTCATCGGCCAAATCTGACACCGCTCGCACCACTACAAAAGGCACATTAAACTTAGCACAGGTTTGCGCAATGGCAGCAGCTTCCATTTCAACAACACAAGCTCCAAAAAAATGTTCACGAATATGAGCAACTTTTTCGCTACAATTAATAAATTGATCACCGCTCACAATCAAGCCTTTATATACGCTAGCACCTTCAAATGCTGAGGCGGCTTTTTCTGCTAAGTTAACCAGTTTTTCATCACAAACAAAAGCTGGTCGCATTTTTGGCACTTGACCCAACTGATAACCAAAAGCAGTTACATCAACATCATGATGCGCCACCAATGCTGCCACCACCACATCACCTACTTTCAAGTTTTTTGACAACCCGCCAGCGCTGCCGGTGTTAATAACATACTCTGGTTTGTACCGCATTAACACCACGCTGGTGGCCACTGCTGCGTTCACTTTTCCAATACCACATAAAGCCAACACAACATTATGATTAAACAATTTTCCGTGGTAAGTCTTAATATCAGCAATAGTTTCTTCTTCACAATTGTGCATTAATGCTTTAAGCAGCTCAATTTCTTGCTCCATTGCGCCGACAATGGCAATACTAATCTTATTTTTCATTAAGGTTTCGCTGATTTTTGTTAATTACTATTATTATACGTTTAGCTGCCTCAATCGTCACTTGCTGTTTGGAAAACACCATAAATACAATGTATTTTGAGTAATGGTTACAGATATTCAAACTTTCAAGCGTTATATCTTGCTATAATTCAATGTTAACTACTTGGTATTCAAATAAGAAAAAAGATTATGAATCAAGATATCTCATCAGAAGTTCTTGCTAACTGCAAACAAGTTTTAAACGAGTGGCTTGCTCACATGGTGAAGCACAAAGGCTCAGATTTATTCCTTACCGTCGGCTTTCCACCTGCCATGAAGCTGGATGGTAAAATCAACCGCCTCAACGACACACCTCTTACTGCTGATGAGTGCGCCAATGTTGCTCGCGCCATTATGTCGCCCAAACAAGCTGAAGAGTTTGCTAACACAAGTGAATCCAACTTTGCCATCAGCCTACCTGGTGCCGCCCGTTTTCGCGTAAACGCAATGGTTCAACGCGGTGCTACTGCGTTGGTGTTTCGTATCATTGCTAGCGACATCCCTTCCTTTGATTCGCTTAATCTGCCACCTGTATTAAAGAAAATTGCCCTACAAAAACGTGGTTTGGTGATTTTCGTAGGCGGAACTGGTTCAGGCAAATCGACATCGTTGGCCTCAATGGTTGATTACCGCAATGAACACAGTTTCGATCACATCATCACCATCGAAGACCCAATCGAATTTGTACATCCGCATAAAAACAGCATCATCACTCAGCGTGAAGTGGGTGTAGACACAGAAAGCTGGTTTGCTGCACTAAAAAACACTTTACGCCAAGCACCAGATGTCATTTTAATTGGTGAGATTCGAGATCGCGAAACCATGGACTATGCAATGGCCTTCTCTGAAACAGGTCATTTATGTATGGCCACACTTCATGCCAATAGCACCAACCAAGCGCTTGACCGCATCATCAACTTCTTCCCCGAAGAACGCCATAAGCAATTGTTATCCGATTTATCGCTCAATCTACAAGCCTTTATTTCGCAGCGCCTCATCCCAAAAGAAAAAGAAAAAGGGCGCGTAGCGGCGGTTGAAGTATTGGTGAATTCACCCTTAATTTCTGATTTGATTCTACGTGGTGAAGTGCACAGCATTAAAGAAATTATGGCCAAATCACAAGACATGGGCATGCAAACCTATGATCAAGCACTGTATACATTATTTGAAAATGGCGATATCAGCTATCAAGATGCCATCAAAAATGCTGACTCTGCCAACGATTTGCGACTGGCTATTCAATTACGTAGTCGCCGTGCTCAAAATGCAGATATTGATTTAGAACTGCTTGAATAAGTCATAACACAGATGATTTAATAATAAAGGCTACCTGAAACTTTTCAGGTAGCCTTTATTATTTTCAATGTTTACAAGTACACGTTTAGATTAAATCGCTGCATCTGCTATATCATGTTCCCGGTCCACCGACTTATTGAACACAAGCAACACTTCCTCTTTCGCCTCATCCCAATCAATCACTACCTGACCTCCATTGGCTAATTTGCCAAACAGTAGCTCATCAGCCAACGCACGACGAATTTTGTCCTGGATTAAACGATGCATTGGCCGCGCACCCATTTTTGGGTCGAACCCAGCTTTGCCTAAATAAGCACGCAATCCTGTGGTAAATGATGCTTCAACTTTCTTGCCCAATAATTGCTGTTCGAGTTGTAATAAAAACTTATCTACCACACGCTCAATAATAGACTCGCTCAACGGTGCAAATGGAATCACAGCATCTAAACGGTTACGGAACTCAGGCGTAAACATCTTATTAATTGCCTGCATTTCATCACCGCGCTCGCGTTTATTCATAAAGCCCAACACTGGCTTACTTAAACTCTCAGCACCCGCATTTGTGGTCATAATCAACACCACATTGCGAAAATCAGCGCTGCGGCCACTATTATCAGTTAACTTGCCATAATCCATCACCTGCAACAAAATATTGTAGATATCAGGATGTGCTTTTTCTATTTCATCTAGCAGTAATACGCAATGCGGTTGCTTGTTCACAGCCTCAGTGAGCAAACCACCTTGCTCAAAACCCACATAACCCGGCGGCGAGCCAATCAAGCGCGACACAGCATGGCTCTCCATGTATTCAGACATATCAAAGCGCTGTAACGGCACACCAAGCGAGTATGCAAGCTGTTTGGCTACTTCTGTTTTACCAACACCCGTAGGGCCTGAAAACAGGAAACTGCCAATAGGCTTATCGGGTATACCCAAGCCTGAACGTGACATTTTTACTGCGGCCACCAGCGCGTCAATCGCCACTTCTTGGCCGAACACCATATTTTTCAAATCACGATCTAAATGACGCAACACCTGCTTATCATCATGCGAAACGGTTTTTTCAGGAATGCGCGCTATTTTGGCAACCACTGCTTCAATTTGTGCTTTGCCAATCACTTTTTTCTGTTTTGATTTCGGTAACACTCGTTGCGCAGCACCAGCCTCATCCATCATATCAATCGCTTTATCAGGTAAAAAACGTTCACTGATATAACGATCAGATAGCTCAGCAGCAGCTTCCAACGCTCCTCTGGTATAGCGTACGCCATGAAAATCTTCAAACATGGGCTTTAAGCCCTGCAAAATCGCAATCGTTTCAGGCACACTTGGCTCAACAACGTCTATTTTTTGAAAACGGCGGCTCAAAGCATGATCTTTATCAAAAATTGTACGATATTCGTTATATGTTGTTGCTCCGATACAACGCAACTCACCTTTAGACAACGCAGGTTTCAACAAGTTGGAAGCATCCATCGTGCCACCAGAAACGCTACCTGCACCAATAATGGTGTGGATTTCGTCAATAAATAACATCGCACCTTTAATTTCTACCAGTTGCTTCAACACTGCTTTAATCCGTGCTTCAAAATCACCACGATATTTTGTACCCGCCAACAGAGCACCCATATCCAATGAAAAAATGGTAGCGTCTTTTAATATATCGGGTACTTGCTTATTCACAATTTGGTGAGCCAAGCCTTCAGCCAAAGCCGTTTTACCTACACCTGCCTCACCTACTAATAACGGGTTGTTTTTGCGACGACGACACAGCACTTGAACCAAGCGCTCCATCTCATGTTTGCGCCCAATTAAGGGGTCAATACGGCCAGCCACCACTTCGGCATTCAGATTCAGCGTATAGGCCGCCAGCGCATCAGGGCTTTCTGCCCCTTTTTGCTGGGTAGATTCTTTATTGCCCGACGGCTGCTCCTCATCTTTGCGGATGCCATGCGCCAAAAATCTTAAAATGTCATAACGTTCAACCGATTGTAATTGCAACAAATATACTGCTGGGCTTTCTTTTTCACTCATAATCGACACTAAAACATCCGTAGGATCTACTTCACGTTTATCTGCCGATTGCGCATGCATAATCGCGCGCTGTATCACCCTCTGGAAACCTAAACTCGGCTCTGTTTCCGTTTCGTTCATTCTGTTGTGCGGCACAACTGGCATAGTATCAACCATGCTGCTGACCAGCTGTTCTGACAATAAATCGAGATCAACTCCACAGTTAAGTAGAACCTCGCGCACGTCGTCAGACTGCTCAATCAGCATCAACAATAAATGTTCAATGCTAATCAGCTCATATCTGCGCGTTCGTGCATCATTATATGATTGCTGTAGAATTCGTTCTAATCCGGCTGAGATCATGATGTTTCCTCCACACTGCTTAACAAGGGATAACCCTGAGCTTGTGCTCGAGCAGTCACTTGTTGTTGTTTAGTATAAGCGATGTCATGGGTATATATACCACATAAGCCCTTGCCCTCATGATGCACAAGCAGCATAACAGCAACAGCTTGGTTTTCAGATAGCATAAACACACTTTGTAAAATATTCACCACAAAATCCATAGGCGTAAAATCATCGTTCAATAAATAAACCGCATATTTTTTTGGTGGTTTAATTTTTGCTTGGTCACTAAAAGCAGCCTTATTAATTTTCTTATCAATATTATTCATGCTATTAACTATGTAGTCTCAAAAGTGTTATTTTAAAGTCATTATTGTGGTTTTTTTAATTTTTTTAACTTATTTATGCTTTTTATTAAAACATTACTTGACGTAATGGCCTAACGAATGTAAAAAGAAACCCATGCAGAGCTTGGCAAATAACAAAAGCATTAAGATTTGGAGAAATCGAGATTTTATTTTTTTCGGCATTGCCTGCCCCGCTGTTTTTTGTTTATTATTTTAAGTATAGGAAGTTCTAATGTCGACTGGTATTGTTAAATGGTTCAACGACGCTAAAGGTTTTGGTTTCATTACTCCTGATGAAGGTGGTGAAGATTTATTTGCTCACTTCTCAGCAATCAATATGGATGGTTTTAAAACTCTGAAAGAAGGCCAAAAAGTTTCTTTCGAAGTTACTACTGGTCCTAAAGGTAAACAAGCGTCTAATATTCAAAACGCTTAATTAAAACCAATAAGCAGCCATAGTCTTCGTATACTACGATTCACTACGGCAGCACCAAATGGCAGGTTGTCTAACCTGCCATTTGTTCTTTTCAGCTAGCCTTAATTATCAATCTATATTACAACTATCAAATTATTTACACACAGGTCTCATCAATATCACATGTTTAGCATACCGCCATCAATGCTTATAATGCCAACATTAAAACAAACTCAGTAGCTATTTCCACAAAAGATTTTATCTCTGTGCAACTCAAATCAAATATTCTTCTCTCGCTATTTTTATTCAAAACACTCTAACGTTTTATAGTACAAACTATTTTGCTAGCAATCACTAAACTATCTAAGTTAATCTATAACGCGTAACAAATACTTTTTTTATTTTATTTAGAAATCACGCTTAGACAGATTGCTTTATATAAATTGTCTTTGGGTAGCCTGTTTCTGCTAGAATGACAGCCTAAATAGATTGCAAGCAGTATAGAAGAATACAATGAGCATAGCCAACAACAAAAAAGCCTTTCACGATTATTTTATCGAAGAGCAACTTGAAGCCGGTCTCGTACTAGAAGGCTGGGAAGTTAAAGCCATTCGTGCTGGACGAGTGCAGATAAAAGAAAGCTACATCCACTGGAAACGTGGCGCCTTTTACTTAGTCGGCTGTCACATCACTGCCCTAGCGACAGCGTCTACACATGTTAAACCTGATCCTGTTCGCCAACGCAAATTATTACTTAACCAATCTGAAATCAATAAGCTGGTCGCTAAAATTGAACGCGCTGGTTACACCATTGTGCCTTTGAATTTGCACTATAAAGGCGGCAACATTAAAATGGACATTGGCTTAGCTAAAGGTAAAAAACAGCACGATAAGCGCGAAAGCCTCAAAGAAGCAGATTGGAAACGTGAGAAACAGCGGCTGATGAAAAGCACGCGTTAACAAAATTTACTTGCTATAACACAAGGCTAACTTATTCAGGTAGCCTTTGTTTTACAATACGGCGCAACGCAGCACATTTTCTGTTTACGCCGTTAGCTTATCTGAATATTCATGAAAGAAAATATGCCACAATCTTCACTGGCTTTGCCCTTGTTCCTTATTATTGCAGGCGCGTTGTGGTTTCTGAAAACCACTGATATTTTGCCCGCCACTTCAATTCTTATTGCCACCGCGCTTGGTATTGCTGGCGTCGTAGTGTTGTTAATGGATGGCATCAACAAACAATCCATTGTTGCTGGCCCGATGTTAATGTACATCGGCGCTGGCATTTATTTGCGCGGCCAACAATATTTTGTTGGTTTACCAACCTTAATAGCCTTGGGCATGATGATCTTAGGCTGTTTATTGCTGTTATCTCGCAGTAGCATTGTGCCTTTTAAACAAATCAAGCACCCTCCTTCAATAGAATAAACCAACTCAATCTCATTGATATTAGGCTACCTGAGTCATTCAGGTAGCCTTTATTTATGATACAATCGCAGCCAGTTATTTCAACGATTCTTCGCAAAAGAAACCATCATGACTCAAGACAAAATCCTGATTTTAGACTTTGGTTCACAAGTGAGCCAACTTATCGCACGCCGCGTGCGTGAAGCCCATGTTTATTGTGAGCTGCATTCTTTCGACATGCCACTTGAAGAGATTAAAGCATTTAATCCTAAAGGTATTATCCTTTCTGGTGGCCCCAATTCAGTATATAAATCTGATTATCAGGCCGATGCTGCTATTTTTGAATTAGGCATACCCGTGCTGGGCATTTGCTACGGCATGCAATTTATGGCACATCACCTTGGCGGCGAAGTCTCTTCGGGCAACCAGCGCGAATTTGGCTATGCCAAAGTGAGCTTAGAGCCCAATGCACTCACCAATGGCATTTACGATGGCAAAGAGAATGAGCTTGAAGTATGGATGAGCCACGGCGATAAAGTCAGCAAACTGCCAGCCGGCTTCAGCATAGGCGGCCATACACCTAGCTGCCCGATTGCCATCATGGAAAACGCCAGCAAGCATTTTTATGGCGTACAGTTTCACCCAGAAGTTACCCACACCAAGCAAGGCACAGCCTTGCTTAACCGTTTTGTGTTAGACATTTGCCACACCCAGCCTTCATGGACAATGCCCAATTATATTGATGAAACAGTTGAAAAAATTCGCCAACAAGTAGGCAGCGATGAAGTGATTCTCGGCTTATCGGGCGGCGTAGACTCTTCTGTAGCCGCGGCATTGATACACAAAGCAATTGGCGACCAGCTTACTTGCGTGTTTGTTGATCACGGCTTGCTGCGCCTGAATGAAGGCGACATGGTGATGGAAATGTTTGCCCGCAACATGGGTGTAAAAATCATTCATGTAGACGCATCAAAAGAGTTTATGGGCAAACTCACTGGCGAAACCGATCCCGAGAAAAAACGCAAAATCATTGGTGCCGAATTTGTAGAAGTGTTTCAAAAAGAAGCCACCCAACGTCAAAACGCCAAATGGCTGGCACAAGGTACTATTTACCCAGATGTAATCGAATCTGCAGGCGCTAAAAACAACAAAGCACATGCCATTAAAAGCCATCATAATGTTGGCGGGCTACCTGAAACCCTTAATTTAAAACTGCTTGAGCCATTGCGCGACCTATTCAAAGATGAAGTGCGTGAGCTAGGCGTAGCATTGGGTTTACCGCGCGAAATGGTTTATCGCCACCCTTTCCCAGGCCCAGGCTTAGGTGTACGCATTTTAGGCGAAGTTAAAAAAGAATACGCCGACCTGCTGCGCCGAGCCGACGATATTTTCATTGAAGAGCTGCGCAATACCCAAGATGAAAGCGGCACTTCATGGTACGACCTCACCAGCCAAGCCTTTGCCGTATTCTTGCCTGTTAAATCAGTGGGCGTGATGGGCGATGGCCGTACTTACGAATATGTAGTAGCCTTGCGCGCAGTGGTCACCAGCGACTTTATGACCGCACATTGGGCACACCTGCCATACGATTTGCTTGGCCGCGTCTCAAACCGCATCATTAACGAAGTGCGCGGCATAAACCGTGTGGTCTACGATGTAAGCGGCAAACCACCTGCCACGATAGAGTGGGAATGATTACTTTAACCGCGAAGGCTTGGGCACCGAAGTTGAACTCTTATTACCAGCAGAGCGAGTGATCCGAACACTGAATCAGGTTATTGAATAGCGCGGGAAACCATGCTCAATTCGCTGTGACAACGGATCCTATTGGGCGACAATCCTTGTCTTGATACTTTCTGTTTACTCAGTATGTTTTGACTGGGTTTACGAAAAGTGCACGATTTAGCTCTGAGAGATGCTCGTTTTTAGCCTGCTATTAATTATAACTCTATAGAAATCTGTGAGTTATACCTTGTACAGGAAAGATAGTGCGCAGGCCACTAGCAAAATAGCAGGCATGCCTGTATTGCTGCCGAAGAGTGCTGTGTTTTTATTGGTAAAAGCTTTAGTATTCAAGGCCGTATATTAACTTATGGCGTGCTGGCTTTGGTAGCAAAACGAGCATGCCTACTAACAAACTGTTAACTCCACGTGGCTACTTAAAAACTTCAGAGATTGTAGAATAAAAATGAAACTAATTGATTTCTCCGTCACAAACTTTAGAAGCATAACTAAGGCGCATAAAATTTCTTTATCTCAAACTACTATTTTGATTGGTCGAAATAATGAGGGGAAATCTAATCTTCTAAAATCGTTGGATATTGCCATGACGACATTGCAACACCATGCAATATCCGAAAAACGGGGTGAGGTTTTTTTAGGGGCGAGAAGATATGCTCGAAAGGATGATTCTCATTACTTTTGGGAACGAGATTTTCCAATAACCCTTCAAGACAGGAAGTCCAATACTCAAACTATATTTAGGCTTGAATTTCTTCTGACTCCCGAGGAAATCGATCTATTTAAAAAAGAAGTTAAGTCAAGTTTGAACGGATCTCTTCCAATTGAAATCAGAGTCGGAAAAGATAATAAACCAAGTATCAGGGTGGTAGAGAAGCGAGGGGCAGGTGGAGCAGCATTAAATGCAAAGTCGGGAAAAATCGCTGACTTTATAGGTAAAAATATTACTTTTAATTACATTCCTGCTGTTCGTACTGATCAAGAAGCTATGGAAGTTGTTAGAGTTATGCTGATGCAAAGAATGCGTAAGCTTGAAACTAATGATCAATACAAAGAAGCTCTTGAAACGATAAGAAAAATCCAAGAACCTATTTTAATAGAGTTAGGAGAGCAAATCAAAGAGCCCTTGCAAGAATTTTTGCCTAGTATAAAAAATGTGAGTGTCACCATACCTGATGACAGTAGGCGCTCGTCATTTCGAAATGAATTCGAAATCATTATTGACGATGGAACTCCTACAAGTCTATTTTACAAGGGCGACGGAGTTAAAAGCTTGGCGGCTTTAGGTCTTCTAAAAAATAGAGGGTCTTCAGTTGGTGCTTCAATTATTGCGATTGAAGAACCAGAATCACATTTGCACCCTGCCGCAATTCATCAGTTAAACGAAGTAATTATGACTTTGGGTGAAAATAATCAGGTTGTTCTTACTACGCATAATCCATTGTTTGTGGATAGGTTTGATATAAGATCAAACATTATCGTGAATAACGGCAAGGCTGTTCCGGCAAAAAATATAAGTCAAATTAGAGATTTGTTAGGTATAAAAGCTTCGGATAACCTCGTGAATTCCAGTTGTGTATTGGTTGTAGAGGGGAAAGACGATGTCATCTCGTTAAAAGCAATTTTATCTGCAGAGAGTGAAATAATTAAGAAGGCAATAAATAATCATCTTCTAGTTATAGATGAAATTGGAGGAGCTGGTAACTTATCCTATAAGCTGACTCTTCTTAGCAACTCACTGTGTGTTTATCATACTTTTTTAGATAATGATGAAGCAGGTCGGTCTGCATACGACAAAGCTGAGTTAGATGGAATTATTACCAATAAAAAAAATACATTTGTTACTTGTAATGGTGCCCAAAATACGGAGTTCGAGGACTGTTTAAATCTTGAAGTTTATCGCAATCGAATATTTGAAGAATTTGGTGTTGATCTGAGTCAACCAGAATTTAGGTGTAATAAAAAATGGTCTGATCGCGTTAAGTCAGTATTTATAAAGAATGGTAAACGATGGAGTGATACTGTTGAGTCTCAGGTTAAATATGCCGTTGCAAGTGCAGTTAAGACTAGCCCTATAAATGCTTTAAATGAGCACAAAAGGAATTCGATTGATGCACTAATTGCCAATATTGAAAAATTATTGAGTTAATCGGGTAGCCGAGGGTTTCTAGCCCTCAGCCCCCACAACACCCTGCATGCGGCTCCGCACAGGGCGTTTCACTAAGAGTGGTGAAGCTTAATCCAACCATCGCGCAATGCGTACAGACCCTGAGATTTTAAGTAAGCATTTGATAATGCCTGATTAATTCCCGGAGTTTTAGAGCTGCGCCATGGGCCTTTGCTGGTAATACCGCATGCAACTGCAGCTTGCACATGAACGCCCAGCCGCATTAGGTTTCTTACTTTAGTGCGCGGCTTGCGCCACTGTCGCCAATAGGCCATTCGCACCCTGCGCCGGATCCAATGATCCAGCTCAACGCAGTGCTGATAGCCACTGGCAATACCAAAGTAGTTTATCCAGCCGCGTAAATATTGGCTGACCTTAAACAGCTGGTATTTCATTAAACTCTTGTTTATTAATACCTAACAACTCAGCCAGGTCAGGCTTGGTTTTAATGTCTTTTATTGAAATGCTTTTATTTAATAGAGTGGTAAGAGAAGTCTCCTAAAAACCAATCTCTACATAAGCACTTAGCTAATTCCTAACAAAAAAACAGCAATAAAAAAGCCGCTAAAAGATAGCGGCTTTTTTGAATAACTATTATTGGTCGGAGTGAGAGGACTCGAACCTCCGACCCCTTGCACCCCATGCAAGTGCGCTACCAGGCTGCGCCACACTCCGACTTTTAGTAAGCGAGCATTATAGCGTTTAGAGCCTTAGTAGACAAGCGTTTTCTCGACAGTTTCGAGTAACTCTTCTAACTCAGCACGCACTTCATCAGCCTTCATAGACAACTTGCCCTCAGCATCTAAAGCATTTTGATTGAATTCATCAATAAATGGCTCAAAGGTATCTTTGAGCTGGCGCATTTTGACGACATCTTGGCGAGTGTAAGAGTTGCCACCATAGCCCACTACAGTGCCATTTGCATATTGCCATTCGGCAAATTGATCGGTGCTAATTTGCAGTAGCTCGCACAGCTCGTTTAAGCTGAAATAGCGTTTAGCTGGAATAGGCGGCAATTTTTTAGCGTTGTTTGTCATAATAATGCTCCACCATTCCTTTTAATTTTTGGCTAGCATGAAAAGTAACCACGCGGCGTGCGGTAATCGGCACTTCTTCACCTGTTTTTGGGTTGCGCCCTGGGCGTTGTGGTTTGTCACGTAATTGGAAATTACCAAAACCAGAAATTTTGATTTCTTCACCGCGCTCTAAGGTGGCGCGAATTTCTTCAAAAAACAGCTCAACAATTTCTTTTGCATCATTTTTGGTTACGTTGCTTACTTTATCTACTAAAATATCGGCTAATTCAGCTTTGGTTAAAGTCATTTTTAATTACTACCTTCAATTTTCATCAGTGCACGATTATCACTAATTTTCGTTTAAAATTCAAGCAAATATCTAATTTAATTTAAAATTTAGGTGCGAAGTTGTGCGCCTGCATCAGCCGCTGCTTTCAGTAACTTGGCGATTAACGGCTCAAGCACCTCGTCGGTTAATGTGCTTTCTTGGTCTTGCAAGATCACTTTCACCGCCATGCTTTTGGTGTTTTCTGGCAAACCAATGCCACGATAAACGTCAAACACGCTGATTTCTTGGATTAACTGGCTCTTAACTGAGCGCAAAGCGGTTAATAATTCATCATGGGTGGTGTTTTCAGGTAGCGTAAAGGCTAAGTCGCGGCGTACAGCTTGGAATTTGGACACTGTTTGATATGCTGCTTTATCTTTAGCCAACACTGCATCTAAATCCAACTCAAACAACAGCGGTGCTTGGGCTAAATCGTATTTTTGCTGCCATTGTGGATGCAGCTCGCCCACAAAGCCAATCACTTTGCCGTTTAAGTGAATTTCAGCGGTGCGGCCTGGGTGTAAAGCAGGATGGCTGCCTTTGACACATTCCACCGTTTGGCCAGCCAGCAAGCTTTCTACATCGGCTTTAATATCGTAAAAATCGGCGCTGCGGCTGGGTTCGCCCCATTGCTCTGGCTTAATCGCGCCATACATTAATCCGCCAATGCGTTCATTTTGTACACATTCGCCATTGGCTTGTTTGTTGAATACCCGTGCAATTTCAAACACACGCACTCGGCTTTGTTTGCGGTTTAAGTTGTTTTGTAAAATCTCAATTAGACCACCAATTAAGGTTGAACGCATCACGCTCATGTGTGCAGCTAATGGGTTTTTTAAGCGAATTGGATGCTGGTTATCGGCAAAATCTTGTTCCCAATGATCGTCTACAAAAGCATAGCTCACCACTTCTTGATAACCACGCGCAGCCAAATGTTGGTAGATGGCAAAACGCGGTTTTTGTGTTTCAGGTAGCTTAATCATGCTGAGCTGACCAGAAGTGTAATTATCTGGAATATTTTCATAGCCATACACGCGGCCAATTTCTTCAATAATATCGGCTTCGATTTCGATATCAAAACGGAAACTTGGCTGTGTAACCACAAAGCCTTCTTCAGTGGCAACTGGGTTTAAGCCCAAATGGCTTAAGATGCTTTCGATTTGGCTGGCTTGAATACTCACGCCCAATATTTTTTCCACACGGCTTAAACGCACTTCAACTTGATTGGCTACTGGCAATTCGCCAGTTACTTCGGTGTGCGCGCCTGCTTGGCCACCACAGATATTAAGTATTAATTCACTAGCGCGTTCAATTGCATCAGCTTGTAAGGCATTATCGACACCACGCTCGAAGCGAAATGAAGAATCTGAACCAAAACCATATTGACGCGATTTGCCAGCAATCGTTTCGGGCGTAAAAAATGCAGCTTCCAATACGATATTGCGCGTTTCATCGCCCACAGCACTGGCGGCGCCACCCATTAATCCTGCAATACTCAATGCGCCCGCTTCATCGGCCACCACCAATGTGTTGTCGCTGAGGCTCACTGTTTTATCATTCAAACAGACTAACTCTTCGCCATTATTGGCGCGGCGAAGAATAATGCTACCTGAAAGTTTATCGACGTCAAACACATGCATCGGCTGCCCTAGCTCGATCATCACATAATTGCCAATGTCTACCAGTGCAGAAATCGAGCGAATGCCGCTGCGCGCTAAACGTTGTTTCATCCAATCTGGTGTGGGCGCTTGTGGGTTGACCTGCTCAATCACACGCGTGATAAAGCGGCCGCAATCTGCGGGTGCATCAATGCGCACGGCTTGAGTTTTTGTGCTGGTAACAGGTGTTTTTGAGATAACAACAGGATTAGCCTCACACTGGGTTAACGCCAC
>CAZLYX010000008.1:12019-18176 GCA_964563885.1 uncultured Neisseria sp. | reverse complement strand
GCGATCGGCATCAGGATGTTTTTCAACTGATTTTACTTCGCCAATCACCACACCCGAAAACTCAGGCGCTGCTGATTCTACTTCTTCTACTTCCAAACCTGCCATTGTGAGCATGTGCGCCATTTCATCGGCGTTTAAGTTTGGTGAAACCCAGGTTTTTAACCAATCGTAGGAAAATTGCATGCGTGTTCTCTTTTGTATTCTTTGAAAAGCCGTTTAGTGGCTAAGATTGTATTTGATAATATTAAAGATAAATTTCTGTTCAGGTAGCCTTTAATAGCTAAATAAGCTACCTGAAGGATGTTATTTAAACTGCTTCAAGAAATTCAGATCGTTATCAAAAAACAAACGTAAATCATTAACCCCATAACGCAACATGGCAAAGCGATCTAAGCCGATGCCAAAGGCAAAACCAGTGTATTTTTCTGGATCAATATCAACGTTTTTCAATACATTCGGGTGCACCATGCCGCAGCCGCCAACTTCTAACCAACCGCGTTCGCTCATGATGTCAATTTCGGCTGAAGGCTCAGTAAATGGGAAAAATGACGGGCGAAAACGCACTTGTAAGTCATCACGCTCAAAAAAGCGGCGGATAAATTCGGTGAACACCGCTTTCAAATCAGCAAACGTTACCCCCTCTTCTACCCACAAACCTTCAGCTTGGTGAAACATAGGCGAATGCGTGGCATCTGAATCAACACGATACACACGGCCAGGCGCAATAATGCGGATGGGCGGGTTTTTCTTGGCTTGCATATAACGCACTTGAATCGGCGAAGTATGGGTGCGCAGAACATCGCCATTTTCCACATAAAAAGTGTCTTGCATGGCGCGTGCGGGGTGGTTTTTAGGAATATTTAATGCTTGAAAGTTATGAAAATCATCTTCAATTTCGGGGCCGTCAACCACTTCAAAACCCATGCCGTGAAACAGCTCAACCACGCGTTGCAAGGTTAAGGTAACAGGGTGTAAACCACCATCATTTTGACCTCGCCCAGGCAAGGTTACATCTAATGCTTCTGCTGCAAGCTGTGCTTCTAATTTGGCGTGATTAAACGCATCGCGTTTGGTGGTATAGGCTTCTTGAAATTGGTTTTTGCACTCATTAATATGTGCACCAACGGTTTTTCGATCTTCAGGCGACATTTGGCCTAAGGTTTTCAATAAAGCGTTGAGCTCGCCTGTTTTGCCCAGATAGCGCGCTTTCACCAGCTCTAGTGCGTTTAAATTAGCAGCAGCAGCCACAGCGGCTATGCCCTCAGCGACAATTCTGTTTACATTTTCCATGACAATTCGGATTCACTTCAGTTGGTTGATTTAAAAACACTGCTTAGTTTAATGCTTTTAAATCAAACAATATGGCGGCGATTATTTTCAGGTAGCCCCAAATAATCGCCGATTGTCATTTTAACGCGGATAAGCTTGAAAAGACAGCATCGGCGCGGGATTTATATCTAGAATTGATTAAAACTTGACCTTTACCCGGAGTTAAGGTTTATAGTCACATCGATATGATCATAACATTTACCCCCCAACTTTATCAGGAGAACACCATGGAAACCATTAAACTTAATATCAAAGGCATGACTTGCGGCGGCTGTGTTAGCAGCGCGACCAAAGCACTGGAAAACGTTAGCGGCGTTGATAAAGCTTTAGTTAGCTTAGAAAGCAAAAACGCTGAAGTATCGTTTGACCCCACTCAAACCAATGCAGATGCGTTGGTAGAAGCAGTTGAAGATGCTGGTTTTGATTGTAGCGTTGCTTAACTTTTTAAGCTGTTTGAAATTGTTTTCAGGTAGCCTGCCCTTATATTATTGATAGGCTACCTGAAAGCATAAATTCAATTTAGCATTTTGATTACATTATCTGTTTAAGCTGTTTAAGCCACCATATCTGCTGTTAACAAAGGAGGCATATCACCATGGAACAAAAAGTCCGCTTTAGCATTGAGGGCATGACTTGCCAAGCGTGTGCTAATCGCATTGAAAAGGTTTTGGGTAAAAAAGACTTTGTCAGCGCAGTTGGTGTGAACTTTGCCAGCGAAGAGGCGCAAGTTTCATTTGATGATAGCCGCGCAAGCGTTGAAGAAATTCAAGCCATTATCCAGAAAACTGGCTTTAAGGCCACGTTACCAAGCGAAGATTCGCCTGCTTTGGCTTCAGAAACCCAGCTGGGTTGGCGTTTGTGGTTGCTGATTGCGATTAACATCCCATTTTTAATTGGCATGGTTGGTATGCTTATTGGGCAGCATCATTGGATGATTGCGCCAAAGTTGCAGTTTGCATTGGCCAGTGTGGTGCAACTGTGGCTTGCTATTCCGTTTTATAAAGGTGCAATTGCTTCTATTAAAGGCGGCTTGGCCAATATGGATGTATTGGTGTCGCTCGGCACGCTGGCGGTTTATTTGTACTCTACTTATTTATTGTTTAGCCACTCCAGCACGGCGCATGGTGAGGCACATGTTTATTTTGAAGTGGGCGTGATGGTGGTTGGCTTTGTGAGCTTCGGCAAGTTTCTTGAAGAACGTGCAAAAAAGCAAAGTTTAAACAGCCTTGGTATGTTGCTACAACTCACCCCTAAACAAGTCAATGTGCAACGCAACGAGCAATGGCAAACTGTGCCACTTGATCAAGTCGCAGTAGGTGAGCTGATTCGCGCCAATCATGGCGAACGTGTCGCCGCCGATGGTGTGGTTGAAAGTGGCAATGCGTGGGCTGATGAAAGCCACTTAACAGGCGAATCGCAACCACAACAAAAAGAAAGTGGCAGCCCTGTATTGGCTGGTGCCATGATTACCGATGGCAGCGTGATTTATCGCGCCGAACAGCTGGGCAGTCATACCCTGCTTGGCGACATGATGAGCGCCTTATCTGAAGCACAAGGCAGTAAAGCACCCATTGCCCGTATTGCTGATAAAGTAGCCGGCGTATTTGTGCCCACAGTGGTTGGCATTGCGTTGCTAACCTTTATCATTACTTGGTTTGTAACCAGCAATGGTGCACAAGCGCTGATGCATGCTGTAGCGGTGTTGGTGATTGCTTGCCCATGTGCGCTGGGCTTGGCTACGCCAGCGGCGATTATGGTGGGCATGGGCAAAGCGGTAAACCATGGCATTTGGTTTAAAGATGCGCCAGCAATGGAGCGTGCCAGCAAAGTAGACACGGTGGTACTCGATAAAACGGGCACCCTCACCGAAGGCAAACCAAAATTAGTAGCAGTATGGCTACCTGAAAACAGCCAATACAGCGAAGATGATGTTTTGCGTGCAGCGGCGGCTGTTGAAATGACGGCAACCCACCCGCTGGCCAATGCCATTGTAAATCATGCATTTAATAAAGGCTTAGAAGTAGCCGAAGCGATTGATGCAAAAACCGAAGCTGGCCAAGGTGTATATGCCACTGTGCCCGATTTAGGTTTGGTTAAAGTGGGCAAGCCCGATTATTGTGGTGTAAAGCTACCTGAAAACATTGACGATATTTGGCGGATTGCCAGCATTGTTGCCGTGTCCATCAACGACCAACCCGCTGGTGCATTTGCGTTAGCCGATGCACTTAAAAGCGATACTGCGGCAGCTATTGAGCGCTTAAAAAGCCATAATATTGATATATACGTGATGAGTGGCGACCATCAAAGCGTGGTTGAATATATTGCTGCTCAATTAGGCATAGCCCATGCTTTTGGCAACATGAGCCCGCGTGATAAAGCAACAGAAGTGCAAAAGCTCAAAGACAGCGGTAAAGTAGTGGCGATGGTTGGCGATGGCATCAATGACGCCCCAGCATTGGCCGCAGCCGATGTGAGCTTTGCCATGAAAGGTGGTGCTGATGTGGCCGAGCACACTGCTTCTGCAACGTTGATGCAGCATTCGGTAAACCAAATGGTTGATGCTTTAATGATTGCGCGCGCAACCGTAAAAAACATTAAGCAAAATTTGTTTTTTGCTTTTATCTACAATATTTTGGGCATTCCGCTCGCCGCTTTTGGCTTTCTTACGCCTGTTATTGCAGGTGCAGCAATGGCGCTCAGCTCAATTTCAGTATTGTCTAACGCCATGCGTTTGAAAAAAGTAAAAATAGATTGAGCACACATTAATTTTTAATCAATTTAAACGCCAACGTAAAAGTATGAATAAAAAGGCTACCTGAACACTATTTTCAGGTAGCCTTTGTATTAATTTAAATGACAATATTTAAAATAGCTCAGGAGATAAGCATGGACAAACGCGCACTCATCACTGGCGGTAGCGGCTTTATTGGTACTCAACTGGCAGCGGCTTTGAACCAAAATGGCTGGCAAATCACCATTCTCAGTCGCAACCCACAAGCAGCACGCAATCGCCAGCAAAGTGATTATCTATACGCTGCATCTTTTAATGAATTAAACGAAGCTGAACCTTTTGATTTAATAATCAATTTAGCAGGCGCTAGTGTTGGAGAAGGCCGTTGGACGCCCAAACGCAAACAAGAATTATTGAATAGCCGCATCAACACCACTACTGCCCTCGCCGCTTGGCTACATCAACGCAATTGGAAACCTAAACTGGTGATTTCCGGCTCCGCGGTAGGCTATTATGGCAACAGCGATGGCGGCAAGGCTGATGCTGCAAATGAATGCAGCGCGCCACAAGAGCGGTTTGTTTCGGAGCTGTGCCAACAATGGGAAGCTGCGGCAACACCGATTGCTGAACACAGCAATATTCCACTGGCCATCGTGCGCTTAGGCGTAGTGTTTGGCAAAAATGGTGGCATTTTGCCACAACTATTAATGCCAATTAAATTCAATCTGGTTGGTAAAATTGGTTCGGGCAAACAACCCCTAGTTTGGGTACATATGACCGATGTGATTGGCGTGATGTTATGGCTAGCTGAGCATCCTCAGCCCGGAAAGCACGTTTACAACCTTGTTGCCCCTGAGCTTTCTTCGCAAGCAGAATTTGTTGCTGCTGCCGCTAAAAGCTTACATCGCTCGCCCTTTCTGAGCTTGCCCGCCGCAGTGATGCGCATGATGATGGGTGAACAATCAGATTTGGTGTTAGGTGGACGCTTTGTTAGCTCCAAAGCCTTGCAAGAAGCAGGTTATACTTTTCAGTTTCCCAACTTAGAAACAGCATTAAAAAATTTACTGCCGCTTTAATTCAATTTGAACATTAATACAAAAAGGCTACCTGAAACCTGTTCAGGTAGCCTTTCAATTAATATTAATGATTAAACTTAAGAGTATAAAAAGTATATCGCCAGCGGCAATAATAAAGAAGCAAATAAGAAAGAGGCAGTTTGAATTGAATAATAAACTTTTAATTTTGGTTGTTGTGGATCATTTTCAGCCACAATCAAAAAACCCAAAAAGCAGCTTACAAAATATATAAAGCTCAGCGGTAAAAAAATAATGTAATCAATGCTTTTACCGATGGCACCAAACGTAGCAATTGCCGACAATGCCAGCGATAAAAGAAAAGCAATCAGCGTAAAACCGAGCAAACTATTACGGTTGTAGTAAATATTATCCAGCATTTGAATACTCTCCTGTGAAATGTGACTGCGGGGACGTTGCAAGCGATTAAGATATTTACGCTAGTGCATACGCATACTCATATGTTAACAAGTTTTTAATATTGTTGGTTATTTATATTATTAGTATGCTTTTAAAATCATTTTAAACATATTAACAACTACCCTTAGTCACAATTTTAACGCTGCCAACGACGGCCTATCATGTCGCGTAACGCACTGCGGCGTGGTTGGTTATTTTTACATGCTGCCCTAAAACCAGCTTCATCGCCCCAAAAAACAAAACGGTCGCGCGCGCGTGTTAATGCGGTATACAACAGTGCCCGATTCAAACTTCCAGAATCATCAGCATCCTCAAACGAGCTTGATGGTGGCAACAACCACACTTCTTGATATTCTGAGCCTTGGCTTTTATGCACCGTCATCGCAAATGCACTTTCATGTGCAGGCAAGCGGCTGAGTGCAACTTTTCGGAACCCTTCAGCGGTGGGAAAATAAGCTGTTAGTGCTGTTTCGTTATCGGAATCACGCAAAATCAAGCCGATATCTCCATTAAACACATTAAGCGCATAATCGTTACGAGTAATCATCAACACTTGCCCCGCAAACCAAGGAACATCAGGGTTTGCTCGGCCTTTTCGCTCAAT
>CAZLYX010000008.1:0-11919 GCA_964563885.1 uncultured Neisseria sp. | reverse complement strand
CCCAGCAAAATAACACGGCAACCATTGGCCACAGCACGCAATAGTTTTAATAGCAATGAAACATCCAGCATAGATGCTTCGTCAACCACCAAAATATCCAACGGCAATGGTTGCTCGTGCCCAAAAGCGCTGTTCATTTGTGGCGGACGCAATTGCAGCAACCTATGCACGGTTTGCCCTTTTTGTTGTAGCAAATGCTGTTTTATATGTTCAGGTAGCCTAAACGTTTCTAAAGCCTGATGCAGTGCGCGCGCCATATGAGCTGCTGCTTTACCTGTTGGCGCAGCTAAAGCAATGCGCGGCAATACAGCATTGTTATCACACAACAAACCCAACAGTTTTGCCACCGTCGTAGTTTTGCCTGTGCCCGGGCCACCGCTGATGAGCATTAAAGCTTGCAACAGCGCCAACGCTGCCGCACGTTGTTGCCCTGCACCGCCCGCTTCTGCAAACCATTCTGCTAAATTTTGTGCTGCTTGCATCCAATTGATTTCCGCCACTGGCGCTTGTGCCAAACGCACAATTTCAGCCGCCAAATCATGTTCTAGCTGCCACATTCGGCCTAAAAACAAGCGCCGTCCTAATAATATAAGTGGCGTATCGCCGCTATTGCCCACAATTGGCTGTGCTGTTGCCAAGCTTGCCGCTTCTGCTTCGCTCAACCAAATAAATGAATGGCCATCTTCTAAAGCTGAAAACAAACGCACCAAAAAAGGCGCCACTGCTTCTACTGCCGCAATAGGTGCATGAGCACGAAACAAGCGCAACGCAGCATCGGCAGTGGTTTGGCTAAAATCAAATACAGTTGAATCAATGGTCATAACATGATTTTCTTAGACATTAAATAAAAAACTAATCTTCTACATTTAAAACAATTTATAGATTAGGCTAGCTGAAAAGCCAGTAAACGCGACACATTGGCTTCTGTTTGTTCAGCCAAATCGGCCAAACATACGCCACGTAAATCAGCAGCAATTTCGGCAACACGGCGCACGTTTGCTGGGCTATTAATACCTTCGTTTTTAGGCAACATAAAAGGGCTGTCGGTTTCAAAAACCAAGTGTTCGGCGGGCAGCAAGGTTACAGCTTGACGCACTTTGCGCGCGTTTGGATTGAGCAGCAATGAGCCAATGCCAATCATTAAACCATGATTAATAAAGGCCTGCGCTTCTTCGAGGCTACCTGAAAAAGCATGAACAATCCCGCCTTGTTGAAAACCAGTTTCACGAACAGCTGTCATTAATGCGGCACTCGATTTTAAATTGTGAATAATCACTGGCCGTTTTAACTTTTCGGCTAACTGCAATTGCTGCAACAAACATTCAGTCTGTTGTTCACGGCTGCTTTTAAGCAGGTTTTTATCATGAAAATCTAAACCGATTTCACCAACAAAAGCGTGTGAATGCTTAATAAGCAATCGTTCTAATTCATTAAAATCTGATTTAACAGCTTCGCCAGCAAACCATGGATGAATACCCAAGGCTATCTGAATATCGGGCACTCGATGCAAAGATAACACCGCGTTAAAATCGGCACGACAAGTAGCTGGCACAATAAAACGGCACACATCAACCGCCGCCGCTTGCGCCAATACTGCGGGCAAGTCGTGTAACAATAAAGGTTCAGCCAAGTGGCAATGGGTGTCGGTAAGCATGATGATATTCTACAGTGACAATGATAACTTAGTCATAAGAAAAGGCTACCTGAAACACATTCAGGTAGCCTTTAACATTCATTTAATATTATAGATTGCACAAACGCTCTACACTGGGCGCGTAATAATAAGCGCCAGAAATGGCGGTGCTTAAATGTGTGAGCAATAAATCAGTTTTGCCATCTGCCTCACCAAACATATGCAATAACTGCTGTTCGATATTGTATAAAGTGGCGCTATACGAAATAAACATCAACCCACTTTCACCAGAAACCGTGCCATAAGGCATACTGCGACGCACAATTTCTAGCTCAGCACCATTTTCTTCTAAACTGGTGCGTCCCAAATGAGAATCTGGCAAGCGCACATCTTCTTCAAATTCTTCATCATCCTGTTTACTACGACCAACAGCAGCTTCTTGTGTTGCCACGCTGATGCTGTTCCACTTTTTTAAATCATGCTGATATTTTTGCAGCAACACGTAGCTGCCGCCCGCATCGGCCATTGTGCCGCCAATTGAACCTACCGTGGTGCAATCTTCATCCCCTTGTGGGTTTTCAGTGCCATCAACAAAGCCATCAACGCCGCGCTCTTCCAGCAACCTCAAACCATGGGTTTCAGAAGCAATGTTTAAGTTATCACCAAATGCTGCTAATACGTCCACGGCAAGTTTAAAATTAACATCTGCACGCAATGATTGAATGTGAAACATCACATCATGCTGCGTGGCGGGCGCTAAACCATTGCCCAAAACACGAAATGGTTTAAGCTCGCCACCTTCATTGTTATGTCCAAACTGTTTCCATAATGTGTCGCCAAAAGCGATGGTTAAGCCCAATAAAATATCGGGAAATGCTTTTTGCATCGCAGCTAATACATCAAGTGCTTTATGGCACGATAGGCGTAACGCCGATTCATTGCCCGCGTTTACATCGGCTTCAATATAAATAGCGGCACGACAATGATCGGGAATAATGGCTGATTGAGGTGTACTCATAATGTATTCCTTGTTTGCTGCTTAAACTTTTTCTGATGAAAAAGCTGGCTGAAAATAAAATACCCATACCTGCGGCAGCGCTTAAGGTTGGGCAGAAAAAAGATGTGTATTTCTTGCTTTAAGCAAACGTGAATACGGGCGAAACATAGAGAAATTATTGCGGACTTGAAAGCTAACAGCATAAAATATGTTGTACACTTGGCCACATTAACGCAACCCAAAATATATGTAAAATATTAAATAATAACAATCAGCATCGCCCAACTGATGTAGCGTGTTGACATGCATCTAGAAAACATTAGTAAACTTTATCAATCTAAAGTTTACTATCCGCTATAACACCACTATACAAACATAGTGCATTAAATGAAAAGCAAATATAATCAATAATTTATATCCAATTAACACAGCATGAATATCATTAAACAGAGGTTTCCATGAACAACCAAAAAAAGATTTTCCGCTTTGTGATGATCGCGCTGGCGGCTTCACTTTCTTATTCGGCTCAGGCTTCAGACATCAGCAAACAGCATTTGGCAAATAAGAATTCACCCGCCTCGGCAGCTTCTACTAAAGCGTCAACAGAGCTTAATACTCCAACTATAGTCAATATTGAGTTTCCCAAGACGGGAAAGAAAGTCTCATCTACGCGCCTGATTTACGGCGTTGATTATGACTTTGTGTTAAAAGATCCAGTTGGCCAAATGGCACTAAAAATTGCACGGAGAGAAGGTGTAACCGGCACCGATGCTCAGGTGCTGAACAAAACACGCGCGAATAGTCAGCTACTCGCAAAAATCTGGCAAGAGCTA
Organism: uncultured Neisseria sp.; assembly: GCA_964563885.1. Taxonomy (GTDB): domain Bacteria; phylum Pseudomonadota; class Gammaproteobacteria; order Burkholderiales; family Neisseriaceae; genus CAZLYX01. The sequence continues at coordinate 8,456 of CAZLYX010000008.1, read as the reverse complement.
GGCCAAAAAAAGCTGCCCTCAAGTAGTAAAAACTTTCAAGACCGTTACGCAGTGTCTGGTTTTTTTGAGTCGTTCGCATTACCAGGCCTTACCGTCGAAATGACCGATAATTTCATCAAAACAAAGACCAACACCATTCCAGGCCTAGCCAGTAAGGGCGCTCTTGGTACAGCTTTATCCATAGACGTCGTTGAGATTGTTGATCTGGATAAAAATACTTCAAATTTAGTGGGCAGTGGGAGAGGTGTACTCTTCAATGTTCCCAAAAAAGACTTCGCTGTAGAAAATATTTTTGCTCTGGCAGACATGACAAAAAAACACCTCAAGGAAGAAGGTGCAAAATCTGAGGTGACGCTCAATAAAGAAGCTTTTGGCTATCTTTGCAATATCGTAAAAATAGAAGTGCCCGTGCGCCCAAAGAAAAAAGCATCAGGCAAAAATAACGATAGCTTACTGTATATGCACTCGCTGTTAACCAATAAGTCTCAAGATTATATTAACAAAAACTACAATTCTCGATTTAAAAATGTGATCACACTTTACTATACCCATGATTTAGATAATATTTTACCGCCAGCTGTGGTTTCAAGCCAAAACATGACTAACGTTGCTGGTTATTTTGTGGCGGCAACCATTACCGACGAAAACGGGCTTGGCGTTACCTACAAATTACAAGATATCGCTGTTAATCAAGAAATAGATACGGGGGAATTTAAAATTCCCGCACAATACCCAGTAATGACCATGGAGGAAATGGGTAAAAAAGTAGCAGCAACCATGGGTTTTTAACTGCCAAAATCAATAGGGCTAAAGACTAAAAATAAATAAAAATGATGAACTTAATATCTGCTGGTTTAAATACCTAAATTAAACTTCAGTTTGTGTAGTGAATGAAAAATGACCTTAATAGCACACAACTATTAAAGAGATTTTAACTCCTTTTTTAATCATTCATCAATGCTACAATACGCGGCTTGTATGGCTGGATGATTAGGAAAAGACTGTGCGCATAATATTTTTATTGGTAGTGATTGTGTTAATGCAAGCATTCACTTTTGGCTTAGGGCGTTCGCTACAATGGCTGTTTGCTGATTTTTTCAACAAAGCCCAACGTCGTTGGTTAATGATTGCTGCTTATGTGGTGAGCAATTTGTTGTTGCTTGGCGTGGTTTTTCGCGTATCGCACGGCATCTTTCGCATTGCTGCCACTTGGCTGGTGTTGATGCTATTTGTGATGTATGCAGCACTGGCAACTTTTCTGCTTTATTTGCTGCTGTGCCGTGTGTTAAACGCCAAGCCAATGGCGCGCAGTTTGCGCATATTTGCGCCGTTGTTTTTAATCGCCCTGCTCGTTGTTGGTTCCTATAATGCTTACACGCCAGTGGTTCGTCATGCCGAAATCACATTAGATAAACCTTTAGTCAAACCTGTACGTATTGCGCTAGCCAGCGACACCCATTTTGGTATTTTATTTGGTGCGCGCCAAATTGATAAGCTGGTTGACATCGTTAATCGCGAACAAGCTGATGTGGTGTTACTCGCGGGTGATGTGATGGACGATAATACCGATTATTACCGCTCTGAAAACATGCAACCACATTTAGAAAAACTGCGTGCGCCCTTAGGTGTTTATGCCACTATGGGCAACCATGATTTATTTGGCCACCAAGCAGAAATAGACGCAGAACTCACCAAAGCTGGCGTGCGTGTACTCAACGACGAAGCAATAGAATTAGAACAAGGTTTTACTATAGTGGGTCGGCTTGATGATTTAGATAAACAACGTAAAACCACAACAGAATTGCTACAAAAAGTAGATACTACCAAGCCAGTGATTTTGGTTGACCACAGGCCAAGTCAGATTGAGAAACATAGCCAGCTGCCAATTGATGTTCAAGTATCTGGCCATACCCATAATGGTCAAATTATGCCCGCCAACCTGATTGTGCGTTATCTAAACAGATTGGCTTACGGCTACGAACACATCGGTAATGGTCACTTTTTTGTTACGTCTGGTTATGGTTTTTGGGGTGTGCCATTTCGGCTTGGCTCACAGTCTGAAGTATGGATAATTGACATCAAAGGCAAACAGCCTTAAATAAAACCAGTTTAGTCATCAATATTATCTAAAAGGCTACCTGAAACAGCGCAAAGCTTTCAGGTAGCCTTAGCCATTATTATGGTAGAATACTGCCCATTCTGTAATGAACACTTGAATACAAAACAATAGGATACACAACATGATTTCTACCAACGGCATTACCATACAGTTTGGCGCCAAGCCACTGTTTGAAAATGTGTCAGTTAAATTTGGTGGCGGCAATCGCTACGGCTTAATTGGCGCCAACGGCTCTGGCAAATCCACCTTTATGAAAATCCTTGGTGGCGACCTTGAGCAAAGTGGTGGCGAAGTTGCCATTGAAAATGGTGTGCGTTTAGGCAAGCTGCGTCAAGATCAATTTGCCTATGAAGACCAACGCGTGCTAGATGTTATCTTGATGGGGCATGAAGAAATGTGGGCAGCAATGTCTGAGCGCGACGCCATTTATGCCAATATGGACGCCACTGAAGACGACTACATGCGCGCAGCTGAATTGGAAGCTAAGTTTGCTGAATACGACGGCTACACTGCTGAAGCACGTGCGGGTGAATTACTAAGCGGTGTAGGCATTGATGAAGGCTTACACAATGCGCTGATGAGCGAAGTGGCGCCTGGTTTTAAGCTGCGCGTTTTGCTGGCACAAGCTTTGTTTTCTAAGCCTGACGTTTTGCTGCTCGATGAGCCAACCAACAACTTAGACATCAACACCATTCGTTGGTTGGGCGATGTGTTAAACCAATACGATTCAACCATGATCATCATTTCGCATGACCGCCACTTTTTAAACCAAGTATGCACCCACATGGCTGACGTAGATTACAACACCATTAACACCTTCCCCGGTAATTACGATGATTACATGATTGCCAGCGCTCAATCGCGTGAACGTGCCACCAAAGACAATGCAAAAGCTAAAGATCGTCTACAAGAATTACAAGAGTTTGTGGCACGTTTCTCGGCCAACAAATCTAAAGCTCGTCAAGCCACTAGCCGTTTAAAACAGGCCGATAAAATTAAATCAGAAATGGTTGAAGTTAAACCATCTACTCGTCAAAATCCGTATATTCGCTTTGAAACTGATGAAAAATTTAAATTGCATCGTCAAGCAGTAGAAGTAAAAGACTTATCTAAACGCTTTGAAACACAGCTGTTCAAAAACCTAAACTTTATTCTAGATGCTGGTCAACGCTTAGCCATTATCGGCCCCAACGGCGCAGGTAAAACCACCCTACTCAAGCTGTTAGCAGGCGCTTTTAATCCTGCTTTTGCTGATGGTGTTGCTGCCGATTCAGGTAGCATCAAGTGGGCAGAAAAAGCCAACGTTGGCTATTACGCTCAAGATCATGAAAGTGATTTTGATGCAAATCTAGATTTAACCGAATGGATGCGCCAATGGGGACAAGAAGGCGATGATGAGCAAGTTATTCGCGGCACATTGGGTCGTTTACTGTTTGGCAGTAATGACGTAGTTAAAAAAGTAAACGTGCTCTCTGGTGGTGAAAAAGGCCGCATGCTGTATGGTAAATTATTGCTGCTAAAACCTAATGTCATGATTATGGATGAACCAACCAACCACATGGACATGGAAAGTATTGAATCGCTTAATATGGCGCTGGATAAATACGATGGCACATTAATATTTGTTTCGCATGACCGTCAATTCGTTTCCAGTATTGCCACTCAAATCATCGAATTAGATGGCAAAGGCGGCTATGAACATTATCTAGGCGATTACGAAAGCTATTTAGATAAAAAAGGCTTAGCATAAGATTACTGCTTAAGTTTAAACATTAATAAAAGGCTACCTGAACACATGTTTCAGGTAGCCTTTTATTAATTCGTCTAGCAATCGCGCTTAAGATAATCTTATCAAATCAAGCTTAGCGATCTAAACGATACATTTTTTCGCTATTTAAATCACGACCCCACGGTAAGCCAGAATTTTGCCAACCATTTTTCAAGCGCATGCCCGTTTGCGCGCCCTCTTTAAGGGGATCACCTTGAAAACCATGCACCACAAAGCGCGCATTCACTAAACCTGCCTCACGCAATACTTTGGCGCTTGGCTCACCACGCTCACTCCCCGAACGGCACATGGTAATCACTTCTGTTTTCTCATCTAAACCACGCTTAGCCAACTCAGCTTTAATCTGTTCAACAAACTTAGGATTGCGACTAACTAAATAAACATTGCGCTCAGGATTCCATTTAGTGCGGTCTACCATTGAAAAAGGAATATTCACATCTACTGCATCTGTAAAACCAACAAACATAATTTCCACAGGATCACGTACATCCACCAGTAACACGGTTTTTTTTGTTTGCTGAGTTTTGGCATAAGCCTCTTTAGCACTGATTTCCAACTCTACCGCCTGCGCAGAAAACATGGCCAAAGACAAAACAACAGCACTGATTACACTGTGTATACGCGTCATAAATTTTCTCTCCAGTTAATGAATAAAAACATAATACACTGTTCTATTAAAGAACAAGAATTTGATTTTGAAGTCTTAATATCTTTAATGTTTGCACTTATCAAAAATCGGATAAAAAGTATAACCTTTCCTATTACTGAATACCTCTTATGTATTTTCTTCTACAGCAACATGCTATTTAAAATATTAGAAGCCAATCAGCAACTCAAGCAAAGCGCAGCTTTAATATATTACATCTTTATTTATCTTAATATTGTGTCTAATAACACATCCTATACTTATCGCTTTTCTTTCAGGTAGCCTTTATCTGCTCAATTCAAACAATACCTAATGGTTACTGATATTATTCTGACCAACCGCCGCCCAAGGCTTTGTATAGATTTATGGTCATCTTTGCTCGTGCTAAGCGTGATTGGATCAGGTTTTGGGCAACTTGTTCTTCGTTGAGGCGCGCGGTTAAATTGATATCGAGTGTTTTGTCGCCGTAGCGAAATAGCTTATCGGCATCATTTGCCTGTTTGACTGCTTGCTTATGCGCGGTGTCCAACAATGTGTTTTGACGTGCTAGCGCGGCTTGTGCCTGATAAGCATTGTCTACCTCGCCTAAAGCTTTAAGCAGAGCTTGATCATATTGCAATAACGCCGCTTGTAAACGCGCATCACTGGCACCAATATTGGCTTGAATGCGACCATTGGTAAAAATAGGCACTTGAATACCAAGGCTGAGTAAGCTGCCCCAACCTTTGAGTGCGGAGCTATCGCTGTCAATGGCAATGCGTCCGCCCTGCCCTAAAAATTCAATCTTAAATCGTGGCAATAAGTCGGCTTTAGCGCTGGCAAGTTTAGCTGCATATGCGTTGACCTGTGCGGCATAGGCACGTAGATCTGGTCGCCGCTCTAGTAAACCTTGAGGTGTTTGCCCGCTCGGCGCTGCTGGTTGTTGTGTTAGTACGTTTGCTTTGCCTACAGGTAGCTCAAAGCCTTGTGGTATTTGAGCAGTAAGCACGGCAATATTGCGCACATATGCAGCGTATTCAGACTGAATGGTGCTTTTTTGTGCCAACGCAAGGGTTAGTTTACTTTGAACCTCATCAACTTCATAACGCGTTACATGCCCTGCTTTAAAGCGCCCTTGCACATATTTTGCCAAGCGAGATAAGGTGTTGATAGTTCGAATATGAGTGTCTAGACGGGCTTGTGCGGCGCGGGCATTAATATAATTTTCAGCAATATCGCCTGCCACCAACATTTGCGTGCCATACACTTTTTCATTTGTGCCCAAGGCTGCATAGTAGGCCGCATCGGCATCGCTGCGTTTGGCACCAAAAACATCGGGTTCCCACGAGGCAGAAAACCCACCTAACAATTGATTGCCTTTTATTTGCTGAGGATTTTCAGCAAGACCTGCAGCACCAGGAATTTGGCTGATTGCGACGCGGTTTTCTGCGCTTAAAGGGTTGTCCATTTCACCGCGCACCAAACCTACTGAGCCGCTAGCTCCGACAGTTGGGCCTAAATCAGCACGCGCTAATTGGCTATTTTGCCGCGCTTCTAATAAACGCGCGTGGGCAATGCGAATATCGTGATTATGCTGCAAACCTCGTTCAATCAGCTCATTCATCACTGGGTCACGCCAATGTTGCCACCAGCGGACAATGTTGGCACTGCCTTGAGCGGCGTTGGCTTCACTAAATTGCCGCGGCAATTCTATTTGACTCTGCGTAGAAACCTGCGTGTTTTGACACCCTGCCAATAACATTGCAGACAACAAACTGGCTGAAAATAATGTTAGTTTGGCTTTCATTTATTTATTTCCTTGTTTTTACTTTCCACTGATTATTGCTGCTGGATGAACGCCTACTACACTTTTGCTTCACCATTATGGGAAAAATCGACCATAGTCAGCAATACATCCTGCGCATATCATTCATATTTTTTAATATTAAGTTCACATCATCTCTCATAATATTGAGTGGCATCTAAATATTAAGCTGAATTGATGTTGCGTTTAGATTCTGTTATTCAGTTTTATTCTTTCAGGTAGCTTTTGAATATTAAGCTACCTGAAAACACTAAGCTTGCTGATCCAACATCTTTCTAAATCTAACCAAAGCAAACAACAAAAATGCTGCACCTAATACCGCCATCACCACCAATTGCGGCCATACAATCTCTATGTCAGCGCCGCGAAACAACACATTTTGGCTAAATTGTGCAAATTGGGTGGTTGGCCAATATTCACTAACCGATTGCGCAATAGCAGGCATATTGCTGCGCGGTGATTGAGAGCCAGAAAACATTAGCGTCACAATAAACACTGGCAACATCAACAAACCAAACTGCGGCATGGTGGGGGCAATCGTTGCCAACATAATGCCCAAAGCTGCAATCGAAAACAAATAAACGCCCACACCCAAAGCATATAATAATAACGAGCCATTAATGTGCACACCAATCAGCTTGTGCACCACAAACCACATCGACAATTGTGACGCCACTAAAATCACCACGCCGTTAGACAACACTTTTGCCATCATAATTTCAATCACGCTCACTGGCATCACCAACAAGTGCTCCATGGTGCCGCGTTCACGTTCACGAATCACCGCCGCGCCCACTAATACCAGCGATAATAAAGTGATCATGCTGCCCACTTCCATAACAGGCATAAACCATTCACTCAAGCTATTGGGGTTAAATTCCACATTAACCACTGGCGTAATTGGCAATAGGCTAGCCACAGATGTTTGCTGCGTAAATGCAGCCACTTCACTCTGAATAATCTGCGTAAGATACACTTGACCAATACCCGCTTGAGTCATGGTGGTGGCATCAATCAATATCTGTATTTCGGGGCTACGGCCAGCAACCACATCGCGCTCAAAATTGGGTGGAATTTCCAACACAAATATATAATTACTTTTATCCATTTCTTGATCGACCACTTCGCGCGCCACATCAACAGGTGCTTTAAAATGCGGCGCTTGAATGGCATCACGAATACGATAAGATAAGGTTGAACGATCTAAGTCCATCACCGCCACTGTGGCATTTTTTACATCGGTGCTAATCCCTTTTGCTACTGAATAAATAGATGCTGTAAATACAAATATAATTAATAGCATCAGCACAGGATCACTCAATAAGCTGCGCAATTCTTTCATCAATAAATGGAAAATATTATTTAAACTGCGCATATTATTTCTCCTGCTTTTTTAAAACCAAACAAGCAACAAACAAATAAAACGCAAAAAACGCGCTTAGTGCCAAATATTCTCGCAATAAATCCATCACCCCCAAACCTTTAGCAAACGTACCAATGCTGATGCGCAAATACCATGAAGCTGGAAACAGCTTAGCAACCAAATAAGCGCCACCATTCAAAGTTGAAACAGGGTATAAAAAGCCCGAAAAATTAATGGTGGGGATTAAAGTAATGATTTGGGTAACAAAAATTGCTGCCAACTGTGTGCGCACAAAAATCGAAACCAATAAACCTAAACTGGTTGATACACAAATCATCAACGTAGTGCCTATCGTTAGCGCGATAAACGAGCCTTTGAGCGGCACACCAAACCAAAATATCATCATTAATACTAAAGCCAGATAGTTGATTAAACCCACGGCAATATAAGGCAATTGTTTACCAATTAAATACTGCGGCACACTGGCTGGTGATGTATAAAAGTTAGAAATAGAGCCAATTTCACGTTCGCGCACTACAGCTATGGCGGTCATCATCGAAGGAATAAGCATCAACATAATCATCAAAACACTTGGTGCCACCGCAAAAATACTCTTGAAATCTTGGTTATACATAAAGCGTGGCTCAACAACAGCAGCGGGTTGCAAAGAAATAGCCAATCCCCCATTGCGAAGTAAATCTTGTGAGTACAATCCCAAGATTCCGCCAATATAAC
>CAZLYX010000007.1:14886-55006 GCA_964563885.1 uncultured Neisseria sp. | reverse complement strand
AATCAAACATCTAAGCAACAATGGTTCCGCCACTATAGAAATTATTGCTTATCAGGTACATTTAGATAAAATACAACTTTAAAAAGCGTTTCGACAAAACCAAAAAAAAGCATTTACTTTGATACAATTATTTTAAACCACATTTAAGTTCAAATATGAAAAAGATTCTCTTTCTTGGTCTTGCATTTTTCGCCAATCTTTCCTGTTATGGACAAAATAACGATACTTGGTATTCTTTCTATAATAAAGATTCTGAATTGGTTGGTTTTAAAGACAAAGCAGGAGTGATAAAAATAGAACCGAAGTTTGTTGGCAGGTCTAATCGTCCTATTAAATTTGAGAATATTATTTCTGTAATTGAAGAAAATAATGGCAAATCATCAAGTTACTTCCTTACAAAATCGGGAAAAGTGATCGGGCAAGACATGCTCTACTATTTTGATCACACACCCGATTGTGAAAATGAAAATTTCATACGATTTAAAGATAATAAAATAGATAAAACTGGACTCTTTGATAAAAATGGAAACATCGCGATTCCCGCAATTTATAACCACCTAACGAAAGTTCAAAACAGCATGCTTGTCGCGCTTAAAGGCGCAAAAAAGACATATCAAGACGAGCATTATTCATACATCGGCGGGAAAAATCTTCTAATCGATACTGAAAATAATATTTTGATAGAAGATTTTACTTTTGAGGATCAAATAAATTTTTATTCGCTCGAAAAAAGTAAAATTAGAAGTGCAGATCCTCTCAGAAAATCATTTCTAGCAAAAGATGGTAGCTACTATTCCTTTATTATCTACAAAAAAGAATTTGAACATTGGTTTAACAGCGAATTGCTAACAGACTTAACCACTAAAAAGTTGATACAATTTTCTTATAATAAAATCTATTGGTATGATGGAAAAAGCAGTTGGAAAAACCCACTATCATCAGATTTTATCAAAAAAAATGATGTGGTTTTAAAAAAGCGATTATTAGAAAGTCAAAAGCCAAAAGCCGATTATTTTATTTCGATGGTCGGGCTCAATTCTTTTCTTCACGATGACCAAAGTTTTGATGCGTATTACGACAATTGTGGAGACTCCAAAGAATGGCAATATCCTATAATGAATGTTGTTATCAATCATGCTGAGGGTAAAATACTTAAACAAAACTCTTTTGGTTTTTTAAGAGCCCCAAAGGGCTATAGGTTAATTGAAGTAAGCTTGCAAACTGATGAATTAGTTGATTAAAAATATCTGCTATTTGTGAACCGTATAAACGGATAAAGCTTTTAAAGAAGTTGTCCGCTATATGATAATTAACCTCGAAAACATCTGCGCCCAGAATACTCAATCAAAACATGCTAATACGACAATCAATCTATACTATTTAGCCACTGCGGCCGAGCAGTCAATAGGGTTTGGTAGACCAAGCATGCTTCTGTATGTGCACCTTTCAGGTAGCCTATGCTCATTAAAAATTCGTTAACAATTTCATTGCCAACAAACTTAAAGTTTTTCTTAAATAACGTTACCCACTCACCCAATCCCAGCGGATGATGGGCATCGAGCCAGTTCTTAAATGAACCATATTCTGCTTGTAATATCAAAATCTGTTGAGCGTTATAAATAGCAGCATTCACTTTTAATTTATTACGCACAATCCCAGCATCGCTAAGCAAACGTTGGCGATCTGCTTCTTGATAAACAGCCACTTTAGCGATATTAAAATCATCATACGCTGCTCGGAACGCTGCTTGCTTTTTTAATATCAACGTCCAACTTAAGCCCGCTTGGTTGATTTCTAATACTAAGCGTTCAAATAACTGTTCATCATTTTGAATTGGAAATCCATATAAATGGTCATGATAATGTTTATTTGGATTATCGGTTTTTGCTGGCAAGCTGTTCACAAATTCACAATAACTCATCTGCATATTCTTTCTCTAGATAATAATCCGACTAAAAAATATAGATTTAATGACATCACGCCAACTCAAATAATACAGACAACGCTTATCCATCCTACTCATTAATTTACTTACGACCACATGAGCTAATTTGCTAAAAAACCTTGGTTAACTAAGCTCAACATAATAAAACGGCCTTCGCATATGCAGAAGACCGTTTTCATCATCATTACACCAAGCAGCGCTAAAACTTAGCCAATTTCAGCGGCATATTGCTCAGCAGTTAGTAAACCATCTAAATCAGCAGCGTTGTCTGGTTTAATTTTGAAAAACCAACCACTGCCATAGGGCTCGCTATTGGCTGTTTCTGGTGCATCTACTAATGCATCGTTAATGGCAACTATCTCGCCAGCAATCGGTGCATAAATATCAGAAGCAGCTTTTACAGATTCCACCACACCAGCTTGCTCGTCTGCAGCCAGTTTAGCACCAACTTGTGGCAACTCAACAAATACAATGTCGCCTAACAGTTCTTGGGCGTGCTCAGTAATGCCTACAGTGATGCTGCCATCAGCTTCGGCACGCAGCCACTCGTGGCTTGAAACATACTTTAATTCAGCGGGAAGATTGCTCATATTTCTCTCCTAAGGTTGGGTGTGTTCAGGCTAGCTGAACATTTTAAATTTAAATCACTTATCAGCCATAAAATTGGCAGGGTATCAAATAATTGCTTAATATTAGTGAAACTAACTAATATCTTTATATGCTTCATGCTTAATAGGCTACCTGAAACCTTTTCAGGTAGCCTATTAAAGATTATTCAAATTGCTTTTTACCATTGCGTACAAACGGCAATTTTAATACGCGCACATCTGTTAAGGTGCCTCGAATATCAACTTGTGCTACATCGCCAGTATCTTTTGGCACACGTGCAATCGCAATTGATTGTTTCAAACTTGGTGAAAACGTGCCACTGGTAATCAAACCTTGGCCTTCAGGAGTGGTTACTGCCATGCCTTCGCGCAACACGCCACGCGTTTCCAGCAACAGCCCAACTTGTTTTACATCTACGCCCTGCTCCTTCAACGCCAGCAAAGCTTGTTTGCCCACAAAATCGCGCGCTTCGTTTTTTAAGTCAACCGTCCAGCCCATACCTGCTTGTAAAGGACTGGTGTCATCATCCATATCATGGCCATACAAGTTCATGCCCGCTTCCATGCGCAAGGTATCACGTGCGCCTAAGCCACAAGGCTGCACACCTGCATTGCGCAATTCAGCAAAAAACGCTGTAGCCGCTGTGGCTGGCAAAATCACTTCTACACCTTCTTCGCCTGTGTAGCCTGTACGCGCTACAAACCAATTTTCGCCAACATCTTTACCCTGAAACACTTGCAAGTCTTGGATAACATTTGCCCACTCTGGTTTAACAGTTAATAGCTTTTCAATGGCCTTAGGCCCTTGCACTGCCAACATCGCTAAATCGTAACGTGGATTAAGCTCCAGCTCAAACTTAGCACTGGTTTTTTGAAACTGTGCCAAATCTTTGTCTCGTGTCGCACCGTTAGAGACAATTCGATACTCGGTTTCTGCTTCGTTGCTGCGATAAACAATTAAATCATCCATGATGCCACCAGCTTCATTGAGCATAGGCGAATACAAGGCTTTGCCAACAAGGCTGAGTTTAGCCACATCATTGGCCAATAGGTTTTGCAGCCATGCCTTGGCTTCAACACCCGAAACATCGGTTACCAGCATGTGGGAAACGTCGAACATACCTGCATCGGTGCGAACTGCTTCATGTTCTTGAATTTGCGAGCCATAATTTACTGGCAATTCCCAGCCAGAAAAATCGACCAGTTTGCCGCCGGCATCTTTATGAGCTTGATTGAATGGTGTGGTTTTAGGTTGGGTCATCTTAATTTCTCCAAATATCAATAGAATCAGCCCTGCATATGCAAGGCGACCCTATCTGTTCTGTGACCTGAGATTTTCGGCTATCGTTTTTCAGGTAGCCTTCTCCCCTTCGGTGGGCGCAACCGCGCCGCTCTCCAGATGATGTTCTGAATATGCAGTCCTGTGACCTGAGCGATTAAAGGGTATATACGCCTTCGGCGGCCGATTTAACGGCTCTCTCCTGCATACCTTCAAGGATTATCTATGTTGTTATATTTTTTGTAAAGCTTACTCGAAATTAAAGCTAAATCCATTGTCTTACTATCAATTTATGTAAGTTATTATGGAAGTTATGAGACATTTTACACATTCAGACCACGTGCAATTATGTAACTTATTAAGCATTGATTTATAAAAAGACGATTAAAATTTATTTTTGAGTTTATATTTTAAAATATTTAAGCTTTATGAAGTATTGTGCTTTAAGTCATGTTCACTTATTATGAATAATATATTTACCTAAGTTTAAACATCGTTGACAATTCGCTATAAAGCATCAATGCCCGCACATTATTAAAAATAAATAAAACCTACTAATAAAACAAAGGAAGAGAAGAAAATGGGACAAATCACCTTAGATAAAACCGACCTCAAAATCTTACAAGTCCTACAAGAAAACGGCAGGTTAACCAACGTAGAACTTTCCGAGCGAGTAGCTTTATCGCCTTCGCCTTGTCTGCGTCGGCTCAAACAATTAGAAGATGCTGGCATCATCCGTCAATATGCAGCACTACTAGCGCCAGTGGCAGTGGAATTAGGTCTACAAGCTTTTATTCGCGTAACCATTAATAAAGCAGGTGAAGCGCGCGATGATTTTTCTAAAGCCATTCAACAATGGCCAGAAGTTTTGAGCTGTTTCGCATTAACCGGCGAAACTGATTATTTGCTTCACGCGTTTTTTACCGATATGAATGCTTTTTCTCATTTTGTGTTAGATACATTGCTGTCACACTCTGGCGTGCAGGATGCAAAATCCAGCTTTGTGCTAAAAGAAATCAAAAACACCACTGCCTTGCCACTCAGTCATTTGCATACTGCTCAAGGATAACTTCTCATTTGCCTTACTATAAAGCAACCTCTACACAGGCTGCTTTATTTTTATCTGGATATATTAATAGGCTACCTGAAACCTTTATATCTCTTAATATTATCTTAATAGCGCTCAACAGTTAGAAAGCATTTAATGAACACTCCCAACGATGAATTGGTTATTCAACACACTCGTATCTGGTTAGAAAAAGCGGTTATAGGTTTAAACTTATGCCCGTTTGCCAAAGCGCCTTATACCAAAAATCAAATACGCATTACTGTGAGCCATGCTAAACACCTTGATGGTTTTTTGGAAGACCTAGATCGTGAACTACACTATCTAAGCGAAACACCAGCATCAGAAGTTGAAACCACTTTATTGGTTCATCCAAGCTTGTTTGCAGATTTCCTCATATTTAACGACATGCTTGATCTTGCCGACACTGCTATTGATGACAACAACGTAGATGGTATTATCCAAATTGCGCCCTTTCACCCCGATTTTCAATTTGCAGACACTGAGCCTGACGACATTAGTAACTACACCAATCGTTCGCCTTACCCAACTTTGCACTTAATCCGTGAAGACAGCATTGCCAAAGCCAGCGAATCTTTTCCTGATGCCGCTACTATTTTTGAACGCAACATCGCCCTACTTGAGCAGCTCGGGCACGAAGGCTGGGATAAACTCGATATTCCGCGCTGTTCACACGATACAACCGCAGATTCATGATTGTTCGCTTTATATTCTGGCTTCTTGGTGGTATTTCACTGCTGCTCGCCATCATTGGCCTTGTGCTACCCATTTTACCAACCACGCCATTTATATTGCTCGCGGCCGCTTGCTGGGCGCGTGCCTCACCACGCTTTCACCGCTGGCTGAAAGAGCACCAATATTTTGGGCCTATGGTTCACAACTGGGAAACGCGCCGTGCGGTGCCACGGCGCGCCAAATATTTTGCTTTTAGCATGATGACTTTCTCTTGTGTGGTCTTGCTTTACCGTTTCCCTGAGCGCTGGTGGATTGCCGCGCTAGCAGCCATATTTTGCCTCGCTGTAGCCATATGGATGTGGCGCTTGCCTGATGCATAAAAGTTCAGGTAGCCTTTCTATTTTTCTCTCTTCTATTTACCAATAGTTCTCTTAAAGTCAGCTCTTTTTAGCGATTTTCTGGTCTAAATAAGCATTTTCATTTACAATTCAGCGCTTATGTAACATGATTTCTCCTCTCAGTACGCAGCTATTTTGCTGCCATACTACCCCACAACCCGCCAAGAAGGAGCCATGATGCGCGCTCAAACCGCACTTCTACCCTTGTTGTTTACTCCAGCGCTGGCTCATGCAGCCATGCCTGATGGTGCCAACTTAAGCCTCTTGTGGGGCATACCATTTGCCCTGATTTTATTATCCATTGCCACTGGCCCATTATTTTTTGCACACACCTGGCATCATCACTTTGGGAAAATCACCGCCCTGTGGACAATGTTATTCATTGCGCCTTTTGCATTGTCTTATGGCATAGATGCGGGCATAGGCACGATTGCCCACGCCTTGGTAGAAGAATATATTCCCTTTATTCTACTCCTGCTGGCGCTGTACACTATTTCTGGCGGCATCCTCATTTGGGGCAACTTACACGGCAGCCCTAAAACCAACACCACTATTTTAGCCATTGGCACTGTTCTGGCATCAATTATGGGCACTACTGGTGCAGCCATGCTGCTTATTCGTCCTTTACTGAAAGCCAATGACAACCGCAAACATCGTGTGCATGTGGTGGTGTTCTTTATTTTCTTAGTAGCCAATATTGGTGGTGGCTTAACGCCTTTAGGCGATCCACCACTCTTTTTAGGCTTTCTAAAAGGTGTTGACTTTATGTGGACAGTGCAGCATATGCTCATGCCTGTGCTTATCAGCGCTGTTGTTTTACTGACTGTATTTTATTTTATCGACCGTCACTTTTACTGCGAAAAAACTGAATTGTACGAAAAAGATCCAACTCCAGACAGCAAGATAAAAATCTATGGCAAATGGAATTTTTTATTGTTAGCAGGTGTGATTGCAGCTGTTTTGATGTCAGGATTATGGAAACCAGACCATCCAGGTTTTGAAATATTTGGCAGTTATTACAAGCTACAAAACTTGATTCGCGATTCTATTTTTGTGATTTTGACAGTGATTTCACTGATGATTACACCGAAACAAGTTCGTGCTGGGAATGAATTTAACTGGGATCCTATTTTAGAAGTTGGCAAATTATTTTTGGGTATTTTTATTACCATTGCCCCTGTTATTGCTATTCTAAAAGCAGGTGAAGCTGGCCATTTCAGCAGCTTGATTTCTCTGGTTCACAATGAAGCGGGCAACCCCATTAACACCATGTATTTTTGGATGACTGGTTTATTATCTGCATTCCTTGATAATGCACCCACTTATTTAGTGTTCTTTAATATGGCAGGTGGCGAAGCTGAAGCCTTGATGTCTGGCCCACTATTTCACACTTTGTTGGCAATATCGATGGGTTCGGTATTTATGGGTGCGCTTTCTTATATCGGCAATGCGCCAAACTTTATGGTTAAAGCGATTGCAGAGCAACGAAAAGTAGCGATGCCAAGCTTCTTCGGCTACATGGCATGGTCTTTTGGTATTTTGGTGCCCTTGCTTATTCTGCACACCTTTATTTTCTTTGTATGGGAATTATTCTAGACTCAAGCACTTGATATTAGAAGGCTACCTGAAAGATATACTTCAATGAAGTTAACATCTTTCAGGTAGCCTTCTTACAGTATTGTACTGATGTTTATATAGCTTATAAAACCATTAGAAAAAACTAAGGCTACCTGAAATTTGCGTGTTTAAGTTTCAGGTAGCCTCATTATTACAATTAAAACGTATTTTTCATCTCTCGCAATGCGGTAAACACGTCAATATTATTGTTTAACTTAGCGCCAAGCAGCGCCTCAACTTGAGCAATAAGCTGTGGCTCTTCTATCCGTAGAAATGGGTTTATTTTAAGCTCGTGCGCCAAGCTCACGGGCAAAGTTGGGATATTTTGAGCAGCCACTTGCGCGGCGGAAACATGAATATTATCTGGCTCGACATGTGCCGCAAAACGCAAATTAGATGCAGTATATTCGTGTGCTGGATAGAACAGCGCATTTTGAGACAAGCTGGCAAATCGTTGCAAGCTGGCATGAAGCTGTTCCATCGTGCCAGTGAACACACGCCCGCAACCTGCGCTGAATAAAGTATCACCACAAAACACGTGCATCTGCTCATCAATCTTGAGCAAATAAGCCAAATGAGTCGCCGTGTGTCCTGGCACATGCCAAACTGCTGCCTCGCAGCCCGCAAACGACACCGTATCGCCCTCACCTACTTGTTTATCTACTTCGCTGATGTCTTTATTGCCAAACACCACACATTCTGGAAACACTTTTTTTAACTCAACCACACCACCAATATGGTCATGGTGATGATGCGTTAACCAGATTTGGCTTAAATTCAAATCATGATTGCGCAAATACTCGATAACAGGCGCGGCATCACCAGGGTCAATGCACAGTATTTCGCGCTCATGCTGGATTAGCCAAATATAGTTATCCTGAAAAGCGGAAATAGGAATAATCGTCAACATGCGTTCTCCTTAGTCAAACACTAAAGCTACCTGAAAGGTATAGTTAAATTTACTATTTTTAGCAAACTATTCAAGTATTTAATAACCAATATTGCAAGGCAATCACCGTTTTTGCGTCTTGGATAAGATTACTGTATAGCGCATCTTTCACTTGATCTCGGCTCAGCAATACCGTTTCCACAAATTCATCTTGATCAGGTTCTAAAGTGCTGGTCTTGGTAACTTCTTTAGCCAAGTAAAGGTACATTTTTTCATCACAAAATCCTGGTGCAGTATAAAAAGTGTGCAGCAATTCCACACTTTTGGCTGCATACGGTGTTTCTTCGGCCAGCTCACGTAAAGCGCATGCTGCTGGGTCTTCGTCTTCATCTAATTTGCCTGCTGGCACCTCTAATAAAGGCTGGCCAATGGCATAACGCCATTGGCGCACAAACACCACTTCATCATCTTCTGTTACTGCCAACACACACGCTGCACCAGGATGGCGAATGACAACTCGTATGCCTTCATTGCCATTAGGTAATCGCACAGTGTCACGAGCAATGCTCACAAATTTGCCATCCAATACTGATTCTGAGCTGATTTTAGTTTCCGTTAAATCCATTTTAATTTCCTTATAACACTTATAAAGCCAAGCTCGGCTAGTCTCATAGGTTTGCTTCGTATGTGTCTGAGCACTAATCGGAATGGCTTTCCAATCTTTTTCAATAAACCAAGCGCGACCGTTGTAATAGGCCTGCTTCATATAAACTTGAGTATCAGTCGGAACCGCTTTCCAATTTCGTTTCACCAGCCAAGTGCGAGCATTCTGATAGACCTGCTTCATATAAGCTTGGCTATAAGCAGCAATCACTTTCCAATTACGTTTCATAAGCTACCTGAATAGTTCTTTACCATTTTTGCGCAGGTTAGCTGCGGCAAAGTTTTTACATTAAAATGCCACTGCGTACATTTTATTATTCGCATTACTATATCCACATTCTGCACATCAACAAAAAATCTGCGGAAAGCTCATACAAACGGCGCGTACGCACTTTAGTACAATATCGATGTTCATTATTCATTAAGTGTAAGTCAGTTCTATATTTTACGGTTAATCAAGCTACCTGAAAGCTTGATCAATCCTACCACCTGCATCACATGTATACCAGAATCATAACGATATTTTAAGCGATTCTTCTACCAAGTTTAAATAGAATTTACTAAAGCTCAGTTAAACCATGGAAGCTGAATTTATTTCAAAGTTTGATGAAAACTCCACTAGTTCAAGCATAAAAACAGCCGCAACAAATGATTAATAATGACAAAAATGTACACCAGAAACAGTGAAGATAACAAAATATAAATGATAAACACGCTGGCATCCAGGTAATTTCTTTGAGCGTGCTCAATCAACCTCAAACGGCATCAACCCTAACTCGGTAAACCCAATAGCTTGCGAAGCAGTAACAATAAAATGATCAAGCAAAAGCACATCTACCAAATCTAAAGCTTGAGCAAGTTTTCGCGTAAACGCGATGTCTGCATCAGAAGGCATAGGTGAGCCACCAGGATGATTATGCGCAATAATCAATGCGCTGGCGTGTTCATCCAATGCCAGTTTAACCACTTCACGAATATAAACCGTATTTTCTGCCAATGTGCCGCGTGCTAATTCGCGGATACACAATAATTGATTTTGTCGATTGAGCAACAAAGCCAGCGTCACCTCTACTTTTTCACTGCCCAATTGTAAACGCAAAAACTGCTTTACTTGATCGGGGGCATTGAATACAGTTTGTTCGCACAATTCTGCCACCAAAATACGTTGCCCAATTTCTTTCACCACTGCAAACTGAGTATAACTCGCCAAACCCATGCCTTTATGCTTCATTAATTCACGCTCATTTGCCGACATTAATTGTGATAACGAACCAAACTCTGTGATTAAATAACGTGCTAAATCCACCGCGCTCATCCCGCGTGTGCCAACACGTAATAAAATTGCCAATAATTCTGCATCGCTCAAAGCTGCCACACCCAATGCTTGTAGTTTTTCACGCGGTCTTTCCCCTTCTGGCCAGTCTTTGATGCTCATCACTCTCCCCTTGTAATAATATATATTTTTATTATTATCATTAAAATAATTATTCATTTTAATATAAATGCAATTATGCGCCAACTAAGATGCAAAAATAAACATTCTGATTACAGTTTGGTTTTACGGATAATCAATAACTACAAGTAAAAAGGCTACCTGAACATTCAGGTAGCCTTTGAGTTTATTACTTAAAAACTAATTGTTATTGAATAAACAATCGTTTGCTCGGCAATTCATTGAGTACATCTTCAGTAGAATAGCCGCCAATACGTGGTTTTACTAAGCGTGAGTTCACATAACCATAAACCGGAATCAGCACGCTATCATGATCAAGCTGCTGCTCGGCTTGTTGATATAAACGGCTGCGCGCCGCATCATCTATGCCTGCTGCCAACGTTTGATTCAAAATGGCATCGTAATTTTTATTTTTATAAAACGAGCGATTGCTGCTGTTGTCGCTGCGCAAGGTATTAAGAAACGTAGATGGCTCGTTGTAATCACCACACCAAGAAGCTCGCGCGACTTGGTAATTACCGCTACGGCGATTATCAAGATAAGTTTTCCATTCTTGATTTTCTAAGTTGACCTTCACAAAACCCAAAGCCTGATTCCACATAGAAGCGGCGGCAACAGCAATTTTTTTATGTTGTTCAGAGGTATTGTATAAAAAATTAAACGCCAATGGTTTGTCTTCGCCATAACCTGCTTCTTTCAACAGTTTTTTCGCTTCTGCCACGCGCTGAGCTTGATTCCACTTACTCCACTCGGGCACATAAGCCGTAAACCCATCGGTACCAACACGGGTTAAGTTATAAGCTGGTTCTTCGCCTCTGCCGATTACTTTTTGGGCAATGATGTCGCGATCAAGTGCTAACGATAAGGCTTTGCGCACTCTCACATCATTAAACGGCGCTGTTTGGTTGTTGACCTCAAAATAGTAGGTACACAAATACGGACTGGTTTGCAGCTCATTTGGATATTGTTGCTTAAGTTTGCTGTACATTTCTGGCGGCAGCGCATCGGTAATGTCTACTTCGCCCGCTTCATAGCGCGCCACATCATCAACTTGTGAGCCAATCGGCAAAAACACCACTTTATCAATGCGCGTATTGGCGTTGTCGCGGTATTGCGGGTTGCGTGCCAATTCGATGCGCTCATTAACCACCCATTTGGCAATGGTATAAGGACCGTTGCCTACAAAATTTGCAGGCTGTGTCCATTTCACACCAAACTTTTCCACCGTTGTACGGTGCACTGGCTTAACAGCCGCGTGGTACAACATTTTAGGAAAATAAGGCACCGGCAAAGACAAATCTACTTGCAGCGTGTGCGCATCAAGTGCTTTTATGCCAAGTGTATCTGGTGTTTTTTTACCTTCTAAAATTTCATCTATATTAACAATACGCGCAGCTTGTAGATAAGAGGCATATTGAGAAGCAGTTTTGGGATCAACTAAGCGACGCCAACTATAAACAAAGTCTTCTGCTGTGAGCGCATCACCATTGCTCCATTTTGCGTCTGCTCGCAGCTTAAATGTCCATACTTTATTGTCTGGCGATGACCACGATTCAGCCGCTGCTGGCATCAATGCGCCTTTAGCATCGGTTTCCACTAGGCCTTCTAGTAAGTCGCGCACAATATTAATTTCGGGTACGCCCGTCATTTGATGTGGGTCGAGCGATTGTGGCTCAGTGACATTATTGCGAGTCACCACATTGGCTTTATCAGCCGCTGCGGCAGGTGCTCCTTTTTGCTCAGATTCGCCACCACAAGCAGATAAAGCCAATGCAATACACGCGGCGATTAAGGGAAAACGGATTGGATGCAAGGTCATCATCGGTCTCTCTATTATTTATTTTGTTTGTTGGCATATTCATTAATGGCAAATGCTCGCAATGAAGCGAACCAAACTAATTATATGATTAAAACTTTTAAAACCACTAGATAATTTATGTCCTAAGCATGAAACGCTTTGGAATTATTATCGCTTTAATTTTTTCAAAGGCTAGCTGAAAGACAAATCGTGCAATACGCAAAATTATTCAGGTAGCCTTTAACTAAAATCACACTTAACTGAAATTACACTGCTATAGGTGCTTTTATATGTGCTTGTGGATGGTAATCACTTAATTCAAAATCTTCAAAAGTAAAATCAAACACGTTTGTAACCTTTGGATTTAATGTCATTTTTGGCAACGGGCATGGTTCACGCGTCAGCTGTAACTGTGCTTGTTCAAAGTGATTACTGTACAAATGTGCATCGCCTAAAGTATGAATAAACTCACCTAATTCTAAATCACACACTTGCGCCACCATCATCGTGAGCAGAGCATAGCTGGCGATATTAAAAGGCACGCCCAAGAAAATATCGGCACTACGCTGATAAAGTTGGCAAGATAATTTTCCATCCGCCACATAAAACTGAAACAAGGCGTGACATGGTGGTAACGCCATTTCATCCACTAAAGCTGGATTCCATGCAGAGACAATCAAGCGGCGAGAATCAGGATTATTTTTAATTTGATTCACCACGTTGGCAATTTGGTCAACATGTCCCCCATCTGGCGTGGGCCAGCTGCGCCACTGATAACCATAAACTGGGCCTAAATCGCCGTTTTCATCTGCCCACTCATCCCAAATCGAGACATTATTTTCTTTCAGGTAGCCAATATTGGTATCCCCTTTTAAAAACCACAGCAATTCATGCGCAATAGAACGCAAATGCAGTTTTTTGGTGGTTAATAAAGGGAAGCCATCTGCCAAATTAAAGCGCATTTGATAACCAAATACTGAGCGAGTGCCCGTGCCCGTGCGATCGGTTTTCTCGGTACCATGTTCAAGAACATGACGCATTAAATCAAGATAGGGTTTCATGGTGTTATTTTTCCGATTTGGTCTAGGCTTTCAGGTAGCCTATGTTCAAAATTAAAATCGGATTGTAACATTTTTGTGATTATGAAGAGAGCGTAAAAATAGAGCGTAAAAATAATTTGATTTAGGCTCCGTTTTTTTAAACAATACTGCTCGCTTTAATATGCTTATTAATATAAATTATTGTCAGATAATGCTAAGCAGCTATGGCCAAACCATTGTATAATAGTGGGCTTTTATTCAGCAATTGGCTTGGCAAAAGGCACTAAAACAGGATATATTCCGCAGGTTAAACATAAAATCAACAACAAAAATAAAACACAAATAAACACACAAATAAACACACAAACAATTTCACTATCGATTCAACCTCAATAATCTCAATTCAACCTTAATAAACAGGAGTAATTTGATGTCTCAGTCCGACCTTAAATACTTATTCGGAAAGCTAAAAAAGCAAGATCCACATCAAGTGGTTTTTCTGCAAGCTGTCGAAGAAGTATTCACTAGCCTAGCGCCATTTTTAGAAGCCAATCCAAAATATACTCGGCATGGCTTGCTTGAGCGTTTAGTTGAGCCAGAACGCGTTATCCTCTTTCGCGTACCTTGGGTAGACGATGGCGGAAAAGTACAAGTAAACCGTGGCTACCGCGTGCAAATGAACTCAGCCATCGGTCCTTATAAAGGCGGTTTACGTTTTCACCCAAGCGTAGACTTAAGTGTGTTGAAATTCTTAGCTTTTGAACAAGTGTTTAAAAATGGCTTAACCACTCTGCCTATGGGCGGCGGCAAAGGCGGCGCAAACTTTGATCCTAAAGGCAAAAGCGATGCTGAAGTGATGCGTTTTTGCCAATCATTTATGACTGAGTTGTTCCGCCATATTGGTGCATTCACTGACGTTCCTGCTGGCGATATCGGTGTGGGTGGTCGTGAAATTGGTTATTTATTTGGCCAATATAAACGCCTAAGCAACGAATTTGGCTCTGTACTAACGGGCAAGGGGTTAACGTATGGAGGCAGCTTGATCCGCCCAGAAGCCACTGGTTACGGCACCGTTTATTTTGCAGAAAGCATGCTAAACACTCGCAACGACTCGCTCAGAGGAAAAAAATGTTTAGTGTCAGGCTCGGGCAATGTGGCGCAATATACTTGTGAGAAGCTGCTACACAAAGGCGCTATCGTACTGACGGTATCTGATTCTAGCGGCTATGTGCATTTCCCAAAAGGCATGACCGCAGCTCAACTAGAATCCTTGAAAGATCTAAAGAACGAACGTCGCGAGCGCTTAAGTGTTTATGCACGTGAAGAAGGTCTAACTTTCTTCGCGAATGAGACACCTTGGAAAGTTGCCTGCCAAATCGCGTTTCCTTGCGCCACTCAAAATGAATTAAATGAAGATAACGCAAAATTACTACTCAAAAACGGCTGTATCTGTGTAGCTGAAGGCGCCAATATGCCAAGCACCTTAGCTGCGGTAGAAGCGTTTATCAACGCCAAGATTCTCTATGCTCCAGGTAAAGCAAGCAATGCAGGCGGCGTGGCTACTTCTGGCCTAGAAATGAGCCAAAATGCTCTTCGCATGGCTTGGTCGTCTGAGCAAGTAGACAAACATTTATTTGATATTATGCAAAATATTCATGAAGCTTGTCTGCGTTATGGTACAGAAAAAGATGGCTTCATCAACTACATGAACGGCGCTAATATCGCTGGTTTTGTGAAAGTTGCAGACGCTATGTTGGCTCAAGGCGTGGTGTAACAGCTATTACTTGAACAGAATGGGCGTCTCACTCTCAACCAGAGAATGAGCCGCCCATTTTTGTAGTCAATTAGGTATCTCAATATAATCACTAACAAAAAGGCTACCTGAAACATTCAGGTAGCCTTTTTATCAACAACATATTAATTATTTAGTAACTTGCTCTAGCTGATGGCGCATTTCTTGAATCACAGCACCATAATTAGGTTGGCTAAAAATCGCTGAGCCCGCAACAAATGTATCTGCACCCGCCGCTGCAATTTCTGCGATATTGTCTACTTTAACGCCACCATCAACTTCTAACGCAATATAACGACCCGTTTTATCTTGATACTGATTTAACAATTTACGAACTTGGCGTATTTTCTCTAAAGTATGTGGAATAAAGCTTTGGCCACCATAGCCAGGGTTAACCGACATCAACAACACCATATCCAAACGATCTAACACGTGCTCAAGCACAGAAGCCGATGTAGCTGGATTCAACACCAATCCTGCTTGGCAACCTAAATCCTTAATCAAGCTTAGGCTACGATCAACATGGCGACTAGCATCTGGATGGAAAGTGATGATGTTTGCGCCCGCATTCGCAAAAGACAGAATCAAATCATCTACCGGCTCCACCATTAAATGCACATCAATTGGCACGGTAGCATAAGGCTTCAAAGCAGCACAAACCATGGGCCCAAAAGTTAAATTAGGCACGTAGTGGTTATCCATGACATCAAAGTGAATCAAATCTGCACCTGCGTCAATAACATCACTTACCTCTTGCCCTAGCTTGGCAAAATCTGCCGATAAAATACTGGGCGCAATACGAAAACCTTCCATCATCTTTTTCTCCGGCATGAGTAACGTGACTTAAAACATAACCTTCTATTATAACGAATCGCATATTCTAACTTACAACCCGTAAGATAAATATCATAATTAGTTTAGACAATACCCAGTAAAGCGTATACTACTTAATCTTAATGTGCTATTACCATATAGTAGTGCTTTACTCAAGTTTACTGCCATTATACCGTGCTTCACATGCACCATTGTTATATTGAATACAAATAAAATCTCGGGAGTTTATCTTGCTTCGCGTTACTCAAAAAAATTGGCTTAAAAGCATTATTATTTGCAGTAGTCTATCTTTGCCCATCGCATCTTTGGCTGATTCAATCCAACCTAATTGCGATATGCGACAGCTGTCTTTAAAACCGGCACAAAAAGCCAAGCTGCGCCAAATGCGTCAAGAACATAAACTCGTTTTAGAGAAAGCACTCAAAAGCACTCAAAAAACCAACCAAGACCGTCGTGCAACGATTTATCGAATTTTGTCAGCGAAAGAGTTTGATCAGACTCAAGCAGAACGTTATGTACAAGATAAGTATGAAGCGCGGATGCGTTTTGAGGTAGAAGAACTGGCAGTTCAACATAGTTTTTTTCAACTATTAATGCCACAACAGCAACAAATTTGGTTACATACCTGTGTAAGATAAGCTCATCTAATCTTTTTGATTACTTTACCCATGTACATTCCAAACATGGGTTTTTTTGTTTAAATCATTCACAGACAAGAGAATTCAGGCTACGGCTTCTTCTTTTCCGCATTTCAAGGTAAAATCATTGATTCCAATGCCAGTGATAAAATCATGACTAAATTTATTTTTGTAACCGGCGGCGTAGTGTCTTCTTTAGGTAAAGGCATCGCTGCTGCTTCTATTGCCACTATCTTAGAGTCACGCGGTCTTAACGTGACCATGCTGAAACTAGATCCTTATATTAACGTAGACCCTGGCACCATGAGCCCATTTCAACATGGTGAAGTATTTGTTACCGACGATGGTGCGGAAACAGACTTAGATTTAGGTCATTACGAGCGCTTTATCAACGCCACCATGACTAAGCGCAACAACTTCACTTCTGGCCAGGTTTACGAACAGGTCATTGCTAAAGAGCGCCGTGGCGATTATTTGGGTGGTACTGTTCAAGTAATCCCACATATCACCGATAAAATCAAACGTAAAATACACGAAGGCGCAGCCGACAAAGATGTTGCCATTGTAGAAATCGGTGGCACGGTGGGCGACATAGAGTCATTACCTTTCCTAGAAGCCATCCGCCAAATGCGCAGCCAACTTGGCCGCAATAATACTTTTTTTGTACATTTGTCTTATGTTCCCTATCTTGCTGCAGCGGGTGAAATCAAAACCAAACCTACTCAGCACTCGGTTAAAGAGTTGCGAAGCATTGGTATTCAACCTGATATGCTAATCTGCCGCATGGCAGCATCACCTATGCTCCCTGACGAAGAGAAGCGCAAAATCGCCCTCTTTTGTAACGTAGAAGAACGCGCAGTTGTTGCTTGCTACGATTCAGACAGCATTTACAAAATCCCACAAATGCTACATGAGCAAGGCACAGATAATATTATTTGTGAACAGCTACAATTAAACATTCAACAAGCTGATTTAACGGCTTGGAAAAAAATTGTTTATGCACTAGATAACCCCAAACATGTCGTTAAAATTGCCATGGTGGGCAAATATGTAGGTCTAACCGAATCATATAAATCACTTTCTGAGGCATTAAAACACGCGGGCATTCATACTGAAACTGATGTTCAAATCAACTATATTGATAGTGAAAAAATTGAGCAAGAGGGCATTGAATGCCTCAATGGTATGGATGCCATTTTGGTGCCCGGTGGTTTTGGCGTGCGTGGTGTAGAAGGTAAAATTGCTGCGGCAAAATATGCACGTGAGAACAATGTGCCCTACTTAGGCATTTGCTTAGGAATGCAGATTGCGCTCATTGAATACGCGCGCGATGTGGCCGGCATGGAAGGTGCTAACTCTACTGAGTTTGATTTGAAAACACCCTACCCCGTCGTCGGCCTAATCGATGAATGGCAAACTGCCGATGGTAGCATTGAAATTCGCACTGAAAACTCAAGCTTAGGTGGCACTATGCGTTTAGGCGCACAAGAAGTTGAGCTTAAAGCCGACAGTTTAGCTGCTAAAATTTACGGTAAAACTCAAATCAAAGAACGCCACCGCCACCGTTATGAAGTCAATAATCATTTTTTGCCAAAATTAGAACAAGCTGGCTTGGTGATTGGCGGCGTTTCTTCAGGTAGCGAACGTTTGGTAGAGACTATTGAATTACCGAATCATCCTTGGTTTTTTGCCAGCCAATTTCATCCTGAGTTCACCTCCAACCCACGTCAAGGCCATCCATTATTCACCGCTTTTGTCAAAGCAGCTCTGGCCAATAAGCGTTAATTCTTTACACTTGTGAACCAAATAAAAAGGCTACCTGAATTGTTTCAGGTAGCCTTTTAAATGAATGTTATAAAATATTATAAATAGTGCCGTTTAAATTACATGCGTCCCAATTCACGTTGCAAAGCTTGAATGTTTTGTTGCCTATCCAATACCGCACTTTCCAATTGGCGCACATTGCCTTGATGCTGCGTATTATTTTGACCACTCACTGAACGCCCTGCTGTTAACGTTTTCTGTGCATCACTTAAAGCGCTGCGTTCATTCGCCAATTCTTGCTCTAAAATTTGACGACGGCTACCTGAAGCCTTAACAGGCGGTGGCGTTTGCGCAACTGCGGGTTCATTTGATGAACGTATTGGGGCTTTTTTAGCTGTTTTCGGTTTAGGTTCTTTATAGACAGGCGCAACAGCTGGAGCTACGGCAGGCTGATAGCTTGCACTGGTGTAGCTGCCAATACTCGGCAAATCTGCTGAGCTACAATTCCCTTGTGGCTTGGAGGTATATAATGTGTCACCATTCACCACACAAGTATAAATTTTAGCGGCTTGCACTTGGCAAGCCATAGACATTAAAATCATTAATAACGTTATACGAGCAAACTTTTTCATATTCCCTAATTCATGTGTTATCGGCAAATTCAGCATTTATCTCTAGGTTGATGGATTCCAACTCTTCTTGCCATGCTAGCCAGTTTTGTTCAAATTTTTCTAATTGTACTTTGAGTTCGGCGGCTTGGGCGAGATGCTGTTGTAATTTAACTTTATTTTCCTCAGAATAGGCACTTTCATGTGACAAAAAGGCTTCACATTTGCCTTGCAAACCTTGCAAACGCTCCATTTCCTTTTCAGCCACATCAATATTTTTCTGTATCGGCTTGGTACGCTTATTACGTTCTTGTCGAATTTGTGCTTCTAAGCGTTTAGTATCTTTACGGTTTTGATTTTGTGCTTGTGTTGATGCTGCTGGTGATTCACCCTCTTGTTCTTGCGCCATGCGCCACAAACGGTAATCGTTTAAATCACCATCAAATGTTTTCAGGTAGCCTTCATGCATCATCAAAAATTGATCGGTCGTTGATTCTAATAAGCTACGATCATGCGATACCACAATCAACGCACCTTGAAAACTTTGTAAAGCCATGGTGAGCGCATGGCGCATATCTAAATCTAGATGATTAGTCGGTTCATCTAGCAATAAAAGATTGGGTTTTTGCCACACAATCATCGCCAACGCTAAGCGGGCTTTTTCACCACCCGAGAATGGCTCTATCTTTTGCAAAGCCATGTCGCCAACAAAGTTAAATCCACCTAAAAATTTGCGGATTTCTAGCTCGCGTACTTCTGGCGTGAGCTGTTGGATATGCCAAATTGGGCTTTGATCATGGCGTAACGTGTCTAATTGATGTTGCGCAAAATAGCCAATATTGAGTTTATCTGATTTAACTATCTCTCCTGTTAACGGTTGTAGGCTACCTGAAAGTGCTTTAATTAAAGTAGATTTACCACTACCGTTCACACCTAACAATCCGTAACGAGCGCCACTTTCAAGCGAAAGATCAATATTATTCACAATCACGTGTTCATTATAACCAAGTGAAACGTGTTCTAATTTCAGTAGAGGATTAGGCAAATGTGCTGGCTGATCAAATTCAAATGAAAACTCGCTATCTAAATGCGCAGGTGCCACCCGCTCTAGCTTGGCCAGTGCTTTGACACGGCTTTGTGCCTGTGTTGCTTTGGTGGCTTTGGCTTTAAAGCGATCGATAAACGATTGTAAATGCTTAATTTGTGTTTGTTGTTTTACATAAGCCGATTGTTGCTGTGCCAACCGTAGCGCACGCTCTTGCTGAAAGAAATCATAATTACCACCGTATTGAATCAGTTTTTGATTGGATAACTCAACAGTTTGCGTGGTGGTGCCATTTAAGAAATCACGATCGTGGGAAATAATAATTTGCGTACACAACATATTGGCTAAATGATTTTCCAGCCACAACACGGTTTCCAAATCTAAATGGTTAGTCGGCTCATCTAGTAGCAATAAATCAGCCCTGCACATCAAGGCCTGGGCAAGATTCAAACGCATGCGCCAACCACCGCTAAACTGCTTTACCGATTGTTGATGTTCATCTTGAGAAAATCCTAATCCACTCAATAACTTCGCTGCACGTGCCGGTGCCGTGTAAGCATCAATTTCATCAAGCTTAGCATGTGCTTCTGCTATTTTAATGCCATCATTATCGGCTTCAGCTTGGTTTAAAGCAGTCTGAAAAGTTTGTAAATCTTGGTCACCTTGCAGCACATAATCCAACGCACTAACATCAAGCGCCGGCGTTTCTTGCGCGACTGCTGCTATTCTCCAATGCTTAGGAACCAACAAATCGCCCGCATCTTGCTGCAATTCACCTTTAATTAAGGCGAATAAACTGGATTTACCGGTACCATTGCGACCAATTAAACCCACACGCTGGTGAGGATTAATAGTTAATGTTGCTTGCTCCAACAACGATTTAACACCGCGTTGAAGAGTAAGGTTTTTAATTTCAATCATAAGAAAATCAAGCCATTCGCCATCATTAAACGTAATAAAATATTATAAAATAAAAAGGCTGCCTGAATAATCATATTCCCAGACGGCCTTTTAAATGTGTGTACTACTAAAGATTATGAGGCTTATATTCAATACTTTTTAGCATAAATAGTACAGTATTAGCAGCAAATAACAGGCAATAAGTGCCAGTTATATTAATCTTTTCACCATAATAAAAGGCTTTCTGAAACAGATAATACGTTTCAGGCAGCCTTTTTTACATATCTGGATTAATCTTTTTTCGGCGCTTCAACTTTGGGGCGCAAACGCAAACCCAATTCCTGCAATTGTTTATCGTCAACTTTATTGGGAGCATCGACCAGCAAATCTTGAGCACGTTGTGTTTTCGGGAAGGCAATTACATCTCGAATCGATTCAGCACGAGCCATCAATGTCACTAAACGATCCAGACCAAATGCTAAACCGCCATGTGGTGGTGCACCGTATTTTAAGTTATCAAGCAAAAATCCAAATTTTTCTTGCTGCTCTTCTGGGGTAATTTTAAGGGCAGAAAATACTTTTTCTTGAATCTCTGCACGATGAATACGAACTGAACCACCACCGATTTCCCAACCATTTAATACCATATCGTAAGCACGAGCTAGGCAATTTTCTGGATCGCTTTCCATTAAATCTTCATGGCCAATTTTTGGCGACGTAAACGGATGATGCATCGCAGCATAGCGATTGTTTTCTTCGTCATGCTCAAACATTGGGAAATCAACTACCCATAATGGCTTCCATTCGTCGACAAAGTAGCCATTATCCGCACCATGTTCATGGCCAATTTTGATGCGTAACGCGCCAATGGCTTCGTTTACTACTTTGGCTTTATCTGCACCAAAGAAGATAATATCGCCATTTTCAGCGCCAGTTTGTTCGATAATGGTTTTCAGGCAGCCTTCTGACAAGAATTTAACGATGGGAGATTGCAAGCCTGATTCTTCGCCATTTGAGCAGTTGGCTTTGTCATTCACTTTAATGTAAGCCAAGCCTTTAGCACCGTAAATACCAACGTATTTAGTGTATTCGTCAATTTCTTTACGGCTCAACTTAGCACCATTGGGAACGCGCATAGCAACCACACGGCCATTTTTCATATCAGCAGCACCGCGGAAAACTTTAAATTCTTCTGTTTTCATTAGGTCGGTTAGCTCAGTGAATTTCAAATTTACACGCATATCTGGTTTATCTGAACCATAGTTGAACATAGCATCAGCAAATGTCATGCGTGGAAATTCGCCCAATTCTACATTTAGTGCATCTTTAAATACTTTCTTTGCCATGCCCTCGGTGATGTCCATGATTTCATTTTCATTTAAAAACGAGGTTTCCAAGTCAATTTGAGTAAACTCAGGCTGACGATCAGCACGCAAATCTTCATCTCTAAAGCATTTGGTAATTTGATAATAGCGATCAAATCCAGCCACCATCAATAATTGTTTAAACAGCTGCGGCGACTGTGGTAAAGCAAAAAATTCGCCCTGATGGACTCGACTTGGCACTAAATAATCACGCGCGCCCTCAGGCGTAGAGCGAGTCAACATTGGCGTTTCAATATCAATAAAGCCTTGATCATCTAAATAACGGCGCACAGCCATGGCAACCTGATAGCGCAATCGTAAGTTACGTTGCATTGCTGGGCGACGCAGATCAATCACTCGATGAGTTAAACGCACGTTTTCGCTTAAATTTTCATCGTCAATTTGAAATGGGGGTGTTACCGCAGCATTTAAGACGTCGATTTCTTTGGCCAGAATTTCAATTTTCCCTGAAACCATTTTATCGTTAGTAGTGCCTTCAGGCCGCGGGCGCACTTTGCCAGTAATACTCAATACAAATTCATTACGGCTGGCATCTGCTGTGGCAAAAGCCTCTTTAGTATCAGGATCAATAACAACTTGTACCAAGCCTTCACGATCACGCAAATCAATAAAAATTACGCCACCATGGTCGCGCCGGCGATGTACCCAGCCTTTAACGGTGACGGTTTGGTCTAAATATTGCTCGTCAATCAAGCCACAGTAATTCGTTCGCATGTTTTCTTTCCTTAATATTAATGCGGATATCAATAATTATTGATCATTAGGGTTGTTTTGCTCAGCCATTAAAGGAAGGCTACCTGAAATCTTTTTGGGTTCATCAGGCAAGACCATGCCCAACGAAATAACATACTTTAAAGCGTCATCTACACTCATGTTTAACTCACGCACATCAGATTTTTTGATCATAATGTAATAACCGCCAGTTGGATTAGGCGTGGTTGGCACATAAACAGAAATGTATTCTTCATCGCCCGGTAAAGCTGCCTGGACAGCATCAGGCAGAATGCCCGACACAAAAGCGAGCGCCCAAAGGCCTGGCTGAGGAAAAGGCACTAAAACTGGCGTTTTAAATGAACGACTGCCGTCTGATAACAGCGATTCAGACACTTTTTTTACGCTGGAGTAGATAGATTTTACTACTGGAATACGACCAAGGAGCCTATCCCAACCATCGATAATTTGTTTGCCAAGCACATTAGCTGCAAACACGCCGGTAACAAACAAAACAACAATGGCAAAAATAACGCCTAAGCCTGGTATTTTAAAACCAATAAATACTTCTGGTTGCCATTGTGCTGGCAATAAATTAAAAAGTTGGTCTGACGTGCTGATGATATAAGTGATAACCCATATCGTAACTGCAATAGGTAGCCATACCAAAATGCCAGTGAGGAGATACTTTTTCAACGCTCTCCTCAACCTGCCGCCTTCTGCTACCTGTTGCGCCATACTGTTATTCCTGTCTACAATTAATTAATACTCAAACGCGTCATTATACGCGTTTGAGTATTAATTAACGAGTATTAAAAAATTAAAAACCATCCCAGTCATTAAACATTACACCAATACCGACACTGTTATGTTTGTGGTTATAATCAAGCATATTTTGACCATAGCCATGAAAACCTTGAACATAGCCTTTCATTTTGCCTACAACAGGGAACGTATAATCAACTTGGACCCCGCCCTTACCTGATTTGGGGTTATAACGTATGCTCGAACCCAAAGTACGCTTATCACTAAAGCGGTATTGTAATTTTAAATCGCCGTGACCCATATAATCACTAACATCGGGGTTGTCATCTTTATTTTTATCTTCAAAAGCGCGTACCCACACACGTGGAATAACGGTTAACTTGCCCCACTCCATTCCCGCCATACCATAAATGCGGTTCCACGAGCGTGAGAGTGGTTCGGTTCTGCCATTTGATTGATGCACAACACCAACACCTAGCATGCGTAAACGGCCACCACCTGGTAAATTAGCCTTCACGGGCTGCGTCAAAAACAGCTCTGGCATATAGTCTGTATTGCGAAAAGGTGCGGAATTTTTTTGATTGTATAGCTGCCAGTGAGAAACTTGAGTATAGCCAAACCATAAATCAGCACGTGTTTTAAATACATCTTCCATGAGCTTAGATTTAAAAGAAACCTGCATTTTTGTTTCAAGGTGTTTTTGGTCACCTGCATTCAGCTTAACCAAATCTCGGCTAGGTGTTTCCATACTATTGTTAGGACTGGCGTTATACCAAGCTGGCAAAAGATACATAGGCTCATGCACCC
The DNA here is from genome assembly GCA_964563885.1 of uncultured Neisseria sp. GTDB lineage: Bacteria > Pseudomonadota > Gammaproteobacteria > Burkholderiales > Neisseriaceae > CAZLYX01. Next base: position 30,305 of record CAZLYX010000007.1, on the reverse strand, counting down.
TAATCGAAAAAATACCCCTATCATCATTTTTATCTAAATCATATTGAGTACTTAAAGGCGTATACGCTTCAGCAGCTTCTTTCAATGTTGGCGTTGCTTCGACTCCGTTGATAATGGCATCTGCGCTATCAAATACCAATACACCACTACTACCTTGCTCTTTAATGCGATCAAAGGTTTTAACCAAATCTATTGCTTTAGTCGCCTCTTCACTGAGCTTAATCGGCTGAGTTGGTGGATATTGCGCAGCATAAATTGTATCAAAGCAAGCCAGTCTTAATGACTTATCTTCCATGAGCGTACATTGCATAGCAGAATCTTGTACAGAGCCTGATGCGTAAGCTGTTCCACTTACCAACACCGCCAAACTCAAAGCACTCTTTTTCAACATAACAATTCTTTCAAATAGATAGATTTTGCAGGTAGCCTTTTAGATTTGATAAACAACACCAAAGAAAGTGCCCCCTCGTAAACACCAAAACATTGTTGTCTACATCGGGGGCACTAACGCCTTTTTGCTTACCGCTCTAAGATTAAGCTAGTGCTTTCACTTTTGCAGACAAACGGCTCTTGTGACGTGAAGCTTTATTTTTGTGAAAAACACCTTTTTCAGCTACACGATCCATAACTTTTACTGAGTCTTGGTAAACAGTTTGAGCAACTGCTTTATCGCCGGCTTCAACAGCTTTCAGTACTTTCTTAACAGCAGTACGAAAAGCAGTACGCAAGCTGGCATTATGAGCGCGTTGTTTTAGCGCTTGACGAGCACGCTTACGAGCTTGTGCACTATTGGCCATATAAATTCTCCTAATTGAATCAAAATTTTATAAACGTGTAATTTTAAAGAATTACCTCTATTAACGCAAGTACTTTCCTCAAAAATCAACATCAAGGCTACCTGAAAGGGAAATAATAACCACTAAACCGTGGTTTTCATTTTATTTATTATGGTTTATCGTTTCTGTTACACGCTTGCTTCATTACCACTCTCTGTCATTAACCATGTTTGCGCCTCAGCGGCAGTATCAAAGTATTTTGGATGTTGTTGGGTAATTAAGCTGGAAATATGGGTGCTTAATTTAATCCAAACATCATCAACAACAATGGCAATGCGTCCAAAATCAGAATGATGATCACGTAAAAACTTCAATTGTTCCAGAGCCATATCAATCGTAAAATCTTTCAACATAGATAAATCCAGCAAGATGTCTGGTCGATGAATTTTCTTGCTACTGCTGATTATTGCTGCTTCAAACTCTTGGAAATCTTCCAAAGTAAACTCGTTATACAGCGCCACATTCAGCCCATATGCTTGCTCTCTGATTGAAATCATATCAATTCTCCTAACGAGTGTTTATTTATTACCATAAAGACTGCTCAAGATGCCGCTGACCATAATGATGCTCATGCCCAGTATTTCCTGCCAGTTTATCACATCGCCTAACCACAACACACCTGCCAACGTAGAAAACACCACGGTTAGATATGAAAGAGAAGCAACTGTGAACTTCTGTCCTACCTTATACGCACGTGTTAAACTTAACTGCCCTATCATTGCGGTTAGCCCAAGTGCTAACAGGTAAGGCAAGCTACTTAGGGTAACGGGTGTCCAGCCATCAAAGGTGGCTAATATTGCTGTCATGATTGTTGCAACCACTGAGAAATACAACACCACACGCCAACCTGGCTCACCCAGCAGCGATAGTTCTCGTACTTTCAAATAAGCCCAGCCTGCACACAAGCCTGCACTTAAACTGATCAGACCATCAATTTCCTGACCCGCTGCAAATGTTGGTCTTAATAACACCACAATGCCCATAAAACCCAACACCAGCATGGCTTGGGTATATAGTGAAATTTTTTCTTTTAATACAAAAAAAGACAATAAAGCCAAAAAAATAGGTGACGTATAATTAAGTGTTACCGCGGTTGCCAACGGCAAATGGGTGATTCCATAGAAAAAAAGCACCATACCCAACGTGCCAGCAATGCCACGACTGATGTGTTCTTTGAAATATGGTGTCGCAAATTGCTCTCGTTTAACCAGGCTAATAGAGCCCAATACCAATACTGAAAATAAAGTACGCCAAAATACCAACTCGTTGGCACCAAATTGAAATTCAGAAGAGGTATGTTTAACCAACGCACCCATCAGCGCAAACATTGCAGCAGCAATGATCATCCAACCAGAACCTAGCGGATCAGTAACATCAATATTAGTTTGGGTTTGAGCCATAGGAGTTTATATTTCTTTTTCAGGTAGCTCCAACTAAAAAACGAGCCACAAAGCTCGTTTTTCAGGATGTCTGTTTTCTTAAATAGAAGCATTAACAAAAGCAACCAATTGGCCCTTGGCTAGAGCACCTACTTTTGTTGCCACGTTTTTGCCGTCTTTAAATACCATTAAAGTTGGAATACCGCGTACGCTATATTTGGCAGGCGTCTGCTCGTTTTCATCAATATTGATTTTTACCACTTTAACTTTACCCTGAAGATCAGTTGCTACTTCATCTAAAATTGGGGCAATCATTTTACAAGGGCCGCACCAAGGTGCCCAGAAATCTAGCAATACAGGTACATCAGATTTTAATACGTCTTCTTCAAAAGTAGCATCTGTGGCGTGTACAATTAAGTCGCTCATTATGGATTCCTTGTATATTGTGTAATGGATGTTTCAACAACTCTAGCATATGGCCTAACGTATAAAATTTCAAGTGTTTACCCAATGCAATAGTTTTTTTGTATAAGCTGCATCAGGATTAGCAAACACTTTCTCCCAATGCCCCTGCTCTATGATTTCACCTTCTTTTAAAACCAGTATTTGATGTGACAAAGCACGAATAACAGCCAAGTCATGGCTAATTATAATAAGACTCAAGCCATGTTCTTTTTGTAATTTTGCCAGCAAAATCAATATTTGTTGTTGCCATTGCACGTCTAATGCACTGGTTGGCTCATCCAAAACCAAAACCTTAGGGCGCACGATAATCGCCCGTGCAATAGCCAAACGCTGCCGCTGACCACCAGAAAACTCATGCGGGTAGCGTGCTAAAATATCTTCAGGTAGCCCCACTGATTGCAACACTTTTGCAACACGCAGTTCTTGTTCATCGCTATTAAGCTGTGGCTCATAAACATTCAGCGCTTCAGATACAATCTCAAATACATTCATGCGAGGATTAAAAGCACCGAATGGATCTTGAAACACCATTTGCATTAAACGGCGCTGTTCAGCTTGCCATGGCTGGCCATCTAGTTTCAGGTAGCCTTCCGCTGGCATTAAGTGCATTAGTGCTTTGGCTAAGGTGGTTTTGCCGCTGCCACTCTCTCCAATCACTCCCAGCGTTTCGCCCGCTTTCAAGCTAAATGATGCTGGTGCTAACAGTATTTTACGACGCTTTTTAAACCACCCCACTTGCTCACTTACGCTCACGCTAATGTTTTCTGCTGTCAAAATAGTTTCAGCAGATTCTGGTAACTCTGATACTTGTCGCTGCGTACCAACGTTTAGCAGCATGTGTGTATATTCATGCTGTGGCGCATTAAATATTTTTGTCACTTCGCCTTGCTCAACAATGCGCCCATGCTGCATCACCGCAACATCGTCAGCAAAGCGACGTACCAAATTCAAATCATGAGTAATGTATAACAGCGCCATTTGATGTTGTTGCTGCAACTCTGATAATAAATCCAAAATCTGCTCTTGCACTGCCACGTCTAACGCCGTAGTTGGCTCATCGGCAATCAAAAGTTTAGGCTCAGCCGCCACCGCCATGGCAATCATTACTCGCTGACGCTGCCCGCCCGATAATCTAAATGGATAGTCAGCCGCTTTTTGCGCTGGATCTTGAATACCTGTCTGTGCCAACAACTCTATCGCGCGCGCCCAAGCTTGTTTGGCTGTAAAACCCATGTGCAGTGTTAACACTTCAGCAATTTGTTTGCCAACTGGCATCACTGGATTGAGCGCCATCATAGGCTCTTGAAACACCATGCCAATTTCGCACCCACGCAATTTTTGTAGCTGACTTGGGCTTTGTTGCAATAAATCTATTCCGTTAAATTTTAGGCTGCCTGTTAATGATACTGCAGGATTAAGGCGCATGATGCCTTGCCCTAAAACGGTTTTACCACTGCCACTTTCGCCCACCACCGCCAATTTACGACCTTGTTCAAGTTTTAAATCAATATCAAATAAAACTTGTTTAGTTGGGAATGAGGCATTTAATTTTTCAATCTGTAATAGGCTCATTGCATACTCCTCATCCGCACATCAAAGGCATATCGCAAACCCTCGCCAATCATCACCAGCAGCAACAACATCACTGTGAGCGCAGCAAATGCTGATAAGCCCAACCACCAAGCATCTAGATTATCTTTTCCTTGCGCCAGTAGTTCACCCAAACTTGCTTGTGATGCTGGCACGCCCAAACCCAGAAAATCTAAACTTGTTAATGCCAATACTGCGCCAGAAATACGAAATGGCAAAAATGCAAGTACTGGCGTTAAGCTGTTAGGCAAAATATGCCGCCACATTATTTTAGTACTGGACACACCCATGCTTTTGGCAGCCAATACATAATCAGCTTCACGATTTTTTAAAAATTCAGCGCGCACATAATCTGATAAGCCCATCCAGCCAAACAAAGACAACAACACCAATAACACCAACAATCCAGGGTTAAAAAATGATGACAAAATTATCAATAAATACAATTCAGGTAGCCCGCCCCAAATTTCCAGAAAGCGTTGCATTACCAAATCCACTTTGCCACCAAAATAACCTTGCACTGCCCCAGCCAACACGCCAACCAGCGTGGTCACAACGGTGAGTGCCAATGCAAACAACAAGGAATCACGAAAGCCATACACCAACCGCGACAACACATCGCGCCCACGGTCATCTGTGCCCAACACATGGCGCGCGCTTGGCGCAGCAGGATCGGGTTGGGTGTCAAAATCATTAAGCGTATTGGCAGTATACGGATTGGGTAAATACACAGCTTTGTTACCATTACTGGTGATGTTGGCACGAATCAACGGATCGAGATAATCAGTTGGGGTTTCAAAATCACCTCCAAACACCGTTTCATGATAATTGTTAAACAATGGAAAATATTGCTCGCCGTTGTATTGCACCCATAAAGGTTTATCGTTGCTCCACAAAGGCGCCAACACTGCCAATACAAACAATACCAATAATAAACGCAAGCTAAACCAGCCACGTTTATGTTTTTTGAATGCTTGCCAAGCTGAGTTTGAACGAGTTTTTTGCATAAAGTTGAAATTCTTTCAGGTAGCCTTAACGTTGGCTGTCGAAATGAATGCGTGGATCTACCCAAGAATAGGAAATATCTGACAATAATTTAGCCAACAAGCCCATCAAAGTGAACACATACAGCGTGCCCATTACCACTGGATAATCACGTTTAATCACCGCCTCATAAGAAAGCAAGCCTAAGCCATCTAAAGAAAACAAGGTTTCGATTAATAGGCTACCTGTAAAAAAGGCACCTATGAATGCAGCAGGGAAACCAGTAATCAATGGAATCATCGCATTGCGAAACACATGTTTTAATAGAATTTGTTTTTCAGGTAGCCCTTTTGCACGTGCCGTATAAACATATTGACGGCGAATTTCTTCTAAGAAAACATTTTTGGTAAGTACCGTCATTACCGCTAAATTACCTGCCACCGAGGCAGTCACTGGTAACACCATATGCCACAAATAATCTTGAATTTTATCGGGCCAACTCATTAAATCCCAATTATCGCCAGTCAGCCCGCCTTGTGGAAACCATGCCAAAAAGCTACCGCCGCCAAACAACACCAGCAACACTAGCCCTAAAACAAAGGGTGGAATAGTGTAGCCAACTAAAATCACTATGCCAGTAACGCTGTCGAAACGGGAGCCATCGCGCACCGCTTTGGCAATACCCAGAGGAATACAAATTAAATATGTGAGGAAAAATGTCCACAATCCCAAGCTCATGGATACTGGCATTTTTTCTTTCACTAATTCAAAAACAGTTTGGTGATGAAAAAAACTTTCGCCTAAATCAAAGCGAGCAAAACGCGACACCATATCTGCAAAACGTGTTAATGGCGGTTTATCGAACCCATAAAGCGCCTTAAGAGCAGCTAAATCATCTGCGCTCATTTGGCCACTGCCTTTCATGCCCGTAGTCGCCACTGCGGTTTCCCCGCTGACGCTGCTGCGAGTGAGCTGCTCCATAATTTGTTCTACTGGGCCACCTGGCACAAATTGAATAATCGCAAATGTCACTGCTAAAATACCCAGCAGTGTCGGCAACAATAACAACAATCGTTTGAAAATATAGCGCAACATCTGTTGCTCCGTCTGAAACGTAAACGTGTATCTTATCAATAAAGCAGGCTACCTGAAAATATTTCAGGTAGCCTGCTTTAAATAAAGTCTTTATTTAGGCAACACAAAAAAACTGATTAAGAGATTTTTGAATAAAAACCCGAATACCCCTAGGCCTAATACTAAAAATAAAATAAACATCCCAAATTTACCTGCTTGAGATTTTTTACCCAAATCCCAGACAATAAACCCTAAAAAAATAATCAAAACCGTTAAACCGATTTTCATTGACCACGCTGCAAATACGGCTTCATCCATGATTCAATCCTTTCCTTGCCAGAGCTGCCTCATGCGCCTGTCTAATGGTAAGTGGGCGTGCACAATACCAACCACAAGCCGATTTTACTACCATTAATGCGATCAAAACACCCAAAGGCCAATGCCAACCACCTGTTTTCTCAAATAGCCACCCAGCACCTAGTGGCCCAGTGGCTGCAATAAGGTAGCCAATTGCTTGTGCCATGCCTGATAGAGCGGCCGCTTCAAGAGCAGAATCAGTGCGCCATACAAACAATAACAAGCTAAGTGTGAATGTACCGCTCACACTCATGCCAACCAATAACACCCAAAACCATAATCCACTCGAAAACAACCAAATAGCACTCAAGCTGATGGCACTTAAACCTGTGATACCCAAAATCAGGCCGTGATGGTTTTTCATGCGCACCGCCAATGCTGTAGTACCAAATACTGCTGGCACTGCCGCAACTTGAAACAACATCACATATAGTCCACTTTCGGCAGGCTCAAAACCTTTACTAATCAGTATCTGTGGCAACCAAGCCGAAAATGTATAATACAACAGCGACTGTAAGCCCATCATTAAACTCATTGCCCACGCTAATTTAGAGCGCCACATCGACACTGGTGCATGACCATGCGCACCAAGCGGTGTGGCGATATGACCGCTGCGCCACCTCATCCACACCCACACCACCAACGCTGCAATTCCAAACGCTGCTAACAGATTCAGCGAAACTCGCCACGACCCAGTTACATTCAACAATGGCACCATTGCCGCCGCGGTTAAGCCTGCTGTCAAACTCATGGTGACCGAATAAATGCTGGTTACCCGACCCACTAATTGTGGCAAGCTGCGTTTCACAATACCCGAAAGTAAAACATTGCCCATTGCAATGCCAGCCGACAACACGATAGTGCCCATTAAAAGCATCGACACCGAATTGCCACTGGTGCGTATAAACATGCCAGCTAATAATAAAATCAGCGAGCTGATAAGCACTTCTTCTATACCAAAACGCTTACCCAATCCAGCTGCAAATGAAGAACATGCAGCAAACGTCAATACTGGCAAAGTTCCCACCAATCCCATTACGGTGCTGCTCACGCCTAAATCTTGCTGAATCGTCGCCAGCAAAGGCCCTATCGTTACAATAGGCGCACGTAAATTGGTTGCCAACAATATAATGGCGGTCATCAAGAGCCATAATGGCGGTTTTTTAATCATGGTTATTTCTTTATTTCGCCTATATCAGCAACCAAATAATCTGCTGTAGAGAAACATTCAGGTAGCCTTTTTTGAGGCTACCTGAATATTTTATTACTTTAGGCTTGTTTATTCGACCTGTAAAGCTTGAGATGATGCGCCTTACATTATATTAATGCTTGTTTCAAATCGGCAATCAAGTCATCTATATTTTCTAAACCAATCGATAACCTCAATAAACAAGGCTGAATACCAGCGGCACGCTTCACTTCTGCTGCCATCCGACCATGTGTGGTCGTCCATGGATGGGTAATGGTTGAGCGCACATCACCCAAGTTAGCCGTTTTTGAAAACAATTGCACCGCATCTAATACTTTCCAAGCATCAGCCTGATCGCCTTCCACTTCAAACGCCACCACAATACCGCCAGCACTCTGCTGCTGTGCAACCAAATTAGCCTGCGGGTGCTCCACCAAGCCACCATAATAAACCTGCTGCACCTTTGGATTTTGTTGTAACCATTGCGCCACTTTTAAGGCATTGGCACATTGTTTTTCCATGCGTACAAATAATGTTTCTAAGCCACTGAGCAAAACCCATGCATTAAAAGGCGACATCGATTGTCCAGCTGTGCGCGCGTGTTGAAATACTTGATCGATTAATGTATCGCTACCACAAACAATACCACCCATTACACGACCATGACCATCAATGGCTTTAGTTGCTGACTGTACTGACAAATCTGCGCCTAAGCTCAATGGACGCTGTAACGCTGGCGAGCAAACGCTGTTGTCAACCACCAATAACGCACCTGCTTCATGAGCCATTTTTGCCAAGGCGCTAATATCGCCTGCTTCATTCAATGGATTCGATGGTGTTTCTAAAAACAACATTTTAGTATTGTCTTTGATGGCTGCTTGCCACTGCGCCAAATCAGTTTGCGACACCAAAGTCACTTCAATGCCACAACGCGGTAACTGGTTGCTAATTAAGCCCATGGTGGTACCAAATAAGCTGCTGCTAGAAACTAAATGATCGCCGGCTTGGAGAAAAGTCAAAAAAGTGGCCTGTAGTGCTGCCATGCCTGTTGCAGTGGCTAAACCACGTTCAGCCTGTTCTAAATGTGCCACCCGCTGTTCAAAAGCATTGATGGTTGGGTTAGCAGTTCTCGAATAAGTGTAACCTTCAGCCGTGCCCGCAAATAAATTAGCACCAGTCTCAGCACTGTCAAACATGAAACTACTGGTTAGAAACAAAGCCTGATTGTGTTCACCATATTCAGTTTGAGATTTTCCACCACGAATGGCAAGTGTTTCAGGATGGAGCCCATCATTCATTTTAATACACTTTCTACTGGTTATTATGCTCAAGTAAAATACACTTTATTGGTGTCTATACTTTTGTTTCAGGTAGCCTAAAACTCTAAAAGCAAAAGATTGAAATAAAATCTGTTATCGGCTTAATCGTCGTCGCCATCTTCGTCGCTCACACGCACACTGTGGTCAACTTGTGTCGACTCGGCTTGTTTAGTTGCTACAACGAATTTACCAGTAGCCAAATTTTGTAGATAGGCCTCGTCAACATCGCCAGTGGGGTAAAAACCATTAAAACAAGATGAATCAAACGATTCAATAGCCGGATTTAGATCGCGCACCACTTTTTCGAGCTTATCTAAATCTTGGAATATGCACATATCTGCACTAATTTCAGCAGCAATCTCTTCGGTAGTACGGCCATTGGCAATCAATTCATCACGTGTAGGCATATCAATGCCGTAAACATTAGGGTAGCGCACTTCAGGCGCAGCGGAAGCAAAGTATATTTTTTTTGCACCGGCTTGACGCGCCATCTCTACAATTTCACGGCTGGTGGTGCCACGTACAATAGAATCATCAACCAGCAAAATGTTTTTACCGGTGAACTCACATTCCATGGCATTTAATTTTTGACGCACTGATTTTTTTCGCGTTGCTTGTCCTGGCATAATAAAGGTACGACCAATGTAGCGATTTTTAATAAAACCTTCACGATAGGGTTTACCTAAATGATGCGCCAATTCCATTGCACTGGGACGGCTGGTGTCTGGTATCGGCATCACCACATCAATTTCATACAGCGGAATCAGTGATTTTACCTTTTCCGCCAACGTTATTCCCATATTAACGCGTGCTTGATACACCGATACACCATCCATCACTGAATCTGGCCGAGCAAAATAAACGTATTCAAACAAGCATGGGGTAAGCTTAGGATTTTGAGCACATTGACGACTAGATAGCTTGCCATCAAACGAAACAAAAATAGCCTCACCTGGCTCAACATCACGCTTCAAGTCCATACCCATGCTGCTGAATACGATAGATTCAGAAGCCACGGCATAGGTATTTTTGCCATTTTCACTTTTCTTACCCAGCGCCAGCGGTCGAATGCCCAATGGGTCACGAAACGCTACCATGCCATAATTGGCAATCAAGGCAACCACGGCATAAGCCCCGCGAACGCGTTGCTGCAAAGAAGCGACAGCATCGAAAATATTATCAACACTCAATACGCTACCTGAAACCTGACGCTCTAGCTCGTGTGCAAACGCGTTTAACAATACTTCCGAATCAGAACGAGTATTGATGTGTCGCAAATCCGTGTTGCATACGTCATCATACAATTCTTCAGTATTGGTTAAGTTGCCATTGTGTGCCAGTACAATACCAAATGGTGAATTTACATAAAACGGCTGAGCTTCCGCTGGCGAGCTGGCATTTCCAGCAGTTGGGTAACGCACATGAGAAATACCTGCGTTACCAACCAATTCGCGCATATTGCGGGTGCGAAATACATCACGCACCATGCCTTTGCCTTTATGCATATGAAACATATTGCCCTCAGCCGTTACAATACCCGCCGCATCTTGGCCGCGGTGTTGCAGCATTTGTAAACCGTCATACAGCAGCTGATTCACGGGTTGGTGCGCCACTAATCCAAATACACCACACATTTGTATTTCTCCAGTAATTTATAGCGTTGGATACTTGATTTGATCCGCCATAACAGGCGGTAAATAAGGCACAGCCACTATGGCCAACGCCTCAAAATAAGGAGCGCTCAAAGCAGTGCGCCAACCATCAGTTTTAGGTAAATCGGTAAATGCGCAAACCAATACGGCAATTGTAACGATAATAATGCCTTTGGCAGCACCAAATAAACCACCAAACAAGCGATTAATGCTGCCCAAACCAACAGCAGATACCGCATTGGTTAATAACGAACGTAAGAAATATTGGGCCAGCCAAGCAGCCACAAATAATAAGACGAAACCCACCACTACCGAAAAGGCTTCAGGCTGGATGGAAGTAAGTGCAAACTGGGCAAACGATACCGCGAATATTTTCGCCACAAGCAATGCCACAATCCAAGTCAGCAAGCCTAATAATTCTGCAATTACTCCTCGCATCATTGACAACACAATGCAAATAAACACCACACCTAAAGCAAGCATATCAAACATAGCCATGATTATTGCCCAACTACCATGCCATCGAGACCTTTTTTACGTATGTCCGCCAGCACTTTATTAGCAGCTTCACGACTAGGATAGCTGCCAGTACGCACGCGATACACTTTACCTTTACTGGTTTCTGTCTCGCTAACATAAGTGCTCACACCAACATTGGCTAGGCGTTGCTGCATTTGTTTTGCTTGATCAGCATTGCTGAATGCACCGGCCTGAATCAAGGCTTTGTTAGCAGATGGGGTGGCTTTACCTTCGAGAATGGCAGCTGGGTTAGTTTTACTATCAGTCGCTTTAGCAGATTTATTTTGTAAAATCTCTTTTGCGGATATGGTTTTAGCTTGTTGCTGTTTTTTTAACTCTGCTTGTTTTTTAAGTATTGCTTGCTTTTTGGCTTCAGCCTCAGCACGTGCTTTCTTTTGAGCCGCTTCTTGCTGGGCTTTTTGTGCTGTCGCTTTTTGTGATTGCAAGCGCTCAGTCGTTATTGCTTGCTGTTTTAATTGCTGTTGCTGTTGCTGTTGCTCTTGGGCTTTTAAAGCAGCAAGACGCTTTTGCTCCGTTTGACGAGTTAATTCTACTTGGCGGGCTAATTCGGCTTCGCGCGCTTTTTCTTGCTCAGAAGCCACCACTTTATTTTTTACAATCACGGTTGGCACTGGCGCCACCTCTACCTGTTTAGGTTTAGATTGTATTTTAGCGGCTGGTTTAGTTTGTGTAGATGTAGGAGCTGTATTTTCCGGTACTGTTTTAGATTCAAGAGGTTTAGGCTGTGTAAGCGGATTGGGCAACAACACACGGTTGTTCTTCGATGTATTCGTATCCTCGGAAGTGCTTACTTCGTTAACAGGCGCTTGTTCATTTTGAAGAGGATTGCTCAGTTCAACGGCTTTATTACCTATTGATGTTTCTTCTTCTGATGCTGGCTCTAACACGGCAGCAGGTGATAAATCAGATGCATATTCAATCGAATCTGCCTCATCTGTTGGCTGGGAAACAGTAAGCTTTGAGGCTTCTGTATCAGAAGCGGTTTGACCCGCTATAGTGACTTTTTCCACAGTCTGATCAGGCGTATCTTGGTTTAAAACTTTGGCTAACAACAATCCTGCCGCCACTACCATGACAGACGTGCCAACCAAACGTCGCCGATTTTTACGTTTTAGCTGTTCATATTCTTGTAGAGAGCGGATTTGTCTTTGTTTATTTGGATTAGTGGGCATGCAGGAATTCCTAGTGTTGCAAATGAGTCATGGCTTCAGCAACAGTATAAAACGAGCCGAAGACGGTTATTCTATCATTTTCACCAGCTTTCGATAAAGCAGTTTGCAAAGCATTGTGCACCGAATTAAACTGATGTACTTCATCAATGCCATGCTGTTGCATCACTTTTTCTAAAGCTGACAATGTCATACCCCGTGGACAATCTAGTGGTGCAATATACCATTCATCAAATTGATCACTTAGAATAGACAATACTTGCCCAATATCTTTATCGGACAGCATACTGAATACTGCAATACGGTTTTCAGCAAATGGTAATGCAATCAGGTTTTGTCTTAACCCACGCGCAGCATGTATATTGTGGCCAACATCAAGAATGACCAGCGGTCTGCCAGGTAAAACTTGGAAACGACCAGGATGATCAACCAATAATAATCCACGCTTAATAGAACCGATATCCACGGGCAACTGCTCATTCAAGCATTCCAAAACAGCCAACGCACAGGCAGCATTGTTAATTTGATAAGAACCACGCAAAGCAGGAATCGGCAAGGCATTGCGATTGCGTTCTTTACCTTTCAGAGAGCCTGAACGCGGATGAAAACGAAACGTCCATTGCTGTTGTTCCAACTTTTCATAATCAAAATCTCGCTTCACCAATAACATTTCAGTACCAATATTGTCGGCATGTTGCTTCAACGACTCTGGTGGCGGGTTTTGGCCACAAATTGCCGGTTTACCACTGCGAAATACGCCCGCTTTCTCAAATGCAACCTGCTCAATGGTGTCACCTAAATAAGACTGATGATCCAAGTCAACATTGGTGACCACCGCAACATCAGCATCAAAAGTATTCACGGCATCTAAGCGCCCGCCTAAGCCTACTTCTAACACCATTACATCAACAGCTTCGCGAATAAAAATATCCACTGCTGCCAATGTATTAAATTCAAAAAAGGTCAGTGACGTTTCGCCTCGAGCTGCCTCAATACGCTCAAATGAAACAACAATTGCCTCATCGCTCACTTCCTGATCATTGATCCGAATTCGTTCATTAAAGCGTAGTAAATGTGGGCTACTGAGTACACCCACTTTAAATCCTGCTTCTGCATATATTTTGCTTAAAAAAGCACATACTGAGCCTTTGCCATTGGTGCCTGCCACGACAACCAATGGGCAATGGAGCTTCAGCCCCATTTTTTCTTTGACTTCGCTCACCCGCGCCAAGCCCATATCAATCAAACCGCTGCTATGAGCAGTCTCCAAATGAGCCAGCCAATCGCTTAATGATTTATTCATATTTTTTACCGTATTGGTTAAGGCTACCTGAAAGCCTCAGGCATATTATTCGAAGGTATTCAGTTGAATTCAAGCATCATCAGGAAACTCTTGGGCAGCTTTAGGCAAACACCACCTTGCCCACACCATTAATCGTCGATAATGCTCAGTAGCAACCATATCCGGCAGCAACAACTGCCAACAAGTACGGCCATCAAGCGACCACTTAAGAAACATCGCTTGTCGCATAACAAGGCTACCTGAAAGCAACTCAGCCACTAATGGCGTTGATTCCGCGCCAATACAAACTGTTGCACAGCCTAGTCGATTAACATAAATACTGGTTATCTCACTGGGATGTCGCATACTCTGTGCCCGCCTAGCATAAAAGAATGAGCATGCCAATAAAAGCAATCCAGCCAATTTGATGGACACCCCATCAAAATAAATCAAAATGGTTATGATGCTTAGCGTATGACAAAAAATGTTGATTTTAAGTAATCGTTTTGACGCGCTCAGACTCACCTGAAAAGCTTGCATAATATTACATCATATTGTCAAAAATAGAGCTAGCATTCATATCTGCTTCTTCCATATCCAAAACCATATCATGCACTTCAATATCAAAATATTCCCAGAACATGGTTAGGCTCATGTCTTTTGGCCATTTATCTTTAGGAATATCCCACGCCGCAATTTCAGCTTGAAAAATTTGCTGATAGCGCTCATCAAAATAAGCAACAGCTTCTTCTGGTTCATCAAATTCAGGCACTAAAAACACTGAGCAATTAGCGCGCAATTGCTCAATCGTTAAATCAGGAACATCTTGATCTGTGCTTTTAAGCCAATCTAAAAAATTTTGCGTTGGTTTCAATACCACTGCCGAACGATCTACAAAATACATGCTCATTCCTTTATAACCAATAGAATGGCATTGTACTGCAAATAAAAAAAACCGTCTGGAAATTTCTTTCCAGACGGTTAATCATTATCAACAAGCAATGAATGTATTAGTGATCAGAAGCATCCGAAGCACCGATACCAGTCATAGAGCGAACATACTGCTCTTCAAAGCCTGCTTTATCGATTGCAGCGCGAGCTGAATTATCAGTAATAGAACCTAACCAAGCCATGATAAAGGCAGTCGGGATACTAAACAGAGCTGGATTACCATATGGGAAGATTGGTGTTTCATTATGCAACACACTCACCCATACACTTGGGCCTAACACAATCAAAACCAAAGCTAAGATTAAGCCTGAGAATCCACCCAGTACAGCACCGCGAGTAGTCAAACCTTTCCAGAACATAGACAGAGCTAAGATTGGGAAGTTAGCCGAAGCCGCTACTGCAAACGCTAAACCCACCATAAATGCAATGTTTTGATTTTCAAACATTAAGCCAAATACTACAGCTGATAAACCCAAAGCAACCGTAGTAGCACGAGATACACGCATTTCTTCACGTGAAGTCGCTTTACCTTTGCGGATAACTGAAGAGTAAATATCATGGCTTACTGCAGAAGCACCAGACAGAGTCAAACCTGCTACTACTGCCAAAATGGTTGCAAATGCTACGGCTGA
>CAZLYX010000007.1:3080-14786 GCA_964563885.1 uncultured Neisseria sp. | reverse complement strand
CAGACAGAGTCAAACCTGCTACTACTGCCAAAATGGTTGCAAATGCTACGGCTGAAATAAAGCCTAAGAATAAGTTACCACCCAACGCTTCAGATAAGTGAACCGCAGCCATGTTTGAACCACCAACCATCTCAACAACAGTTTTACCTTCTGTAACCATAGTTTGGAAAAACTGTGGGTCACCTTTAAGTAAGAAGATGATGGCACCAAAGCCAATAATAAACGTTAAGACATAGAAGTAACCGATCAAACCAGTGGCTACGAATACTGATTTACGTGCCTCTTTAGCATCAGGAACAGTAAAGAAACGCATCAGGATATGTGGCAAACCTGCAGTACCGAACATCAGCGCCAAGCCTAAGGACAACGCATCAATCGGATTACTCACTAAGCTTCCTGGCTCCATGATGGCAATGCCTTTTTCATGAATACCGGTCGCTTCTTTAAATAAGCTTTCCATGCTAAAGCCAGCGTGCTTCATGATTAAAAATGACATGAACGTTGCACCGCTTAGTAGCAATACCGCCTTAATCATTTGTACCCAAGTGGTTGCCAACATGCCACCAAACAACACATATACCACCATCAAGACACCAACAATCATTACAGCAGATAGATAGTTCATACCAAACAACAGCTGAATTAACTTACCAGCACCTACAATTTGTGCGATCAAGTATAAAATCACTACCAGCAACGAGCTTGAGGCAGCAAAAATACGAACCGGAGCTTGTTGTAAGCGATATGCTACTACGTCAGTAAAGGTAAATTTACCCAAGTTACGCAAGCGCTCAGCAACCAAGAACAACACGATCGGCCAGCCCACTAAGAAACCTGTGGAATAGATTAAACCATCGTAACCACGCGTATATACCATCGCAGAAATACCAAGGAACGATGCAGCTGACATATAGTCACCGGCAATTGCCAAACCATTTTGGTAACCTGAAATACCACCACCACCAGTATAGAAGTCACTGGTCGATTTATTTTGTTTAGCTGCCCACTTGGTAATATACAAGGTTGCACCAACAAAAATGAAGAACATCACTACAGCAGTAATATTCAACGGGCGCTTCTGCACTTCACCAGTAATGGCATCAGCGGCAAAAGCACCGCCAGACAACATAAGTGTGGTCCACGCAAATAATAATTTATTCATTTTTCAACTCCCATTACATCGCGCACCACACCGCGGGTCATCTTGTCAAACTTACCATTCGCTATAAAAATATATACGCCAGTGATAAGGATTGAAAAAAAGATTACAAACAAACCAACATAGATACCCCAAGTTGTTACACTACCGTCTGACACAGGTTTACCAAACGCATGCGGATCTAAGCCAATAAATAAGATATATACTACATACACCGTAAACATAATCACTGTGAACGACCACCCAAGCAGCGATTTTTGTCGGGCCATTTTTTGGAATTCAGGGTTAGCTAATACCCTTTGCGCCGTTGTCTTTTCCATATTCACTTCTCCTTTTTTTCTATTTCTGCCCATATAATCTTTTGTAACTTTCAGGCAGCCCTATGAAGCACAACCAAGGCAACGCCCTCATACACAAGAGACCTTACACACCCGTAATTAAAAAGTGAAACCCCCTTGCTGGCTAATCTTATTTTTGGATATCAACCATTTGTTTTGCTTATGTTGTTTAAAATTTACATATATAACAATATGTTATAATAAAAACACTCCTTTCAAATCTAATTAAAATATGTTAAAATGTATTAACACTATAACAATGCGCTTACAAACGCACTTCTGCTAAAAGGTGAAATTATGGACATTAATCACATTCGAGCGTTCGTTACCGTCGCCTATCACAACAACCTCACCCAAGCTGCAGAGCGCCTGCATTTATCCCAACCAGCGGTATCTGCCCAAATTAAAGCGATTGAAACTGAACTGGGCACGCCCTTATTCTTACGCAACAGCGGCATGATACTGACTCGTGCTGGTGAGGTCTTCTTGCCTGAGGCAGAGGCTTTACTACAGCACAAACACCGTTTAGATGATTTCGCTAAAAGTTTAGCCAAAAATTACACTCAACATGCAGAACTAGGATTAATTCACCCAGTTGATTCGGCTAAAGTATCGAAATTAACGCGTGGGATGCTTGAGCTCTCTCCTGATGCACAGCTGCATATTCAATACGGTATGAGTGGTGAAATTTTGTCACGCATCCAGAACAAAGAATTACACGGTGGTTTTTTCTTAGGCTCAGTGTCCCAGCGCAACATTCGCAGCTTATTTTTAGAAGATATTCCCTATTCTTTAATTTGCCCATCAAGCGAAGCTGATCATATTAAAGCCAGTTTACCTGCCAGTCTTGAGCAATATACTTGGATTGAGATGTCAGGCACTTCAGGTAGCCATAAACATCTACAACAATTTTGGCGCCAACACAAACTTTCGCCTAAACAACAAATCCTTTGTGATTACCCACAAACCATTATTGATTTAGTGTGCGATGGTATCGGCATGGCAATGGTGCCCACACAAAAAGCAGAAGCAGCATACCAAAGCGGTAAAACCATCACTATCCTAGAACAATTTAGGCAAACCATCCCTCTTCATTTTATTTATTTAGATGAATATGAGCAAGATGTGTCTTTACAAATGCTAAAACAATGCATCGCAGAAGTGTGGAATTTGGCCGACGATTGGCATTAAACTTGCTTAGACAAACAAGCTATTTCATCTATTCAAAACAGCCAAATATTTAATCAGTCACTCCAATCTGCTATGCTTCAATCTTTCAGGTAGCCTTTTAATATAAAAAAGGCTACCTGAAGTTTCTATTACTAAAGTATGCTGCCTTCTCAAAAGTAGTAAACTCCGTGAATAGAAATACCTTTTTACAACCAAAATCGGCTAAAATAGCCGACTTTATACCGCACTGAAATTCTTATTATGAATATCCTTTCTGCAGAAAACCTTTCTTTCGCTGTCGGCCACGTCGCCCTACTTGACCACGCTTCATTTCAGCTTGACAGCGGTGAAAAAATCGGCCTGATTGGTCGCAACGGTGCTGGTAAATCTTCTTTCTTGAAAATTCTTGCTGGCACAAACAAGGCAGATGATGGTCAACTGATCATTCAAAACAGCTTGAAAGTGGTTTATGTACCGCAAGAAAATTTTTTCAACCCTGAAGTTAGTGTGTTTGACACGGTAGCCGAAGGTTTAGGTGAAGTGCATGATTTGCTACGTCGTTACTACTTAGTTAGCCAACAGCTCGAAACCGATCACAGCCCAGACTTACTCAAGCAGTTGAATGAATTACAAACGG
Organism: uncultured Neisseria sp.; assembly: GCA_964563885.1. Lineage (GTDB taxonomy): Bacteria > Pseudomonadota > Gammaproteobacteria > Burkholderiales > Neisseriaceae > CAZLYX01. Next base: position 11,482 of record CAZLYX010000007.1, on the reverse strand, counting down.
CTCTTGAAGCACAAAATGGCTGGCAATTCGATGCCGCCATTCAACAAACGTTAACTCAATTAGGGTTACCTGGTGATGAATTAATTGGTAACTTATCTGGTGGTCAACAAAAACGCGTCGCTTTAGCACAAGCATTAGTGCAAAAACCTGATGTACTGCTGCTCGATGAGCCCACAAACCACCTCGATATCACCGCCATCATTTGGCTGGAAAATCTATTACAGCAATTTTCAGGTAGCGTCGTAGTTATCACGCATGACCGTCGTTTTTTAGATAATATCGCCACCCGAATTGTGGAATTAGATCGTGGCACTTTACGCAGCTATCCTGGTTCATTCTCACAATACAGCGATAAAAAAGTACAAGAATTAACCGTAGAAGCTGAACATAATCGACTGTTCGACAAATTTCACGCCCAAGAAGAAGCTTGGATACGCAAAGGTGTTGAAGCACGACGCACCCGCAACGAAGGTCGCGTTAAGCGTTTAGAAGATTTACGCAAACAACGTACTGCACGCCGCGATCAACAAGGTCAGGTTAACTTCAAACTCAACTCTGGTGAAAAAAGCGGCAAAATTGTTGCTGAATTGGAACATGCTAGCTTTGAATTTGACGACAAAATGATTATGGATAAATTCTCTGCCATTATTCAGCGTGGTGACAAAATTGGCTTAATTGGCCCAAACGGCATTGGTAAAACCACTTTTTTAAAATTAATTCTAGATGAATTACAGCCTACTTACGGCAAAATTCGTATTGGTAGCAAGCAAGAAGTGGCTTATTTTGACCAGTTTCGCAGTGCATTAGTAGAAACCGACACTGTATTTTATACACTCGGCGAAGGCAGTGATTTTGTTGAAGTGGGTGGCAAGAAAAAACACGTTATGAGCTATCTGGAAGACTTCTTATTCCATCCTGTACGCGCACAAAGCCCAGTATCATCACTTTCTGGTGGCGAGCGCAACCGCTTATTATTGGCCAAACTATTCACCCGCCCAGCCAATATTTTGATTTTAGACGAGCCCACCAACGATTTAGACATTGAAACGCAAGAACTACTGGAAGATTTATTGCGCGATTACAACGGCACTGTATTTTTAGTTAGCCATGATCGTATGTTTTTAGATAATGTGATTACCCACAGCATCGTCTTTGAAGGCGACGGTAAATTACAAGAATATGTTGGCGGCTACCAAGATTATATTAATACCAAAGAACGCGAAGTCAAAATTCAAGCTTCCACACAAAAACCGACAGAAAATCAAACGCCTGAAAAAATTAAATCTAAACCAAATCGCTCTGTTAAATTGTCTTACAAAGAACAACAAGAACTCAATAATTTGCCAAATGAAATTTCAGCATTAGAAATCGAGCAAGCCGAATTAGCAGAAAAACTTTCTGATCCAGAAGTGTTTAAAGATTTTGAGCAAACCAGCATTGTACAAAACCGTACTGAAAAAATTGAATTGTTATTATTAGAAAAGTTAGAGCGCTGGGAAAATTTAGAGATAAAACAAAATGAGCTTGAGGTTTAAATATTGGTGCATTAATCGCTTTCAGGTAGCCTCATTGCTTATTAGCTGTTGAACTAATCATAAAAAATATTGGATACAGCAGCCCGTTTAACTATTTGCTTCATGTCTTTCAGGTAGCCTTGCGCTCATGAAATATTATTAAACATGCCATGATTTGTTCCAAAACTTGCTATCTATTTAAGGTAATTTTTTTTCAGGTAGCCTGTGCTTAGCAAGTCAAACTAGGATAAAAATGAAATCCATACAGCTTGCATTCACCCTTGGCCTAGTTACTGTGCTATCTGCATGCGCCAGCAAGCCTGCATCAAAGCCAAAATCCCGCACTGCACCAACTCAAAGCAGCAGCGTAAAACCAATGCGCATTACGCATATTGACCAACAATTTGGTGCGCAAGAGCTGATGTTTAACACCATGAGCTTGATTGGCACGCCTTATAAATATGGCGGTAGTAACACCAGCACTGGTTTTGATTGCAGCGGCATGATTCAGTTTGTATACAAAAATGCACTGGATGTTAACTTACCACGTACTGCCCGCGATTTAGCGGCAGCATCGCGCAGTATCGACCCAAGTAAGCTTAAGGCGGGTGATTTAGTATTTTACAATACTGGTAGCCCTTACTCCCATGTTGGGCTTTATATTGGAAATGGCGAATTTATCCATGCACCTTCAAGTCGCGGCACTATTCGTACCGAAAAAATGAGCAGTCCGTATTTTGCTAAACGCTTTACCAAAGCCGGCACTTTTTTTTAAATCCTATCTATTTTCAGCTGACCAGTTTACATACAATCATTCAAACATAAGGCGCCTAAATTATATTAATTTATAAAATATCAATTTTTATGAGTCTCATTAATTAAAGCTTAATCGATTTTCAGGTAACTTTTATTTTCAAAAAGGCTACCTGAAACCATAAAAAACGGCCAAGCAATTATGCTTGGCCGTTTTTTTACACTTAACTTAAACCACTTTAATCTTCTATACGACTAAAAATCAAAGTAGCATTGGTTCCGCCAAAGCCGAAGCTATTTGACATAATGCTATTGAGTTTTTGTGGACGGTTTTCCAACACAATCGGCAAATTCACAGCATCATCATCCAAGTTTTCAATATTAGCACTGCCTACGATAAAATCATTTTGCATCATCAGCAAAGAATAAATTGCTTCGTTTGAACCAGCAGCACCCAATGCATGACCAGATAACGACTTGGTAGAGCTTATAGCGGGCACTTCCATACCTGCAAACGTTTCCTTAATTGCACCTAACTCCTTGGTATCGCCTACTGGTGTAGACGTGCCATGTGCATTGATATAATCGACTGAATCTTTGCTGTGGGTGCTCAACGCCAACTGCATACAGCGCATAGCACCTTCTCCCGAAGGCTGCACCATATCGTAACCATCAGAAGTGGCACCATAGCCAGTTAGCTCAGCAAGAATGGTAGCGCCACGCGCTTTAGCGTGTTCATATTCTTCCATCACCAAAATACTGCCGCCACCCGAAATAACAAAACCATCACGGTCACGGTCATAGGCGCGTGAAGCTTTTTCAGGTGTGTCATTGTATTTACTCGACAATGCACCCATGGCATCAAACAACATGCTCATTTCCCAAGAAACTTCTTCACCACCACCGGCAAACACAATATCTTGTTTACCCAACTGGATTAACTCAGCTGCATGGCCGACACAGTGCGCACTGGTAGAACATGCAGAGCTGATAGAGTAGTTAACACCTTTAATTTTAAAAGGTGTCGCTAAACATGCCGCAGTAGTTGAAGCCATGGTTTTGGTGACACCATAAGGGCCGATGCGTTTCACACCTCCGTTGCGCAAAGCATCTGCTGCTGCCACTTGCGAAGCAGGAGAAGCCCCACCACTGCCCACTACAATACCAACTCGCGGATTTGAAACTTGCTCAGCACTCAAGCCCGCATTTTTAATCGCTTCATCCATTGCAATATAAGCATAAGCCGCAGCTTCGCCCATAAAGCGCAATACTTTACGATCAATCAACTCTTTAGTGTCAATTTGAATATTACCAGCTACATTTGAACGTAGCCCCATTTCTTGATAAATCGGATCAAATACAATGCCCGATTTCAATGCTTTTAAAGAAGCCAATACCTCTTGTGTATTATTGCCTAAGCTGGATACAATGCCCATACCGGTCACGACAACACGTTTCATGGTTTGTTTTCTCCGAGTTTCTATCAAAAGTGTACGTTAAAAATCATCTGTACTGGTAAACAAGCCAACGCGCAAGTCGTTGCCTTCATAAATTTTCTTACCGTCAATACTCATTTCAGCATCGGCAATGCCCAATACCAAAGAACGATTAATTACGCGTTTCATATGAATGTGATAAGTGATTTTTTTGTGCTTTGGCAACACTTGGCCACTAAACTTCACTTCGCCACAGCCCAATGCACGGCCACGACCCAATGCGCCAACCCAGCCCAGGTAAAAACCCACCAACTGCCACATCGCATCCAAGCCCAAACAGCCTGGCATAACAGGATCGCCTTCAAAATGGCAGCCAAAAAACCACAAGTCAGGATTGATATCCAATTCAGCAATTATTTCGCCCTTGCCATATTTTCCGCCATCAGTATTGATTGTCTCAATGCGATCCACCATTAGCATGTTTGGCAAAGGCAACTGAGCATTACCTGAGCCGAACATTTCACCTCGTGCGCATTGCAGCAATTCTTCTTTGCTGTAACTGTTTTGCGGAATATGTTTTGAAGTCATGATTTTCCTTTTTTGTTTGGCTGACTATTTTACTGTTCAGTTTTGCTTTTAGGCAAAAAACTCTAAAAAAATTTCGCTGCCTGATTTTATGCTGGCAAGCTTATATACGTCAAGATGTTGCATTATAGTAAGAAACAGTCAGTGTATTGACCACACTATCGCCATAGTATAGATAACATATCTATACTATGGCTACCTGAAAATATTATTTTGCGCTTTGAAATACTTGATTTACGTTTAATCAATACAAAATTAAGATGTTATCAGCGTCTAAAATACTGAATATAAATAGCAAGCCACCCGTAAATTATTTTTAGAATTGCTTATTTTCAACTATTTATATTTCTTATTTTTAGACAATTATATCAGCCAAACTCAGCCAAAACATAAAATTACAACCTCAGTGCTACATTAATCATAAAGCCTCATAATTTATGGCTAATGACTCTCAAGTAAACGCTGCGCATGCTCAATAACCAAATCATTCAGTCGCTGCAAACGTGGCGAGGCAACTTTCCAAGAATGCCAGTATAAATCAGATTGTGCTGTTTTACCCGGCAATAAATCAATCAAACGCCCTTCTGCCAAAGCCTCTTTTGATTGCCAATCAGGTATCAAACCATAAGCTAAACCCAAACAGGCTGCCTGAAAATAAGGTATTGAAGCTGGCATATAATAACTCATACAGCGCTTGGCATTGACTTTAAAATGCTCGCGTAAAAATTCTGCCAACAAATCGTCTTTACGATTAAACACCAACAACGGCGCTTGTTTAATTTGGGTAGACGTTACGCCTGCATTAAAATAACGTGATGCAAACTCCGGTGAAGCTAATAATTTATATTGAAGCGAGCCTAGATACTTCGCTTCACAGCCAGACATTGCCTCTGCACGCGTACTCACCGCCGCCATGACCAAGCCTTCAGCCATAAGTTTATGAGTATGGTATTCATTGTCGGCTTGAATATCAGGCAAAACATGTTCACTTTGTGCAATCTCAGCCAATACCGGCAAGAACCAAGTATCAAGCGAATCATGGTTCACTGCAATCGGCCACACAAAAGCTTGATTAGTCTGATCCAGCTCACTTTTCAGCTCTTCCTGTAACCATGTCGCAGAACGAATATAGCGCAGCAGTTTCTGCCCTTGTGCCGTGGGTCGGCATGGCCGATTCCTAGTCAGCAGCGGAAAACCTGCTTCTTGCTCTAATGCTCTCACCCGTTGTGACACTGCCGAAGCCGTTATCCCCAGTGCTTCTGCGGCCGCTTCAAAGCTGCCACGCTCTGCTACTGCTGCTAATGCTGACAATTGTTTACTGTCCCACATATATGTTTCCGTAAAAAAATTTAGGCTACCTGAAAAGTTTTGTATCTGCTGGTAGCCAACATAACATCATCGCATAATACGCATCTTTATTACTCCCATACAAGCAAGCCCACTGTGAATGCATTTTTAAACGGCCTGATGATTTCAGGTAGCATCATCATTGCCATCGGCGCTCAAAACGCATTTGTGTTGAAGCAAGGCTTACTCAAACAAAATGTTGGTATTGTGGTATTTTTATGCTGGTTTTGCGACTGCATTTTAATGAGTTTTGGAGTATTAGGTGTAGGCGCATTAATTGCTGATAGCCATATTGCCACAATGATTCTAGCTTTAACGGGCGGCTTATTTTTATTAGGCTACGGTGTTAATAGTGCCAAGCGTGCATGGCGAGGCGGTGGACATATTAGCGTGAATGCAAGCAACACCAATCAACCAGCCAGCGCTCTAAAAGCCGCCACCACAACCTTAATGCTCACTTTATTAAACCCACATGTTTACGTAGACACGCTTATGCTCATCGGCGGTAGCGCTGTCACCTTATCCACATCTGACAAATTGCTGTTTTTAATAGGCGCCCTGCTCGCTTCCGCAATTTGGTTTATTGGCATTGGCTACGGTGCACGTTTTCTGCTGCCGCTGTTTCGGCGCGAACGGGTATGGCAATGGCTAGATGGCTTTATCGCCATGATGATGTTCTATCTTGCTTATGGTTTGTTTAAGCAAATCTTCCCTCTATTGACGTAAGCTGCTGCACATCCGACAATACTGCTCATCATGTAAACTAGGTAAAATAATATGGCTGGCGGCTGGGCACCGGATGGCGCAGAACAAGCACAAATTGATGCTTCACTCGAAGATGCACTCACTTTTGTACGGCAAAATCTGCCGCACGGGCAAAGCGCAACTGAATGCATCGAATGCGGCAATACTATTCCCGAAGGGCGGCGCACAGCTTTGCCAGGTGTGCAATTATGCATTACCTGCCAAGAAATTTACGACCGCGAACAAGCATTCCAAAGCGCGTATAATCGGCGCGGCAGCAAAGACAGCCAGCTCAAATAATTCAGGTAGCCTAACCTTATTTGTCTTACAGCACTTTTATAGAGGAAAAAATGTTAGATAAAAAATATGAACGATTGCTGTTTGCTTTCTTTATGAGCATGTTTATGAGCTTTATCATGAGTTTAATCATCACCTATATTAATTTAGGTTTTGTTAACGGATTTGTATCTATTTGGATGGGTGCATTTGTAAAAGCTTATGCCTGTGCTTTTCCAATAGTGTTTTTTGTTGCTCCATATGTACACAAAATAGTCAAAAAATTGGTAATACAAGAAAGTTGATTGTTAACACTCTCAAAAAACAATCAACATTAATTTAGACATTTCAAATACACAAATATAAATAACGCTCAATAAACACAATAAGTATAAAAGGCTACCTGAAAGCCTTTACTCAACGAGAATTTTAATGAAAAACATCGTCATCTTGATTTCTGGTCGTGGCAGCAATATGCAAGCCATCGTAGCGGCTGATATTCCCAATGCTAATATTGCTGCTGTATTGAGCAATCGCCCTGATGCCGCTGGCTTAATTTGGGCAGCAGAACGCGGCATCACTACCGCTAGCCTAGATCACAAAGCTTATGGCAGCCGCCTTGAATTTGATCACGCGATGATGACTTTAATAGATAAGTATGAACCTGATTTAGTTGTTTTAGCAGGGTTTATGCGTATTCTTACGCCTGATTTTTGTCGTCATTATGAAGGTAAATTAATCAATATCCACCCTTCACTTTTGCCTGCGTTTACAGGTTTAAACACACATGAGCGCGCACTCGAAGCGGGTTGCCGCCTTGCTGGCTGTAGCATCCATTTTGTAACCCCAGACTTAGATTGTGGCCCCATTATTACCCAAGGCGTGGTGCCTATTCTAGATAACGACAATGCTGATGACATTGCCGCTCGTGTGTTGAGCGTAGAACACCAATTGTTACCACGCGCTGTAGCCGATTTTATTGCTGGCCATTTACATTGTCAGGGCAATCGCGTGTTCAATACGCAACCAAACCAAAATGACCAACTGCAACTACTCGCATAGACCGAACAAGACTTTGCTCCTTTTAGAATATTAGTTTCAGGTCGTTACCTATGTCTAGTTATTACACAATTGATTTTGAGATGGACCTTCGGCGTGATTTATCTGAAGTTGAGGATTCGGCACTCCAATACCTCATCCATGGCAACGGTGGGACGCCAACCGAGCTTCCCACACACAGATTCTTTAAGGATGGATTGCCTAAATTCCCTTACTGGTATTCGTACCGAGACTTCCCTTCTGGGCCTTTCGTATCGAGCATTTGGGAGCATGGAAGAGATACCAAAGGAGCATTTAAGAAGCTATGTCTTCGCCTGCCTTCTCAGAAACAGGAGGGTTTCTATGAACAATTCCTCGAATTTGGAACTTGGCTCGCCACTCTCAGCACCTCAAACGGATTTGTTGGGTCGGTGAGAGAGGAAGGAATAGAGAAATTAAGCGCTCTTATTTTTATATACAACTGTGAACTCTACATTGATTTTGAACCGAAATATGACCCTAAATCAATGGTATCTGGCAAGCCAAGAAAACACACGGAGCGTCAAGGTTAACAATTGGCAGGGGTTAGTGCAGGAACTCTGGTCATTTAACTATCTAAGAAACGACATGCTGTAAACCAGCTTAATATAGGTCATAGGTCATAGGTCATAGGTCATAGGTCATAGGTCATAGGTCATAGGTCATAGGT
>CAZLYX010000007.1:0-2980 GCA_964563885.1 uncultured Neisseria sp. | reverse complement strand
CAAAATAAAATAATGAAATACCCCTATTTTTTACCTTTTATAGACTCTAGTTAATACAATTTTAGTCTACTGACTTTCTGAATTGCTATTGTTCTTCCAATAATAATGCTCAGCCTGCACCTTATAATCGCTTATTAATATTGTTATCCTAATTATTCTAATTTAGTCATTAATAGAAATTGATCGATTTACAACAAGTGTTTAACCAATAATCTAAGGTGATAGCTAATGAAAAAAGACGACGAAGCTAAATTAACTACCAACGAATGCAGTAAAGTGTTTAAGCAGCATTAAAAGCTCAATTTTCAAGCTTGCCTAAAGATGCGTTTTTTTACACAAACCATCCGCATCTTTAATATTGTTCGTCTCATAATAGATCCGTTTTTAAGTATGTCCAATTTAATAAGGAAACACATGAACACCACCGCCCGCGCTATGATTGCCGCCGCCGCAATGATGTTTGCTACTCAAGCTCAGGCTGCTGAGATTCCACAATCTGCCGAGTTAAAATACAGTGGCAGTTACGGCATTCCTGCTACCATGACATTTAAGCGCACCGGCAACAATTACACAGTTACCGCCAATATCAATGTGCCTATGTATAAAATGCGCTTTGTAAGCGGTGGCAGCATTGTCGATAATCAGCTTAAACCTAGCTACTATAAAGATATTCGCAATGGCAAAACCTATGCCGAAGCCAAATTTAGTGGCAACCAAATAACCTTGGGTAAAGCCGGCGAGCTTCACAACGAAACAGTTTCTGGCCCAGTGATGGATTTATTCACTTTATCTTGGCAACTGGCGCTCAACGAAGGTAAATTACCCGTTGGTCTTAAAATTACCAACGGTAAAAAACTCTATTCTGCCAGCGGATTAACTAAAACTGGCACGGCCACACAAAGCATTGCTGGCGGCAAAACCACCGTCAATAAATACAGCTTGCGTCGTGGTGACAGCACTGCTGCTTATGCATTTGCCCCAAATTTAGGTAATGTACCGGCACAAATCAACTATAGCGATGATGGTAAAAACTACAATCTAAAACTGACAAGTGTCAAAATCAACGGTAAAACCATTAAACCTTAATCAAACTACTATGCTGTTAAAAAGGCTACCTGAAAACCTTCAGGTAGCCTTTTAATTATGATGGTTTAAGCTCTAATTTCTTTACCAAATAAAACCATGAACCAATTGAAACGCCAACAAAATAGCATGTATTATTTTTTATTCTAATTCTTGCCCCTGTAGCTCCGTATACAATGAAAACACCTTTAACCTCTTTAAAAACACTTTCGTATTAGACACGTGTTTTCTCACTGCTCCTTTAATACAATCAGTGTAACAAATAAGTTTGCGATAACTTTATTACTAACACACGTCAAAACTTACACTCACGCGACCCAATTAGTTGCGTGTTGCCTGTTGCAATTACTTGGCAAGCTGCACTTTTGAACCAATGCTAAATACTTAACCAACTTCAAAACCTTAGCCAACTTTTATCAAAAATGATCAATTTTTCATGCCATAAAATCACAATTTTCTATGCCAAAAATAATGGTTATTAAACACCTCTAAAAATGTGGATAGAATACTTCAATTTACTGACTTACCTATGTAATTATAAAACCCTATATGTATAAAAATAGACGATACGTGTTAACATAAAGATACACACATAGACTATATAAAAACCCATCAAAAAAGTAACCAAATTTTCACAGCTTGTAGCCGTGTGAAAGCCAATAACAGTCAAAATAACCAGTAAAATCTGGAGAGAAAAAATGTACAAAACTCTAATCCTGCGTACTTTATTATTCGTTCCTGGAACGCAACTTGAACTTATTCCCAAAGCATTCGCCACCAAAGCAGATGGCGTCATTGTAGATTGGGAAGATGCTGTTGAAGCTGACAAAAAAGCATCCGTTCGCCAATCTTTGGCAAATTATGAAGGCCCTCCAATTTGGCTACGTCTTAACTCGGCTTCTAGCCCTGAACACGAAGCCGATTTGCAAGCAGCGGCAGAGTTAAGCTGTTTAATTGGCGTGCTGTTACCGAAAACAGAGACCTCTGCCGATGTCCGTCGCGTTGCTGACAAACTAGGCAAACCAGTTATTGCCGTGATTGAAAGCGCCAAAGGTATGGTAGCGCTGCCCCAAATTGCGCATGCTAAAGGTGTGAGTGGCTTGAGTTTCGGCTGCCTAGATTTGGCCAATGAGCTTGGCTTAAAAAAAGGCTCTGCCGCCGCTGAAATGTTTTTTTGCCGGTTGCGCACAGATTTACTGATTCACTCGGCTGCCAACGGACTTATGCGGCCTATCGATAGCTCTTATCCAGATTTCAACAATGAGGCGGGTTTGCTCAAACGTTTATCACAATGGCGTGACCTGGGTTTTGGAGGTATGCTTTGCATCCACCCTTCACAAGTGCCTCTTGTTCATGAGGCATTGCGAGCCACTGCCGAAGAATTGGCGTTTGCCCGCAAAGTTTGCCAAACTGCTGATGAAACAGGCTCTGCCGTGTTTAATGTAGATGGCCAAATGATTGATTTACCTGTTATCGTGAGTGCAAGACGGCTCTTACAAGAAAACGCTTAAGTATTAATCTATATAAGAGGCTACCTGAAAAACCATCACACAAATCGCGTTGTTTTTCAGGTAGCCTTATTTATTATCATTTTCCAAATGGTCTAGAGTTTTCATATCTTACTATTTTTTCGATTCCAGATTACATGTATTGACAATGCCTGCTAGATTTTAATCATAGTCATACTTTATAAGTATTTATTTCTTAAAAATATAGTCCTACAATTCCAGATACTCCAAGTCTTTTTCGACTCAATTATCAAAAGGAATTGCCATGAAACTCAGCGCTCGTAACCAAATCAAAGGCATTGTAAAAAGCATCAACGAAGGTGTAGTTAACACTGAAGTAGTTATTGAAGTAGCGCCAGGTGTAGAGATTGTTTCTATCATCACTAAAA
>CAZLYX010000006.1:33575-55363 GCA_964563885.1 uncultured Neisseria sp. | reverse complement strand
GAAGGGAATCGAACCCTCACCGTAAGCTTGGAAGGCTTCTGCTCTACCATTGAGCCACACCCGCGTACTTACTTATACATTGCAAGTAAGTGTAAATTTGGTGGAGGGAGAAGGATTCGAACCTTCGAAGCTCACGCAGCAGATTTACAGTCTGCCCCCTTTAACCACTCGGGAATCCCTCCAAAAGAGATTGCGATAATAGCCATTTGGCTTATAGTCGTCAAGCCCTAATTAAAAAAATAATTTTTTAATTACATAATTACATCATTTTAAAATGATTTTATTTGTTGGCTACCAGCTGTTCGTATTTAATTTGAAGCTGTTCTGGTGTTTCAGGACGCTCTTGATCAACTAAAATACAATCTACTGGGCAAACTAAAATACATTGCGGCTCATCGTAGTGCCCTACACACTGAGTACAAAGGTGAGGATGTATTTCATAAATTTCATCACCTTGGTAAATTGCGTCATTAGGACACTCGGGCTCACATACATCACAATTGATGCATTCGTCAGTAATAAAGAGTGACATTTTACAATCCTTAAACAATCAATTTTTAATATTTTAAAATTATAGCATAAGCTGTGGATACTCTGTATTTGCCCTCAATCAAGGCTTCATTAGTAGCTCATCATTACTCTGTAACGGCTATTTTATTTTCCAATAAAACATACAGACTTTGACCTGTTTTACCTTGCTTATAAGGGCTTAAATAAGCTGGAAAACTTGGCAAGCATCCGGCCTCTATATACACCTTAGCATTAGCTTTCAAATGCTGTTCCAGCTGGCTAAACAACACTGACCATTCATCCCAAGCGAATGGGGGATCAAGCAACACTAGATCATACTGACTAGAGCATGATGTTAAATAAGCCAAACTATCTTTCTGGATAATTTCTACTTGAGCACCCAACACCCGAGCATTCTGTTGCAAATTCTGCACAGTCTGTTGATTATTGTCTATCATTATAACGTGCTTTGCATGTCGAGAATGCGCCTCAAACCCTAACGCTCCGCTACCACTGAATAAATCTAGCACCTCCATACCAGCAAGATCTTGCCCCAACCAATTAAACAATCGCTCACGGACGCTATCTGGTGTAGGACGCAAACCATCTGCATCTGAGAAGATAAGTTTTCGGCCACGGTTTTGCCCGCCAATAATTCTCACTTGATTACTATGCTGGCTTTTTTTCATACCTATCTATCCTTATCGGTTTTTTTAATTAACACTTATTACCTAACTTTTATCGTGCGCATCAATTTTATTATATGAGAGCAAAACAAGGCTACCTGAATCCTTTCAGGTAGCCTTGTTTTGCTCTCAAAAGCTTACTCTTTAGGAGCAGGTGGCTCAATTTGCTCTGACCACCCGCACTCCTTCTGTGGGCAAACTTTTTCCGTACCTCGGCGTTTAGTGGTTTTAATGGTCAGCACTGGCCACTGACACTTAGGACATGTTTCGGCAATCGGCAGATTCCAAGTTGCGTAATCGCAATCAGGATAGGTTTCACAGCTATAAAATAGCTTGCCATAACGTGATTTTCTTTCTATTAGCTGTCCTTTACTGCACTTAGGACAACCTACTCCTGTATCTTTAGGCTTTTCTAATGGTTCGATATGTTTGCATTTCGGATAATTACTGCATCCAATAAATTTACCAAACCGTCCTTTTTTATACACAAGCTGTCCAGCACATTTCGGACATTCTCGCCCCTCAACTACTGTTGGCTCTTCAGCTTCTTTAGCTGCATCTTCCGCTGTTTCACCAACATTTCGAGTGTAATCACATTCAGGATAACCTGGACAAGCAATAAAACGACCTCGTTTACCAAATTTAATTTGTAACTTGTGATTGCTGCACTTAGGACAAATTTCTTCTAGCTCTTCTGTGGTTATTTTTGCGCGCTCAATGCCTTCTTTTTCTTCTACTTGCTTATGAAAGCCTTTCCAAAACTGGCTTAAAACTGGTATCCATTGGCGCTTGCCGCTGGCAATGTCATCAAGTTGGTCTTCTAGTTTCGCTGTAAAATGATAGTCTACGTATTGTGCAAAATGCTCTGTTAAAAATTTATTAACAATATCGCCAGTATCTGTTGGCATGAATCTTTTTTGTTCCAACGTTACATATTCTCGATCTTTTAGCGTAGAGATAATGCTGGCATAAGTAGACGGACGACCAATGCCATACTCTTCTAAAACTTTTACCAAAGTGGCTTCAGAGTAACGAGGCGGCGCTTGAGTAAAGTGCTGTTCGCCATATAGTTTATCTACTGGCAACACGTCTCCGGCCGCCATTTCAGGTAGCTTTTTATTCTCATCATCATCTTCAGCGTCATCTTGGCCTTCTTCATAAACACTGAGAAAACCAGCAAATGTTTGAACTTGCCCAGTAACACGGAACATGCCTTCGCCGGCGCTGATGTCTACGGTAGTAGTATCAAATTTTGCAGGCGCCATTTGACAGGCAAGTGAACGCTGCCAAATCATTTGATAAAGGCGAAATTGATCAGCGGTTAAAAAAGGCTTTACTGCTTCGGGGGTGCGATAAACAGAAGTAGGACGAATCGCCTCATGCGCTTCTTGAGCATTTTTAGCTTTAGTTTTGTATAGCTTAGCCTCTTTAGGCAGATAATCTGGGCCAATTTTATTTTCAATATAATGGCGAATTTCGGTTAATGCTTCATTTGACAGCGTCAAACTATCAGTACGCATATATGTAATCAAGCCCGTTGCGCCCTGGCCAACGTCAACACCTTCATATAATTGCTGTGCGGTACGCATCGTGCGGTCAGTAGTCATGCCCAGTTTACGCACAGCCTCTTGCTGCATAGTTGACGTGGTAAACGGAGCGGCTGGATTGCGGCTGCGCTTTTTCTTTTCAACTTGTGTTACTTCGGCGCTAACGCCCTCCAAGCCTTTTAACACATCAGCTTGACTGATTTCATCTGGTAGCGAGAATTGCTCTAGTTTATCGCCCTTCCAATGAGTTAGCTTAGCAGTGAACTTGGAACGACCTTTATGGCTATCCATGTGAACAGACCAATACTCCTGTGTTACAAAAGCTTTGATTTCGTTTTCACGCTCGCAAATCAACCGCAATGCTGGGCTTTGAACGCGACCAGCAGAAAGTCCGCGACGAATTTTCTTCCACAACAAAGGGGATAAGTTAAAACCCACCAAATAATCCAGCGCCCGTCGTGCTTGCTGTGCATCAACTAGATTCACTTCTAATTCACGCGGATTGGCAATCGCTTCTAATACGGCACTTTTAGTAATCTCATGAAACACAACACGCTGCGCCTTAAGATTTTTGAGACCGCGCTTTGATTTAAGGATTTCCTGCAAATGCCAAGAAATGGCCTCACCCTCTCTATCCGGGTCAGTTGCAAGATACAGGTTTTCCGCCTCTTTTGCCGCCGCCACAATCGCATCAATATGTTTACTGTTGCGCGCAACCAGCTGATATTTCATCGCAAAATCATTTTCTGGATCTACCGCACCATTTTTAGGAACCAAATCACGAACATGGCCGTAAGAAGCCAATATCTCAAAATCGCTACCGAGATATTTTTTAAGGGTTTTGGCTTTGGAAGGTGATTCCACAATAAGCAGGTTTTTTGCCATAGTGAGTACTCTAGTGATCCAGTTGATTTTATTAACGTTGATTGTGATAATTTAAGTAGGCAAGCTGCCTATTCTCTTAAACACTATATTTTTTAATTTAAGCTACGTGAAAAAGCAAAGGCAACCCAAACAATGATATGAGCATCTTAAACAAGTATTGTATTACTGCACAATGTTTTAAATTAATTAGGCTGCCTGAAAAGCAGCCTAATTAATAATTTAGGTTAATGCATAACAGCTTTGCCATGTAGCGCGACCATCAACTCATCACCAATAAGAATTGGTAATTCTGAACGATGTGCCCACAATACCAGCAAAGCCAATACCTTAGCTGTGTTCAAATCAATTTCTTCAGCCGGCAAATGTAATAATGCATGGATAACAAATTCACGTTGCACTGAATTAATGGCATCGGCTTGTTCCAAAAAGTGCAACAATCCCAGTATGTCTTGCGGTAAAGCATCCAGTTCTTCAGGGCAATAAACACGCATTGCTCCACTAGATTGCTCTTCTAAAGGTGCAACCGGTAAATCGCTCAATACCTCTAAAAACATCAAGGCATTGCCGATTTCAGCATCATCAAACCCCACTTCTTCAAGCAATTGACCTAAGTCATTGGCTGGCGGACAAGCATCTATGTCTTGGAAATGCTCGATTAAAAAAGCAATCACTTCTTCCATAATGTCCCCCTAACTGGCAATCATGCCGAATGCTTTTATTATATCGGATTTTCCGATCAGACTTCAGGCAGTCTCTTAAAATCTTACACTAAAGTGAATACCCAGCTTTTTAATTCTAATTACAAACCGTGCCAATACTAAATGAGCGGTTCTCAAAAAGCAACCTTTAGCCATCTGTTAGGTAATATATAAGCTCTGTTTATTTACTTTAAAGTCTCACTCTAAAAGTTATTTTTATATTAGCGCAAAATACGTTGATAACGCCCGCCCGGAACAATAGCCACGGCACCGGCCAACTCCAACTCTAACAGTTCAGCATAAATATCACCGGCGGCTCTCTCTAAACTTTCTGCCAAACTATCTGGATGTACTGGGTCGAAACCCATGGCTGTCAACAAGTCTTCTGTTTGATTTTCTGGTTGCGTATGCGTCGGCACCTGCTTTTCAAGTTTATGTTTTTTGTCAACATCATCTTCAGCAGTGCGTTGATTCACAATTGGCGTAAGCATTGGCTGTGCTTTAGCTTCAAAGCCTAAGGGCCATGAGCATTCAACAATGATGTCTTCTATACATTCAACCAATTTTGCACCTTCTTTAATTAATTTATGACACCCTTTGCTGTGCGGATTATCAATTGAGCCAGGTATCGCCATCACTTCTCGCCCCATTTCCGACGCCAACCGAGCAGTAATCAGCGACCCAGATTCAAGCGCTGCTTCAACTACCAAAGTAGCTGAACTCAAGCCAGCGATAATCCGATTTCGACGGGGAAAATTAGCCGCCAGCGGACGCGTGCCCAACGGAAACTCTGATACCAACAAACCTTTTTCTGCAATGCTATAAGCCAACTCATGGTTTGATCGTGGATAAACACGGTCTATGCCCGTTCCCAATACAGCAATGGTTCCCCCCTCTGCTTGCAATGCGCCTTGGTGTGCTGCGGTATCAATACCTGAAGCCATGCCAGATACAACCACAATCCCTTTTGCAGACAAAGCCCGTCCAAAATCTTGTGCAATACGCTGCGCTTGTGGCGTTGCATGCCTACTACCCACTATTGCAACTGCAGGCCGTTGCAAGCAAGACAGCGTTCCGCGTAGAAAAAGTAAGGGAGGTGGAGTCATGCCCTCTGAGAGCATGGTAGGAAACACCGAGTCACTTAATAATAACAGGTGGCAAGCCTGCTGCTCCGCCCAACGCCATGCTTTTTCTGCTGCTGATTGCGCTGATTGATCTTCACCCTTCCAAGCGCGAACGGCTTGCTTATAACGAACAATACGTTCAATTTCTGCTGCAGGCGCGCGCAAAGCCATTTCAGCCGAACCATAATGTTTAATTAACAGTAAAAAGGTTTCGGGGCCAACATAAGGCGTGAACGCCAATTGCACCCATGCTTCCCGTTCTTGTTGAGAATTAACCATAACTCCCCTTTCAGGTAGCTTATTAGCTAAAGTGTTTAATGTCATGCAATCATTACTTTTAATATCAACACATGATTATTATTTATCTAAAAATAAATACAGTAACCATTTTAGTATAAAAACACACGGCATGCCGTGTGTTTTTATATATTACTACTTCTTATTTTTATTTAATATTACTTTTGATATTGTGTTGATTATGTTCGTAGCTATGAGATTCCTGTGGTTCATTCGGCACATGCACACCATCGTCAGGCATGTTGTCTAAATCATGACCCGGCTCAGTTAAGATGTCGCCGATACTAATGCTTGCGTTTGTATTTAAAATAAGAGCTGATGACACATTTTCACCGGCACGATAAACCATCGCTAAACCTACTTCTTCAGCAGGAATAGACACATACTTCAGCACCGCACGTGAGCCTTTTTTGCCGTCTTCAAAATCTAATTTAGTTTGACGACTGCGTTTATAAATACTTAATACAGTGCCTTTATCTAAACCATCAACTTCACCTTTATTCAAGGTAATGGTTTGGAATTGACCTGATTCGCGTACACCATCATAAATAGACACCACTTTAGCCGTAACCTGCTTCGTTGGCGCATGCGGCATCATATTAAAGCTGTCGCCTTCGTCAGTCATTTTCAACAGGTAGTCGCCCTTGCGAATTTCTGAAACAGCTTCTTCTACCATCATGGGCTGAGCTGTTTGCGTTGGCACTTTTAACATCGGGTGCTTACGAGTGTAGTATTCACCTTCTTCTAGCTCCGTTGTATCTTTCTCGCTACTCAACGCTAACGCGCTGTTGGTATAGGGCAAAGTTGATACTTGACCGCTGAACACCACTTCTTGACCCAAATACTTATTGGTATCTGGATCCAGAACATCTTTTACTGCACGATAAACTAAGTAGCGGCCGGGCTCTTTAATATCCATCGCATAAACTCGGTCACCGCGTGAGTACATCGTACGATCATCTGGACCACTCACTAAGCGTGGCGCTTCTTGCGTTTGAGCCTGTGGGATAATCTGCGGATGTTGCATAAACATACGGTAGAAATTCATATTAATGGTTTGAATGCCATAACCAGAAGATACTTCACGCACGCGCGGGCTGAGTTTAATTGTTGTAATTGCACTGTCACCAGCACTGCCCTCAAAACCTAAACGTGGCTGACCATTAACGTAGCGTAAAACCAACACTTGCCCTGGGTAGATCTGATGTGGATTGCGAATTTGGCTACGATTAGCGCCCCATAAGCTGTTCCATTGCCATGGGCTGTACAAGAATTTCCCAGAAATCCCCCATAAAGTATCACCAGATTTCACTACATAACGTGTAGGTGCGTTTGGTCTGATTTTCAACTGCTCGGCGAAAGCCGAGGCAGAAATTGCTAAGCTAGCAGCGCAAAGCAAGGTTATAATACGCTTTTGCATGACGAACTCCCCCTTGAAATAATTCGATAAGTCATCATAGAGTTATAGAAAACCAGCTTTAATGATAAAACTGGCTGAAATTTAAGCAGTCATTTTATCACTGAATGTAGGCGCTTCCATAATTTAAATTATTACACACCACAAAAATAACCTTAGAGATTAGCAATGGCACTACTAAACATTTTAAAATATCCAGACGAGCGCCTCCACAAAATCGCCAAGCCAGTAGCACAAGTGGATGACGATATTCGCACACTGGTTACTGATATGGCAGAAACCATGTATGAAGCCCATGGTATCGGTTTGGCGGCAACTCAAGTTAACGTACACAAGCGCGTGGTCGTCATCGACTTATCCGAAGAACATAACCAATTACTGGTTTTAATCAATCCGAATATTACTCAAAAAGACGGCGAGACCACTTATGAAGAAGGCTGCTTAAGTGTGCCTGGTATTTACGATTCCGTAACGCGAGCAGAACGAGTAACCGTTGAGGCACTAAACGAACAAGGTGAGAAGTTCACCTTAGAAGCTGAAGGCTTGCTCGCGATTTGCATTCAACATGAATTAGATCATTTGATTGGCAAAGTATTTGTCGAGTATTTATCAGTTCTCAAGCAAGATCGCATCAAAACCAAGCTAAAAAAACGCATCAAACATGATTTGTAATCTTTCAGGCAGCCTTTTACACCTGAGGCTACCTGAATACCATCGCACCCATCTTTCAATAGAGTTGATTAACTATGAATGTGATTTTTGCTGGCACGCCTGATTTCGCTGCTGCTGCTTTACAAGCCATTGCCGCCGCTGGCTTCAACATCTCGTTAGTGCTAACTCAGCCCGATCGCCCCAAAGGTCGCGGCATGCAATTGCAGCCCAGCGCAGTCAAACAGGCCGCTTTATCTTTGGGCTTGAACATTGCTCAACCCGCTTCTTTGCGTAACGAAGAAGCGGCAGAATTATTGCGTGCACAAAATGCCGACATTATGGTGGTGGCTGCTTATGGTTTGATTTTGCCAGACAATATTCTCAAAACACCAACTCACGGCTGCCTGAATATCCATGCTTCATTATTACCACGTTGGCGCGGTGCTGCGCCTATCCAGCGCGCGATTGAAGCGGGTGACGCTGAAACAGGTGTTTGCATCATGCAAATGGATGCGGGTTTAGATACAGGCGCCATCATCAGCGAACATCGTTATCCTATTAAGCAGCTCGACACGGCTACCAAAGTGCACGATGAATTAATGGAATTAGGCGCCGCTGCGATTGTGAACGATTTAAAGCAATTACAGCAACAAGGCTACCTGAAAGCCACACCGCAGCCTGAAAAAAATGTTACTTATGCTGCCAAATTAAGCAAAGAAGAAGCGCGCATCAATTGGCACAACCCCGCCGAAATCATCGAACGTAAAATTCGCTCCTTCAACCCAGTACCTGGCGCTTGGGTAGAATATAATGGCAAGCCGCTTAAAATATGGCGCGCTGAAGTGCTCACGCAATCGGGCACCGTTGGTGAAATATTATCTAGCGATGCCGAGGGTATCGTTGTAGCTTGCGGCAATAACGCCTTACGCATTCTAGAGCTACAGCCTGCTGGCAGTAAAACCATGGACGCGCGCTCCTTCATTGCCGGCCGAACTTTAAATAAAGGCGATACATTATGAGCATGGCCGAAGCACAACAACTGGCTGCACAAACCGTGATGGCGGTGCGTGCTGGGCACAACTTATCAGACGAATTGTCCAGCATCTTTGCTGCTCATCCCCAGCTCTCGCCACAAGACAAAGGCGCATTGCAAGACATGGCTTTTGGTTGCCAACGTTTTTCAGGTAGCCTACGCTTTATGCTTGCAGAAATGCTGAATAAGCCCATTGATAATCAGCAGCTAGAAAGCCTGCTTATAGTGGCGCTATATCAGCTCAATCATAGCCGAAACGCCGCACACGCAGTGGTCAACGAAGCAGTGAGCCAAGTTGCTCGCATCGATCAAGGTCAATATCGCTCCTTTGCTAACGCCATTTTACGCCGTTTTCAGCGAGAAAAAGACACGCTCAACAGCAAATGCAAAACCGACGAAGTAGCAAAATACAACATGCCAGAATGGCTATCAGGCTACCTGAAAGACCATTATCCAAAACACTGGCACAATATTATCACTGCCTGCACCAACCATCCGCCCATGACCTTGCGCATCAACTGTCGCCACACCACTGCGGAGCATTATATAGAGCAGCTACAAGCAGTTGGATTAGATGGCAAAACCCTGGGCGATTACACCATTAAGCTCAATCAGCCCGCACCTGTTAGCCAGCTGCCTGGATTTGAAGAAGGCACAGTATCCGTACAAGACTTTGGCGCCCAGCAAGCAGCTTATTTATTGGCTCCACAAAATGGTGAGCGCATTCTTGATGCCTGCGCCGCACCTGGTGGTAAAACTGGCCACTTACTTGAACTGGCCGACTGTAATGTCACCGCCCTAGACATAGACGCACAACGCCTTACCCGCGTTCAAAGCAATCTTGATCGTTTAGGCTTTCAGGCGACCTTAGTCGCAGCACCTGCACAGGATTTAGGTGCATGGTATGATGGACAGCCATATGATGCTATTCTGGCTGACCTACCGTGTACCGCCTCTGGCGTGATACGCCGACATCCAGACATAAAATGGCTACGCCGCCCTACTGATGCTGCCAAAACAGCCCGCCAACAAGAACCTCTGCTTAATGCACTCTGGCAAACTTTAAAACCGGGTGGCCGCATGCTTTTGGCAACCTGCTCCATTTTTGAAGAAGAAAACCAACAACAACTGCACGCCTTTTTAAACCGCCATGCCGATGCTCGCTGTCGCGAATCACATGTGCTCTTGCCCAATGATAAACAAGATGGCTTTTTTTACGCGCTTATTGAAAAACAGTAATACGCTGTTGATGCTACCCATTTTGCTGCTGGCGTTGTCTAACGATGCCACAGCCGAAGGCATTAGCATTGTCCGCGCGCAGAGCGACATCACTCCTGAAGGTCAATTGGCAATCAGCAGCCGCTTTAAAACCGACTTGCCCGAGCAATTGAAACAGGTATTACACCAAGGTGTGCCACTAAATTTCGACTTATCCTATCAATTAAATGCCCCCTCATTAGCCTCTTATCGTTTCCGGATTGGGCAATTGGTCAGCACCGACAATCAGATTACCTACAAACTTTCTTATCATCCGATCAACAACCGTTATCGGGTGACTGTGGGCACGTTTTCCACAGAATACAATGGTCTTGATACCGCCCTTCGCGGCATTGGTGCGATTGCCAACTGGACAGTGCTCAATCAGGGCGCTTTAAGCAACAACACTCCTAACACTGTCAGAGCAGATATCCGTCTCACTTTGAGCACCAAGCAATTACCCAAGCCCTTTCAAATAAACGCTCTTAACTCTAAAATCTGGAACTTAGATTCCGGCTGGAAGCCTTTAAAAATCACCAAGGATTAAGCCATGCGGCGCTTTTTATTGATCACAGCTACCTTAGCAGTTGCCGGGCTTTATCTCTTAACGTTAGCCACAGGCAACGCCAGCAAACTTGCCGACTATTTCTGGTGGATTATCGGCTTTTGTGGTTTTCTCATCATTATTCTATTTTTGGTTTTGGCTCGGTACATTTGGCAACTATTAAACGACAGACGCAACAATATCTTTGGCTCCAAAATCGCCCGCCGCTTAGCCCTGATGTTTACCTTAGTAGCAGTGTTACCAGGCTTATTTTTATTTGGCGTTTCCACTCAATTTATTACCCACAGCATCAATTCTTGGTTTGGCAATGACACTAAAGAAGCGCTTGAGCGCGGCGTGTCTTTGAGTAAATCTGCACTTAATTTATCCTTAGAAAATAGCGGTCGTAAAGCCGCTAACCTCAATGAAACCATCGCTCAAACCATACGACGAGGGAAACCTCCACGAGCAGCGCTGGATACTTTAGCTGGAGAGCAACCCTTTGCTCAGCTTACTATTTACAACATTTCCACCAACAAAATTGTCAGCGAACGCAACCCATTACAACTCAATCCTCCGCTGCTCGATAGCGAAACACGCAAACAGTTGATGCAAAAACAAGCATCTCTCGATATTGAAAACCTAGCCAACATCCTATATGCCCAAGGCTGGCTGAGGCTACCTGATCGCAATCAACAGCAATATGCCTTATTTTTTCGCGAACCACTTCCCGCCCACGTCACCCGCGATGCCTCACTGATTGAAGCAGCACGCGGCAAATACGCCGAATTAAGCTATGCAAAAAAAGGCCTACAAACCTTTTTCGTTATCACTTTACTCATTGCCACACTACTTTCTATTACCTTAGCTTTAGTAGCGGCGCTTTATTTTGCACGCCGTTTTGTTGAGCCTATTTTATCTTTAGCCGAAGGCGCACGCGCAGTAGCTCAAGGGGACTTTAGCCAAAAACGCCCTATTTACCGTCCCGACGAATTAGGCAGGCTAACGCATCTTTTCAACCATATGACTGAGCAACTGCAAATTGCTCAAAGCACCACAGAGCGCAATCGAATCGAACAAGAAGCGGCACGTCATTACCTAGAATGTGTACTCGAAAGCCTCACGACAGGTGTCATGACTATTGATAACAAAGGCCACCTGAAAACTTATAACCACCGCGCTGAAGACATTTTAGGGGTTTCACTGGCCTCAATGATTGGTTCCGATTATCAACAATGGGCGCATAAATCGCCGCAAAATGCCATTATAGTAGAAACTTTTGCCGAAATATTAGCCACCGCCCAAGCGGATAAGCCACAGGAAATCAACTATCCCTCACCTGATGAAGCGCGAATTTTACTGGCTAAAACCACAGCTCTGCCAATAGACAGCAGCGATGGATTAGTCGTTGTATTTGATGATGTCACTATGTTGGTGCGTGCGCAAAAAGAAGCAGCTTGGGGCGAAGTCGCAAAACGGTTAGCACATGAAATCCGCAACCCACTCACCCCCATTCAGCTTTCTGCCGAACGTTTAGCATGGAAACTGCATGATAAATTAAATGAACAAGACGCTCAGTTTCTAACCCGCTCAACCGATACCATTGTTAAGCAAGTAGATGCCATGAAAGAAATGGTAGAAGCTTTTAGAAACTATGCTCGCGGGCCTAGTTTAACCTTAACGAAACTAAATCTAAACTGTCTAGTGGAAGAAATCTTGGTACTCTATGAGGGTAGCTCATGTACATTTAGCGTGGAATTAAGTAATATACCTACATTCATTAATGCCGACGCTGGTTCATTACGCCAAGTTTTGCACAATCTTTTTAAGAATGCTGCCGAAGCTGCTCAAGATGAGCTCGTTCCTCAGGTACACATCAGCACTCACTCTAACGATAAAAACAAAGTTATCTTGGAAGTCTGCAATAATGGTAAAAATTTTAGCAAAGAGATGCTAAAAAATGCTTTTGAGCCTTATGTTACCGACAAACCTACCGGCACAGGTCTAGGCTTGCCTGTAGTCAAGAAAATCATTGAGGAACATGGCGGTCGTATCAGCCTAATCAACATTGAACATGGCGGCGCTTGTGTCAAAATCGCCTTACCTGAACTGGTGGAGAATAAAGAATAATGCGAAGTACAGACATTCTAATCGTAGACGATGAAATCGGCATCCGCGATTTACTTTCCGAAATTTTGCAAGATGAAGGCTATACCGTTACCATGGCCGAAAATGCCGAAGAAGCAACTCGGCTGCGTAATCAAACCCGCCCCGCCATGGTTTTACTCGATATTTGGATGCCGGATTGCGATGGTATTACCTTATTAAAAGAATGGGCAAAAAACGGACAATTGAATATGCCCGTGGTGATGATGAGCGGCCATGCCAGTATTGATACCGCCGTTGAAGCCACCAAAATTGGTGCCTTAGATTTTTTAGAAAAACCCATCGCCTTACAAAAATTGCTCAGCAGCGTTGATCGCGCACTTAAATATGGTGAAATGCAAGCAGCTTCAGGCTTATCGCTGGATAAATTAGGCAACAGCCCAGTAATACAAGAGCTAAACCAACACTTAGAACGCCTCACCAAACACAACATGCCCGTTTTATTAACGGGTGAAGCAGGTTCTCCGTTTGAGCTGATCGCACGCTATTTACACAAAAATGGCACGCCATGGGTTGAGCCAAGCAAAGTAGAGCACATTGTTGATGCACCACTAGAAATGCTACAAAAAGCGGCCAACGGCGTGCTTTATTTAGGTGATATTGCACAATACAGCCGCAGCATCCAGCAAGGCATCGGCTTTATGCTCACCAAAGCAGAACGTATGCATGCACGCATCATTTGTGCATGCAGCCAGCCTGTTGCAGAGTTGATGACCAATCCCAACCAAGATACCAAGCTACTGTCTACCCTATCAGCTCAATCTGTCGCCATTCCGCCGCTGCGCAGTCAAGCAGACGATATTATGTTTTTGGTGGATCAAATTGTGGGAGAGTTGTCAGAAACTCAAAAAATCCCATTGGTTAAATTTAGTAGCACCGCCATCAGCTGTCTTCGTCAATATGAATGGCCGGGCAACTTAGAACAGCTCAAGAGCGTCGTAAAAAGCTTAGCTCTTACAGCAGAAGCTGGCGAAGTAGATGAAGCCGCCGTAAGCAACGTATTGAGTCAATTCAAACTCAGCCAACCGAGTGAAATTGTAGGTGGTTTTAACTTCAATATGCCTTTACGCGAATTGCGAGAAGACTTAGAACGCCGTTATTTTGAATACCATATTGTCCAAGAAGGTCATAACATGAGCCGAGTAGCCCAAAAAGTAGGCTTGGAACGTACTCACCTTTATCGCAAGCTTAAGCAATTGGGTATTAACTTCTCACGTCGACAAGCAGTGAATAAAGTCGACTAAGCGCTTTAAAACCTTATAAGGCTACCTGAAACATTCAGGTAGCCTTATGTATATTAAAACAATGAATTACTACAACTTAATGCTATTAAGTTTTACTACTAAAAATGGAATATTGATAGCCTGTTATCAAAAAACACCCACCCACAATGGCTCTGTCTTCAAGAGCTTTAAACCCAAATTTAATAAATTGACAAATTCAGAAAATAACACTGCTAAAAATAAAAATACACTTTCTAGCCAATATATCTATTTATGTGCAATAATACGCGCTTGATATTTGGACGTAAAAACCGCAGCTTTAAAAAAATGCGCGCACAATCTTTGTTGAACATAATCTGCCAAGTATAATTGCTGTTAAAAGCCGCTGGTGTAGTGGATAACATAAATAATAGATGTCTATTATAAAAGCTCTGTTTAGCTAGCTATAAAGCCGCGCTTCGATCTATAAACCCAAGTTGTTTTAAGAAACACTGCGAGCTTCGAACTGGCTACCTGAAAGCATCAGTTAAGCTGAGTCGATTAAGCAGCAACAAAGATTAAAATCAACATCGCTATTTGCTATAGAACTGCTGTTAAACATCATCGCCGGCTAGAAAATATTGTGGTTGGCGCGCCTGACGTGATCAAGTTGCACACCCAAACAATGTAATATGATGCCACAGCGCGAGATAGCCGGTTTGCGCAACATTAACATTCACATCGCACTTCATTTAGCCAAAAGATTAATAAGGAAACTTTATGCCTCCCCAAGCCAGTATCGGCTCACCGTTATTTTACGGTGTTTTTTTGATTGCCGTTCTCATTATGATTGGCATAGATATGCTAAGCCTGAAAAAAAATGGCGATCATAAAGTTAGCGTTAAAGAGGCTTTGATATGGTCTCTCATTTGGGTTAGCGTATCCTGTGCTTTTGCTGGTTGGTTGTATTGGGAAATTGGTCATAATCAAGCTTATGGTCATGAGCTGGCCAAAACAAAAGTATTAGAATATTTTACTGGTTATGTGTTAGAAAAATCCTTGGCAGTTGATAATATTTTTGTTTTTTTACTGATTTTTTCTTACTTCAAAGTACCCCCTCAATATCAGCATAGAGTATTGCTCTATGGTGTTTTTGGCGCCATTGTTTTACGCGCACTCATGGTGTTTGTCGGCGCTATTTTAGTGCGTGAATTTGCGTGGATTTTGTATATTTTTGGCGCTTTTTTACTCTACACCGGTATCAAAATGATCACCCCCCAAGATGATGAGGAAGACTTGTCCGAAAACAAGCTACTGGGCTGGTTGAAAAAACGCATCCCAGTGAGCAAAGATTATGATGGCGAGAAATTTTTTACTGTTGAGAATGGTAAACGCATCGCTACGCCGCTACTGTTGGTGTTAATCATGATTGAGTTATCAGATGTTATTTTTGCGGTAGACAGTATTCCAGCTATTTTCGCTGTTACCACTGATCCATTTATCGTGCTCACCTCTAATATTTTCGCCGTTTTGGGCTTGCGGGCTATGTATTTCTTATTGGCTGATGTGGCCGACCGTTTTGTGTTCTTAAAATACGGTTTAGCTTTTGTGCTAAGTTTTATCGGTATTAAAATGCTGATCGTACATTGGGTACATATTCCTGTTGGCATTTCGCTTGCTACCATATTCAGTGCTTTAGGTCTCTCTATTCTGATTTCACTCTTGCATGGCCGTGATCAAAACAACAATTCGGCACCATAAAAAACATCGTTAAAAAAAGGCTACCTGAATATTTCAGGTAGCCTTTTTATCAACCTCAAACAGATTGAGTATTACTTAATTTGGCTACCAACTACGCCACCCAAAGCAGCGCCACCCAAGGTAGAACCAGTATCGCCACCGATCAAGTTACCCGCTACGCCGCCTACCACTGCACCAGTAGCTGCGTTGCGTTGAGCAGTGCTCATGCTTTCACAAGCGGTTAACGAGGCTGCAATAGCCAGTAGAGCAACCGTTTTCGCAATAGCTGATTTCATAATTCAATCTCCAATTCATGGTTTAATTAAACGATTCACTAATACTGCTGTAAACCGCGTTGTATACTATCATAAAGTAGTTTAGCAAAATATGAGTCCTTGCTGGTTTAAGACTGATTAAATCAGGTTAAGTTTCGCCGAAAAGCTTATAAAAATCTATAAATTTGCTCAAAATACTCTGTTTTTTAAATGATTAAATTTATAAAAATTATTTTGTTTGGCCACTTCATCTTACTCGCTTTACAGAAGCGTTAAGTACACTGCCAAGCTGAAAAAGTTGGTGATATTGTGCCTTAGCGCTCATACCTCTGATTGTGAGTAACTGGTTTTATTTAGCTCGATTACACCGCCACTTTTTCGTGGCGCTTGCCCGCAAAAAACCACCCGTATTTTTAACATATTTCACGTTAATAAACATGACCAGTAAAAATCATTTTTTAAATAAACTAAATAAGCTACCTGAAATCTCTTTCAGGTAGCCTTGTTGCCATTCCATGATAACTATGTTTTAATCATTAATCGCGAAACAGGGGTGCTGCCAAATTGGCGGCTGAGAGAGTACCTAACCACCCGATCAGGATAATACCTGCGTGGGGAGTTTCGGAGATAGCGAATTACTCAATGCTGCCTGCTGTTTAATCAACAGAGGCTTTCTGAACATATCGCACATGCTCCTGTTTCTTTGTCTACCCAACAAGAAACAGGAGCATTCTTAATGACCACCACACTCACCAAGCCCACCGAATCACAAGCACTTGACCAACTAAGCCAAGACTTGACTCTGCAATTTTCTTACCCCAATTCAGAAAAAATCTACCTCGCTGGCAGCCGAGCTGATATGCGTGTTCCACTGCGCCAAATCTGCCAAGATGACACGATAACCAACAAAGGCACTGAAGCAAATCCGCCCATTCCGGTATACGACACCAGCGGTCCATATGGTGATTTAGACGCTAAAGTAGACCTAAAAAACGGCTTGCCCAATGTGCGCAGCAATTGGATTGCCGAACGTGGTGATGTTGAACAACTGGCTGGTCTATCCAGCGAATATGGCCTTGCCCGCGCTCACGACCCCAAAACTGCTCATCTGCGTTTCAATCAAATTACCCAGCCTTTCCGCGCCCATGCGGGTAAAAATGTTACCCAAATGCACTACGCTCGCCAAGGCATCATTACGCCAGAAATGGAGTTTGTCGCTTTACGCGAACAAATGATGCTGAATCAACTCATGCGTAATCCTGCTTATGAAAAGCTGTTGAAGCAACATCCAGGCGAGAGTTTTGGTGCCAATATTCCTACTCATCCAGACCAAATCACACCTGAATTTGTGCGCACAGAAATAGCAGCTGGGCGGGCGATTATTCCTGCCAACATTAACCATCCTGAGCTAGAGCCAATGATTATTGGCCGCAATTTCAGGGTAAAAATAAATGGCAATTTAGGCAATTCTGCAGTGACATCCAGCCTCACTGAAGAAGTAGAAAAAATGGTGTGGTCGCTGCGCTGGGGTGCAGATACGATTATGGATTTGTCTACTGGTGCACATATTCATGAAACACGTGAATGGATTATTCGCAACGCACCTGTACCCATCGGCACTGTGCCAATTTATCAGGCCTTAGAGAAAGTAGGCGGTATTGCTGAAGATTTAACTTGGAATTTATTCCGCGATACCTTAATTGAACAGGCCGAACAAGGCGTAGATTACTTTACCATCCACGCCGGCGTATTATTGCGCTATGTGCCGCTAACTGCACAACGCCTCACTGGCATCGTTTCACGCGGTGGCTCTATCATGGCTAAATGGTGTTTGGCGCATCATCAAGAAAACTTTCTCTATACCCAATTTGATGAAATTTGCGAAATCATGAAAGCTTATGATGTGTCATTTAGTTTGGGCGACGGTTTGCGCCCTGGCTGCATCGCCGATGCCAACGACGAGGCGCAATTTGGCGAATTACACACACTCGGCGAATTAACCGCCAAAGCATGGCAGCATGACGTACAAGTTATGATTGAAGGCCCTGGCCACGTACCCTTACAACGCGTAAAGCAAAATATGGACGAAGAATTAAAACACTGTTTTGAAGCACCTTTTTACACTCTTGGCCCTTTGGTAACCGATATTGCACCAGGCTACGACCACATTACCAGCGGCATTGGTGCTGCTAATATCGGCTGGTATGGCACTGCCATGCTGTGTTATGTCACGCCAAAAGAGCATTTGGGTTTGCCTGATAAAGAAGATGTACGCACGGGCATCATCACCTACCGCATTGCTGCTCACGCTGCCGACTTGGCTAAAGGTTGGCCAGGTGCGCAGCTACGCGATAATGCGCTGTCAAAAGCGCGGTTTGAGTTTCGATGGCGCGATCAGTTTCACTTAGGTTTAGACCCAGAACGCGCCGAGTCTTACCATGATCAAACTTTACCTGCTGAAGGTGCTAAAGTGGCTCACTTTTGTTCTATGTGTGGCCCAAAGTTTTGTTCAATGAAAATCACGCAAGAAGTTCGCGATTATGCTGCTGCTCAAGCAGGGATGCAGGAAAAATCTGTGCAATTTTTAGAAAGCGGCAGCAAAATTTATAGCTAATGATGAGTGACTAATTAATAATGAGCAATCAATAAGGCTACCTGAAACACTTTAATAGAAACCGTTTCATAGCCTTATTTAAGTAAATATAATCATCATTTAGCACCACTTTTGGTGTTTTTGGATGATTGACACCATTTACAAATCGCCCTAATTATCGCCATCAAAACGAAGGTTCATTGGCAAGACACAACCAGCGTAAACGCGGTATGATAACCATTATTGCGTTCTGCTCACGCTTGTCTATTTTGCAAATCAAATCCAAGTAGAGCGCGCACCTTGCCACGCTGGTTTTTACAATAGTTATCTATTGTTCAGGTAGCCTATTATGTCTATCACCCTTGTTTGGTTCCGCCGTGATTTACGCACGTTTGACCACACTGCACTGCAAACTGCTATTCAACGTGGTTTGCCTGTTGTGGGGGTGTATGTGTTTGATACCGACATATTACTTAAGCTACCTGAAAACGATAGGCGCATGAGTTTTATCCACGATTGCGTGAACGAGCTTGAGCAAACTTTACATCAACAAGATATTCCATTATGGGTGCTGCACGGACGCGCTGAAATTGAAATCCCAGCGTTAGCAGCAAAGTTTAGTGCACCAACTGTTATCTGCGCTGAAGAGTATGAGCCGCAAGCCATCAAGCGCGATAACGACATTTGGCGTGTACTTGATGCTGCTCAGCGCACTTTTATTCGTGTTACCGACCAAGTTTTATGGTCTAAAGCAGCATTAATGACCCCACAAGGGCTGCCTCACACCACATTTGCGCCCTATAAAAAAGCATGGCTCGCTACACTAGAGCAGCAACCGATCTGGCAAGCAGACGATGATTGGCAAGCCTTAGCCCAATTACAAACCCAGCTACCTGAAAGCGCACGTCAAACACCGCCGTTGCCCACACTTGAACAACTCGGCTTTAAGCGCCGGCATCTACTGATGTTTCAAGGCGGTGAAAACGCAGCGAAATCTGCGTTAGTTGATTTTTTGCCACAGTTGCCGTTTTACCATATTGAACGTGATTTACCTGCAAAAAAAGGCACATCTGCTTTAGCGCCTCATATCCGCTTTGGCACACTATCTATTCGTCACTTAATTAATCTGACGCAGCAAGAAAATAACCAAGGTGCAAAGGTTTGGCTTGATGAATTAATTTGGCGAGAGTTTTGGCAACAGTTTTTATATCACCATCCCAACGTAGCCGATGAGAGTTTTCGCCCTGAATATCGTCACTTAAAATGGAGCAATAATCACAACTGGTTTGAGCGCTGGAAAGCAGGCCAAACTGGCTATCCCATTATTGATGCTGCCATGCGTCAATTAGCCAAAAGTGGCTATTTACACCCACGTCTGCGCATTATTACAGCCAGTTTTTTAGTAAAAAATTTATTAATCGATTGGCGCTGGGGCGAAGCTTGGTTTGCCGAGCAATTATTAGATTTTGAGCTCGCCACTAACAATGGCGATTGGCAATGGGTCGCTGGTACGGGTGGTGAAGTGCCGTTACCTTCGCGTATCATTAACCCCATTATGCAATCGCAGAAACTTGACCCTGATGGCGCGTTTATCAAACGTTATTTGCCAGAGCTAACCCATTTAAACAATGAAGTCATCCACGCGCCGTGGCTGGCAAAATCCAGTGTTAACACCTACAATTATCCTGCGCCCATGGTTGATCATGCTGTGCAGCGTGAACAAGCGTTGGCTTTATTTAACCCGCAACCAAGCTAATCTTTCAGGTAGCTTTTTTTATTTTTTCTGACTTTATTATGCAAACCACACCCCGATACCTCCAGCCTGAACCCTACCGTAATGCCGCTACTTTTATTACCATTATTGGTTCATATTTACTATGGAAATACTCTGCTGAACAAGATATTGAAGCATTAGCCGCGATACTGCTGCTGTTTGTTGGCGCATTAGCAGGCATGATTACTATTTTGCTGGCGCTACGCGTTCGCGACGGCGGCACCGCCATTCAAGGCGTTTTATTGGTGTTGTGGCAAATTGGTTTTCCATTAGTGTTGCTCACTCAGCTTTATCATCAAGCTGGTTGAACCAAGCCAAAGAAGAAAAATTATGCCCCTTCCTATTGCTGTTCTTGGTGGCGGCCTTGTTGGTCGTTTAACTGCATGGCAGCTTGCTAAACAAGGTTTTCAGGTAGCCTTATTTGAACGCGGTAGCCGCACAGGCGAGCAATCTGCAGCTTATATAGCTGCTGCCATGCTGGCGCCACTGGCCGAAGCAGTAGACGCCACACCCGAAGTGGTGACGCTTGGCCATCAAAGCACGCCGCTTTGGCGCGAATTTATCGCCCAATTACCTGAGCCAGTATTTATGCAACAAAACGGCAGTTTGATTGTGTGGCACAGTCAAGACAAGCCTTTAGCAATACAGTTTGAACAACATCTGCAGCGCAATAATGTTGAGCCAACTTTGCCCGAACACTGGCACGCTACAGATATTGCAATGCACGAGCCTCAGCTTGCAGGACGTTTTCAGAAAGGTTTGTTTTTGCCCACTGAAGGTCAGCTAGACAATCGCCAATTATTGTTGGCACTGGCGGTGGGTTTAGAGCACACTGGGGTAGACTGCCATTGGCATAGCGAAACCGATATAGACACATTACATCAACATTTTCATTGGCTTATCGACTGCCGTGGCTTTGGCGCACAAACCGATTGGAACACATCTGCTGGTCACCAACTGCGTGGTGTTCGTGGCGAAGTTGCCCGCGTTTATGCCCCCGAAATCACACTAAACCGCCCTGTGCGACTGCTGCATCCGCGCTATCCGCTTTATATTGCACCCAAACAAAACAATATATTTGTAGTAGGTGCCACCCAAATCGAAAGTGAAGACAACTCCGAAGTGAGCGTGCGCTCGGGATTAGAATTATTGTCGGCTCTTTATGCTGTACATCCTGCTTTTGGTGAAGCAAAAATTCTTGAGTTAGCCAGCAACCTGCGCCCAACGTTGAGCCATCACAACCCTGAAATTCGTTTTCACAGCGGCCGCCGAATCATCGAAATCAATGGCTTATTTCGTCACGGCTTTATGATTTCCCCTGCTGTTACTGCCGCCGCCGTTCGGCTGGCTACAGTGTTATTCAACGGCGACACGCCACCCACACAAGAC
>CAZLYX010000006.1:10097-33475 GCA_964563885.1 uncultured Neisseria sp. | reverse complement strand
GCTACCTGAAAGAATGTTATGAACCCGTTAACGCTTTATGAGCAAACCTTTAGCAGCCGCCTTATGCTCGGCACTGCTGCCTATCCCACCACCGACATCATGCGCCAAGCCATTGAAATTGCTCAACCAGCCATGATTACCGTGTCCCTTCGTCGTGCTGGGGCGGCTGGTGAAGTGCATGGGCAAGGGTTTTGGGATTTGTTGCAAACACTTAATATTCCTATTTTACCCAACACCGCGGGCTGTCAAAGCGTACAAGAAGCAGTATCCACAGCACAAATGGCACGTGAAGTATTTGAAACCAACTGGATTAAACTAGAATTAATTGGTGATGATGACACGCTGCAACCTGATGTATTCCAATTGGTAGAAGCCGCCAAAATTCTGATTGATGATGGTTTCAAAGTCCTGCCCTATTGCACCGAAGATTTAATTGCCTGCCGACGTTTGCTTGATGTTGGTTGCCAAGCCTTGATGCCATGGGCAGCGCCAATAGGCACAGCTTTGGGCGTAGTACACGAATATGCACTACGCGTATTGCGCGAAAGGCTACCTGAAACACCATTGATTATTGACGCAGGTTTAGGTTTGCCATCGCAAGCCGCGCAAGTCATGGAATGGGGTTTTGACGCAGTATTGCTGAACACTGCAGTTTCACGTTCAGGCAGCCCCGTTGATATGGCGCAAGCATTTGCTATGGCGGTTGTCGCTGGTCAATTGGCTTATCAGGCTAACCCTGTGCTGCCACGCGAACAAGCGCAAGCCAGTACGCCTACTGTCGGCCAACCGTTTTGGCATTCTGCAGAATATTAAATCATCTCTAATATTATCTAAATTTTTCAAGGCTTAACGCTTAATCTAGGCTTAAATATATTACAATTTCACATAATTGTTCACTCAACAGGAGAAACTTTATGAAAGCAAACCCAGTCAGCTGGTTCGAAATTTATGTAGAAGACATGCCGCGGGCAAAAGCATTTTATGAAGCCGTTTTCGATGGAAAGCTCACAGAGTTAAGCGCGCCCGATTCAACAGATAATACACATATGCTCGCTTTTTCAGATGATATGAATGCCTACGGTGCAACAGGTGCATTGGTAAAAATGGAAGGTTGCACTGCTGGTGGTAACAGCGTGCTGGTGTATTTTAATTGTGAAGATTGCGCCGTTGAAGCCACTCGTGTTGTTCCAAATGGTGGCAGTATCGTTAAAGAAAAATTTGCGATTGGCGAGTATGGACACATAGCTTTAGTAAAAGACACTGAAGGCAATATGGTGGGTTTGCATTCGATGCAATAAAACTCAACTTTAAAAAGCGTGCAATGCGCGTTTTTTTGTTTTGACATTGAGCTTTTAATCAGCCAGCAAACACTTATTTAATTTGTTAGTCGCATGCTTATAGTCTAGCTCGGTGGAGACAATGTTAATCTGCACCATATTTTTCCGATACAGTTTAAAGAATGACGCACATTTACAGGCAAATTATCCCAACAGATTGTAGCAAAGATTCATTTAGCCTAACGCGCAAAGCCTCGTGCTCAAAAAATGTTTCAGGTAGCCTTGTATGCAGCCATAATTTAAATGGCTCATACTTAAACATAAAATCAATTCAACCTATTGAGTAATAAACCCTGATGGTTAAATACATTCAGGTAGCCTTTTTCACATAAAGGCTACCTGAAACTTATTTTCAAAACTAATCCCGTGCAGTTATAGAATTTAATGCGACATAAACCGCTTGATAGGCCTCTTCACTCAATCGTGGGCGAGCCAGCTGTAACGTTTCCATTGCCCAAGCCTTATAAACAGCCTGTTCATCAGCACTTATCGCGGCCAAATGCATTGCCACGGTTGCTGCGTCTCCACGCACTATTGGCCCAGTTAGCGCATCAATTGGTGCTTGCTCCATTAAATTACCCGCATTTTGCTGCATCAATGAGGCTACCAACTCCCGTTGCATTGCTATCGGAATCTGAGTTGATGCCAATAACTTTTGTGCAAAATCAGCCAGTGCTACTGAAAAATTAGCCGCAGCAGATAAAGATGCGTGATAACGTGCTTTCTGCGCCGATGCAATCACAAATGGCCGCAAACCCAAAGCACCCGCCAATGCCTCTAAATCAGGCAAACTATTTTCATCAGGTTCTAATGCACACAGGCTACCTGAAAGTGTTTGTATAGATTGCGCCACATCAGCAAATGCAAAAACGGGATGCAAACTACCCACTTTCGCCTCGCGTTGTGCCAAAGCCGCTAATTCGCCAATCGTTTTGCTGCCACTCAAATGAACAAACAGTGTGTCACCATTAACCCAAGGCAAACGAGCCAGTAAAAGAGTTGTTTCAACAATGGCGGCATCGGGTGTGCCAATTAAAGTAATATCAGCCTTAGGCAAGCACGCAATATCTGCAACTGCTTGAGCACCTATACGAGCCGCTAAATCTGTAGCCGAATTTAAGCTGCGACTAAATACCGCTTGCATGTAATAATAAGGATGGTGTTGCAAGATTGCTGCAATTGGTTGAGCCGCACGGCCAGCTCCGATGATGTTGATACTTTTTTTCATGTTATGAAGTCCTGAATATTGAATAGTCTGCCTTAACTAAGGTAAACTGTTGCTATTAAATTTCTTTATGGTAAATAATGGTATGAAATCTGCTTTTGAAGTCAAGTCGGCCCGATTAGATGCCTTAGCGATTCAGTTGTATACAGATAATCTCGTGGCTCTGGATGATGTTTTAAAGCAGCACATCACTCAATATCAAGAGTTGAACAGTATGCCGTTTTTGCTGGACGTGCAAGACTTTGACCGTCCCGAGCGTTTAGACATCGGCGCTGTAGCAAAACTTTTTTCACGCTATGGTTTACAGATTATTGGCCTGCGTCATAGTGATGAGTCTTGGGCACCCTATGCCGCCAGACATCATCTTTCTTTCAGTCCATTAGATAAAGGTATCAGCGAAATGCAGGTAAAAACCATTGCTGAAAGCCGCGTCTTAGAAGCTGATACCGAAGCTATAGAAGCCTCACCGATGCAAGCTACGGTAGTAAGTCGCCCAACGGTCTTAGTATCAACACCCATTCGCACAGGCCAACAAGTCTATGCCGAAAATGCAGATTTAGTGGTTACCTGCATGGTGAGTGAAGGGGCGGAAATCATTGCTGATGGCAATATACACGTTTATGGGCCATTACGTGGACGCGCCCTAGCCGGCGCCAATGGCAATCATAACGCGCGCATTTTCATACAATCTATGCAGGCTGAACTTGTTTCAGTGGCTGGCATCTACCGAGTGATAGATCAAAATCTGCCAGACCATCTGAATCACAAACCAGTACAAGTATGTTTGCAGGATGATCGTTTAGTCATCAGTGCGATTAACTCAGATTAAGTTAAATTAAAACCTTAATCTGTAATTTATTTTGAACAGAAGGAAACTATTGTGGCAAAAATTATTGTTGTGACCTCCGGTAAAGGCGGTGTGGGCAAAACCACAACCAGCGCCAGCATTGCAACTGGTTTGGCACTTCGCGGCCATAAAACCGCGGTAATCGATTTTGACGTAGGCTTGCGCAACCTCGACCTTATCATGGGCTGTGAGCGACGTGTGGTATACGATTTAATCAATGTGATTCAAGGAGAAGCCACCTTAAATCAAGCAATGATTAAAGACAAACATTGCGATAATCTGTTTATCCTGCCCGCCTCACAAACCCGTGACAAAGACGCGCTTACGCGCGAAGGCGTAGAAAAAATATTGGATACTTTAACTAAAGAAATGAGTTTTGAGTATGTAATCTGTGATTCACCAGCAGGTATTGAACAAGGCGCCCTAATGGCACTTTACTTTGCTGACGAGGCAATTGTCACCACTAACCCTGAAGTCTCAAGCGTACGTGATTCAGATCGTATCTTGGGTATTCTACAAAGTAAAAGTCGAAAATCAGAGCAAGGTGGCGAAGTTAAAGAACACTTACTGATTACCCGCTATGATCCAGCGCGAGTCGAAAAAGGCGAAATGTTGTCGGTACAAGATATTCAAGATATTTTGCGTATCCCATTGCTCGGCGTGATTCCAGAGTCACAAACTGTTTTGCAATCCTCAAATGCCGGCGCACCGGTTATTCACAGCAACGAAGCTGCCGCTGCCGAAGCTTATAAAGATGTTGTTTCCCGCCTAATCGGTGAAAACCGTGAAATGCGCTTTTTAGAAGCTGAGAAAAAAGGCTTTTTAAAACGCCTGTTTGGAGGTTAATGTAATGTCTTTAATGAAATTATTATTTGGCAAAAAAGAAAAAACTGCTAACGTAGCTCGAGATCGATTACAAATTATTATTGCACAAGAGCGAAATAGAGATCAGGCACCAGATTACTTGCCAACCTTGCAAAAAGAACTGTTGGCCGTATTGTCGAAATATGTACATGTTTCTTTGGACGATATCCGTATCTCTCAAGAAAGACAAGATGGTATGGATGTTCTAGAGCTAAACATAACGCTACCTGAAAACAATAAAAAGGCTTAACTATGACACTGACCGAGTTACGCTATATTGTTGCCGTGGCTCAAGAGCGCCATTTCGGTCGTGCCGCTCAACGTTGCTTTGTAAGTCAGCCAACTCTTTCTATTGCCATTAAAAAACTAGAAGAAGAGTTGGCTGTTTCTTTATTTGATCGCAGCAGCAATGAAGTTATCACCACTGATGCCGGCGAACGAATAGTCGCACAAGCACGTAAAGTAATTGAAGAAGCTGAGCTGATTAAACATCTGGCCAATGAAGAACAAAATGAGTTAGAAGGTGCATTTAAGCTTGGATTAATTTTTACAATTGCGCCTTACTTGTTGCCCAAACTGATTTTGGCTTTGCGTCAAACTGCACCTAAAATGCCGCTAATGTTAGAGGAAAACTATACTCAGTCACTTACTAATCTGCTTAAACGCGGTGATTTAGATGCTTTAGTCGTAGCCGAACCATTTCAAGAAACTGGTATTATTACTGAACCCTTATACGATGAGCCATTTTTTGTAATCGTTCCCAAAGGACATCCTTTCGAAGAAATGGACTCAGCCAATGTTGAGCAACTAGCAAAAGAACAGGTTTTATTGCTTACTGAGGGTAATTGTATGCGCGATCAAGTACTTGATAGCTGTACTGAATTAGCCTCTAAACAAAAAATTCTTGGCTTAACCAATACATTGCAAGGCAGCTCAATAAATACCATTCGACATATGGTAGCTAGTGGCTTAGGTATCAGCGTTTTACCTGCTACAGCATTAACCGAAAACGACCACTTATGGTTCAGTATTATCCCGTTTGAGCACCCAGCCCCAACCCGCCGTGTTGTGTTGGCTTATAGGCGAAATTTTGTGCGCCCCAAAGCCTTAGTAGCAATACGCCACGCCATTCTTGCTTCACAGCTTGTCGGTGTGACGCTCTTAAAAGACTAACCAGCCGTATTGTGTTAAAAAATTAAAGCAGATAAGTTGATTATCTGCTTTAATTTTGTTTATTATTTAGAATTAACCACTAATATTACTCTTAACTTACCAAGAAAGTACCATATTATCGCGGTGAACCAACTCATCCTCAATAATATAACCCAGTTTGTCTTCAATTTTTTCAGAGGGCAGTTTTAGAATTTTTTGCGTTTCATCACTGCTGTAATTTACTAAGCCGCGTGCAACCTCTTTACCTTTTATATTTATAATTGCCACCAGTTCGCCACGATTGAAATGGCCTTTCACATGAGTGCAGCCTACCGGCAACAAACTAGCACATCCCTGCAATAATGCTTTTTCTGCACCAACATCAATAGTGACACTTCCTGCCAACTGAACCTGCCCTAACATCCATTGTTTACGTGCATTAATACGGTTATTTTCTGATGTAAATAATGTACCTATACTCTCACCCTTCAATAGGCGTACCAACACATCAGGCTCATGTCCACTAGCTACTACCGTGGCAGCACCACTAAATGCTGCACGTTTTGCCGCTAGCACTTTAGTATACATGCCTCCAGTGCCAACATTACTACCAACACCACCGGCCATTTTCTCTAAACCTGGATGCTCTGCGGAAATATTCGAGATCAGCTGAGCGTCAGAATTTTTACGTGGATCACTATCATATAATCCTTTTTGATCGGTTAAAATCACCAACGCATCCGCTTCTGCCAAGTTGGTTACTAAAGCACCAAGTGTATCGTTATCACCTAATTTAATTTCTTCAGTTGTTACAGTATCATTCTCATTGATTATTGGCACAATACCTTTAGACAATAACGTTCTTAAGGTACTGCGTGCATTCAGGTAGCGTGTACGGTTACTAAGATCTTCATTCGTTAACAAAATCTGAGCAGTATTAATGTTATGTGGTTTAAATGCGGTTTCGTAAGCCTGCGCAATACCCATTTGTCCAACCGCAGCGGCTGCCTGTAATTCATTTAACGCTTTAGGTCGTTTTGGCCAACCTAATCGCTTAATACCTTCTGCAATCGCACCGCTGGACACAAAGATAATCTGAACACCCTGCTGCTTTAATGTGGCTATTTGCTGTGCCCAATTATTTAAAGCAGCTTGATCAA
Source organism: uncultured Neisseria sp. (assembly GCA_964563885.1). Lineage (GTDB taxonomy): Bacteria > Pseudomonadota > Gammaproteobacteria > Burkholderiales > Neisseriaceae > CAZLYX01. The sequence goes on along the minus strand of CAZLYX010000006.1, from coordinate 26,890 downwards.
TACCACGTCCCTCAGCCGTAACCAAGCTAGAACCAACTTTCACTACCAATAATTTAGCTTGCGAAAGGTTATCTTCCATTTTGCTCATTTAATCTAATATCCGTTTGAAAAGTCTAAGCCCTGAATTTAATTCATATGTAATTAACACAAATATAATAAGCGTGAGCTATTTGTCTACTTATTGTACATGTTTACTAAACCAAAAATAACGCCATACAAAAGCTGGAAAAGCAAAAATAAGGTAGAGGCAAGCCACTACTGCATAGAACTCCCAATCTTGAGCATGTACACTTCCTGCTCGAGACTCGAGCACATAAGCAAGTAATCCAATAAGCAAAAATCCAACTAATAGTTCTGGGATGTTATGGCCAAAGTGTTTACGATTTAGACCGACAACCCCAAACCAACGCGTTGTGAAAAATGGTGCGTTAGCAAATATAAACACTAATACTAACAAGACATACATTGAAACCGTCATAAACTTTCCTCGTTTAATTTAAGCCAACACACAGAAATTAAGACTTACTTAATTGGACATCTTCATTCGAAGGTATGCGCAGTATTGAATACCATATATTATTTCAATAATAAAAGCCTAAAGCGTTGAGCTTTTGAAAGGCTATTGTAAACCTTTCTGTAAGAGTTTACTTATACGCTAACTAAAAAATTTGCAGAAGCCTGATTCTTTATTGTGTTAAACGATATGTTCCAATCAAAAACGGCAGCCTTTTTAAGGCTGCCGCTTTTAAGTCTTATGTATTCATTTAAAATACATTAGTTACTGCAGTTTTAACCCACTGCATCACGCTTTCTGGGAACACACCCCAAACCAATAATAACAAGGCGTTTACTGATAAAAGAATTTTAGCAAAAAAAGTGCCGGAAATAGGACGATCAGTATGCTCAGTGTTGTCGAAGTACATCGATTTGACAACGCGTAAATAGTAGAATGCGCCGATCAAAGACATGACCACTGCAAACACTGCTACCCAAATATAACCTTGTGACAACAACGCTTTGATCACAACCAATTTAGCATAAAAACCCATAAGTGGTGGAATACCAGCCATACTGAACATTACTAAAAGCATAATGAATGCATACCAAGCATTGCGCTGATTTAAACCAGCCAAATCACTTATGTTTTCACATTCAAATGATTCATCCGACAATGCCATCAGCACACCAAACGCAGCCACACTCATCAGCACATAAGCTAAAGCGTAATACAAAGCTGCCTCAATGCCAACTTGACGACCCATAAATGCTAACAATATAAAACCCATATGTGAAATGGTCGAATATGCCAGCATGCGCTTAATGTTAGTTTGCATTAGCGCTACTAAGTTACCAATCAACAAAGAAGCAATGGCAAGCAAATTAAACATCATCAGCCAATCAGATGCGGTTAAACCCAACGCCGTAACTAAAATACGGAAAGCGAATACAGTAGCTGCAATTTTAGGCACAGAACCAATTAGTGCTGCCACTGAAGTAGGTGCACCTTGATAAACATCAGGCACCCACATATGAAATGGTACTGCACCAAATTTAAACGCTATTCCTACAACAATAAACACCACACCTAGCTTCAATAGCCATTCATTAGGCATACCTGATTGAGTAGCGGCAGCAATTTGATCAAATGTTAATAAGCCAGTAGCGCCATAAACCATTGAAATACCATACAACAATAAGCCAGAAGCCAAGGCGCCTAAAATAAAGTATTTAAGCGCAGCTTCAGCAGCTTGTGCGGAATCACGGCGTAAAGCAATCATTGCATATAAAGCTAAAGACAACAGCTCCAGGCCAATATAACCAGTTAAAAAGTGACCTGCACTAACCATAACACTCATGCCAATTAAAGCAAAAAGCGATAAAGTATAGTATTCACCTTTAAAAATATTACGCACTTTGTTATATGATTGACTATAGACAAACAGTGTAAACACGCCTGCATAGAGCACCATCTTAGTCAACTGAGATACTCCATCAGCCACATACATTCCATTGAATGTAGTAACGCTCTCAGGTGACCAAACCATTATTTGTGTAGCAGCAGTCGCCACCAAAGCCAATAGACTCAGAATATGCGTGATATATCGGTTTTTATCAGAAATCCATAAATCCGCTAACAATACAATTCCCAATGCTGAAAGCAAAACGATTTCAGGCATGGCCGGGATTAGGTTCAAATCATTCCAGTTCATTCACACACCTCAAATTTTGCTTTGTGCCACATGGGCAATCAAATCATTAGCCGCCTGATGCACAATTTCAATAAAGGCTTGAGGATACAAGCCCATACCTAACACCGCTACGGCAAGAATAGCCAAAATTGCAAATTCGCGAATATTTACATCCTGCATTTTCTCTACTTCAGGATTAGTAATAGCACCAAATATCACACGTTTATACATCCATAGTGTGTAAGAAGCACCATAAATTAAGGTTAGCCCTGCTAAAGCACCAATCCAGAAATTTACTTGCACCGCGCCCATAACCACCATAAATTCACCAATAAAGCCTGATGTAGCAGGCAAACCAGCATTAGCCATGCCAAACAACATCATAAAAGCAGCAAAAATAGGCATTTTATTAACCACGCCGCCGTAGTCAGCAATATTACGGGTATGCAGGCGATCATACATTATGCCGATACACATAAACATGGCTGCAGATACGAATCCGTGCGAAATCATTTGCATGATTGCACCTTTTAAAGCCCAATCATTCAGGTAGCCACCTGTGAACATAAACATGCCTAAAGTTACGAAACCCATATGGCTAATCGAAGAATAGGCAACCAGTTTTTTCATATCAGTTTGCACCAAAGCAACTAGCCCAATATAGACCACTGCAATCAACGACAAGACAATCATCATCGGAGCAAAATAGCGTGCAGCATCTGGCATGATTGGCAAAATAAAGCGCAGGAAACCGTATGCACCAATTTTCAATGTAATTGCTGCTAAAACCATTGAGCCTCCAGTAGGAGCTTCAACGTGAGCATCTGGCAACCAAGTATGTACAGGCCACATAGGTACTTTTACTGCAAACGATAAGAAGAATGCAATAAACAACAACTGTTGAACACCCAGCGGTATTTGTTTAATATTTTGGAAATCAACAATTGAGAAGCTACCATTGGTTTGATAAGACAAGTACACCATGCCCACCAACATCAACAATGAACCTAAGAGCGTATAAAGGAATAATTTTACAGAAGCATATACACGTCTTACACCACCCCACATACCAATAATCAAATAAAGGGGAATCAACATCCCTTCAAAGAAAACATAAAATAGGATGGAGTCCATGGCTGAAAATGCACCATTTATTAAACCTGACATAATCAGGAAGGCTGCCATATATTGTGCGGGGCGCTTTTCGATTACTTGCCAACCCGCCAATACCACCATAAGTGTGACGAAGCTATTTAGAATCACAAACAACACTGAGATACCATCTACACCTAAAGCATAGTTGATGTTTAATGCAGGTATCCAACTGTGAAACTCGGTGAACTGAAAACCACCGTTTAAACGGTCAAACTGCGTAAACAAAGGCAGTGTAACCAGAAAAGCGGCCAAGGAACCAATGAAAGCCAATATCCGAGCAATGCCGGCGCGGCTGTCTGATCCAGTTGCTAATACCAGCACACCTGCTGCTATCGGCACCCAAATGGCCAAACTAAGTAAGTTATCTAACATATTCATAACCTGATATTCTAAGATGGAATTCCCACATTAACCGGCAAACAAGCGCCAGAACGTCATACCGACTAACACTAACACACCAAATATCATTGCCGAAGCATAGGTGTAGATGAAACCGGTTTGCATTTTGCGGACTTGCGCAGCAATCGCGCCGACTAATTTCGCACTGCCATTTACGATACCATTATCAATAATCGCGGTATCACCAACCTTCCAGAAGAAATTACCTAATGCACGAGAACCTTTTGCAAACACAGCATAGTAAATTTCATCTAAATAGTATTTGTTATCTAACAACTTATACAACGGACTGAAAGTTGAAGCAATTTTGGCAGGAATGTGCGTTGCTTTTGTATAGAAGAACCAAGCCGTCACTACGCCTGCAAGCGCTAAATAAAGCACTGGAGATTGGAGGCTGTGTGAAACCATAGCCAACGGCCCGTGAAACCCTTCTTTCATAATTGCCATTGTTGGATGTACGTCATGATTTACAAAAATAACATCTTTGAAAAAATCACTGTACAACATGGGCTCAATAGCAAAGTAACCTATGATAACCGAAGGTATAGCAAGTAGCACTAAAGGCAGTGTCACCACCCAAGGATTTTCATGAGGGTTATCATGCTGAGTTAAACCATGATGTTCTTCACCTTGATGATGTCCAGTATGGTCAACCTTTCGCCACTTCTCTTCGCCATGGAACACCATGAAATACAAGCGAAATGAATAGAAGGCAGTTACAAATACGCTGGCCATTACAGCAAAATAAGCGAAGCCCGAAGCCGGTAAACTACTAGCATGCACTGCTTCAATAATGGAATCTTTTGAAAAGAATCCTGAGAAAAAAGGTGTACCTATTAATGACAGGCTACCCAGTAACAAGGTAATCCAGGTAATCGGCATATATTTTTTCAAATTACCCATGTTACGCATGTCTTGATCATGATGCATACCGATGATTACGCTACCAGCAGCCAAGAATAGTAAGGCTTTAAAGAACGCGTGGGTCATCACATGAAACATTGCAATTGAGTAAGCTGAAGCACCTAAAGCTACGGTCATATAACCAAGCTGAGATAAAGTTGAATAAGCAACAACCCGCTTAATATCATTTTGTATCATGCCCAAGAAACCCATAAACAGTGCAGTTATCGCGCCTACTGTCATAATTACATTTAAAGCTGTTGTGCTGAGTTCATACATTGGTGACATACGTGACACCATAAACAAACCAGCTGTAACCATTGTTGCTGCGTGAATCAAAGCTGAGATTGGCGTTGGGCCTTCCATAGAATCAGGTAACCATACATGTAGTGGAAACTGAGCAGACTTACCCATCGCGCCAACAAACAGGAGCAAACAAGTAACTGTCATTAAAGACCACTCAACGCCTGGCAGCAATTGGATTGTTGCATTCTGCACAGCAGGCAAGTTCGCAAATATATCTGCATACCGCAGGCCACCACCAAAATAAGCCAACACTAAACCAATACCTAATAAGAAACCAAAGTCACCTACACGGTTGATCAAAAAAGCTTTCAAGTTTGCATAAATAGCAGTTGGCTTTTTGTAGTAAAAACCAATCAGTAAATAAGATACTAAACCGACAGCTTCCCAACCAAAAAATAGCTGTACAAAGTTGTTGCTCATTACTAGCATTAACATTGAGAATGTAAACAACGAAATGTAACTAAAGAAGCGCTGATAGCCAGAATCGTCATGCATATAACCAATGGTATAAATATGCACCATTAGAGAAACACTGGTGATAACAACCATCATCATGGCACTTAGGCTATCTACAAGAAAGCCAACTGAAAAATCTAGGCCACCCATGGTTAACCAAGTATAGATATTTTCATCAAACCGCACACGCGTTCCATTGATAAAGCCATATAGCACCCAGATCGACAAGACTGTAGATATTGCTACACTTAAAATTGTCACTGTGTGTGCGCCTGCTCGGCCAATATACTTACCGAATAAACCAGCCAACAGCGAACCGACAAGCGGCGACAAAGCAATGGTCAGATATAAGCTCATATTATCCATTATTTCTTATTCTCCCAATTAACCTTTAAGGCTGTCTAAATCGGCCACGTTAATCGTGTTTCGATTACGGAACACCAATACCATAATTGCCAAACCAATAGCAGCTTCTGCAGCCGCCACGGTCAGAATAAAAAATACAAAAATCTGACCAGCTGTGTCACCTAAATATTGTGAAAACGCAATAAAGTTAAAATTTACTGCAAGCAGCATCAATTCCATTGACATTAGCAATACCAATACGTTTTTACGGTTCATAAAAACACCCATGGCGCTGATGCCGAATAAGAGGGCCGCAAGAACAAGATAATGCGTTAAGGTAATCATGCTTTGTCCTCTGCTTCTGATTGATTTGGCCCAGACTCTTCTGCTTCTGGTTCTGCCACCACTGGTGCCATTTTAACCATACGCATACGACCTTCTTTTGCATTAACCTTCACTTGATCTGCAGGATCAATATGTCGTGGATTGTAAGTCTTACGATGCACAAGTGCAATGGCAGCCACCATGCCAAGCACAAGCAACACTGCTGCTAACTCAAAGGGCAATAAATAAACTGTATAAATTTGACTACCTAAATCTCTAACGTTGCTGTAGTCGGCGGGAAGATCTTTCATGGCGCCAAAAGCTGCTAAATTCGTTTTTGGATTCAACAATATCATGATAATCAACACAGACATCAGCACACCTACCGTACCAGCTGCTGGTGCATTGCGCCAAAATCCAGCGCGCATTTCTTCAATGTCAATATCAAGCATCATCACAACAAATAGGAATAACACCATAACCGCACCAACGTAGACCAGTACCAGAATAATGCCCAAGAATTCGGCTTGCATTAGCATCCAGATCATGGCGCTTGTACAAAAAGTCAGCACTAAATATAAAGTAGCATGTACTGGGTTTTTAGCAGTAACTGTTTTCAACGCACCAAACAACACGATTGCTGCCAAGACGTAAAACAGAATCAGAGAAAATGTCATGTTTCTGCTCCTTATCGATAGGGTGCGTCAGCTGCTTTGCTTTTAGCGATTTCACTCTCATAGCGATCGCCAATAGCCAACAACATTGGTTTGGTATAGTACAAATCACCGCGTTTTTCGCCGTGATACTCCAATATATGCGTTTCCACAATAGCATCTACTGGACAAGCTTCTTCACAGAATCCACAGAAAATGCATTTGGTTAAATCTATATCGTAACGCGTTGTCCGACGAGTGCCGTCTTCACGCTGCTCCGACTCGATATTAATGGCCAAAGCCGGACACACTGCTTCACATAGTTTACAAGCAATACAACGTTCTTCGCCATTTTCGTAACGACGTTGTGCATGTAACCCACGGAAACGCACTGACTGTGGTGTTTTCTCTTCTGGAAAGAAAATAGTTTCTTTACGAGCGAAGAAGTTTTTCAAGGTAACAGCCATACCTTGCAACAGCTCCGTAAGTAAGAATGATTTCACTAAATTTTTCATAGTTATATTTCTCCTCCCCTTACTTCCACAATGATAAGGGTGAAATCATCCATAAACCGAGCCCAATTACAGCTAAACCAGTTACAGGAATCAAAATTTTCCAACCCAAGCGCATAATTTGATCATAGCGGTAACGCGGGAAAGTTGCGCGAATCCACAGATAGCCGTACAAAATCATTGCCATTTTAACGAACATCCAGAATGCACTTGGCGCTCCAATGATTCCCCAACTTTGCGGAAAAGGTGACAACCATCCGCCTAAGAACATCAGTGCGGTTAGCGCACCAATCAGGATCATGAAAATGTATTCTGCTAAGAAAAACAAAGCAAATGCAAAGCCTGAATATTCCACATGGAAACCAGCAACAATCTCAGACTCACCCTCAGCTACGTCAAATGGCGCGCGGTTGGTTTCTGCTACCGCTGAAATTAAATATACGATAAACAATGGGAAAAGCGAGAACCAGTTCCAAGAGAAAATTGAACCTCCTGCTATACCTTTTGATTGTGACTCAACAATATCAACAAAGTTAAGGCTACCTGAAACCATTACTACACCCACCAAAGCAAAACCCATCGCAATTTCATACGAAATGGTTTGTGCTGAAGAGCGCATTGCACCCAGAAAAGCATATTTCGAGTTTGAAGCCCAGCCAGCAATAAGTACACCAAATACAGAAAATGATGTAATCATCAGGATAAACAGCAGTCCAGCATCAATATTTGTCAACATCCATTCACTGTTAAACGGAATGACCGCCCAAGCTGCAAAAGCAGGCATCAGTGACAACATCGGACCGATATAAAACAATGCCTTATTAGACAATGCCGGACGTGTTACTTCTTTAAATAAAAGCTTCAACACGTCAGCAAAAGGCTGAATCAAACCAAATGGACCCGTTACGTTTGGACCAACACGCAATTGCATGTAGCCGATAACTTTGCGTTCAAAAAAAGTTAGGTATGCCACAGTGATGATCAGCGGAGCTAAAATAATAACGATTTTCGCCACTACTGAAACAAGTAGGCCGATATCGTTGCCTAATAAGGCCTGGAACCATTCTTGCATGATTAACCTCGCGCCAATTCAACAGTATTCATCAAGGCACCTAACTTTGCATTTTCACTATGCAACGGTAGATACACAACATTTTCAGGCAAATTTATATCTGCCACTAAGCTAACTTCGAGACGTTCACCGCCCTGTGTAGCAAAAGTTTTCGATCCATCTTGTAAGCCCAAAGCATTCAACGTTGTCGGATGTAGACGAGCAGACGGTATTTGAGCATGGCTAGTCGCCTGCAATGGTGCTGAACGTCTAACGATTGGATCGGTATGGTAAATTCCAATACCACCAACACGAACTAAACCTGACCCTATTTGAATTTGATCACCTGCCCAGCTGCTGCGATTATTCAGGTTACTTGCTTGAACACCATCTTTTACCGCATCTAACAATACTTGTTCACTGCTATCATATTCAAAACCATTGAGCTCAAATACATTACCCAATACTCGCAGTACTTTCCATAGCGGGCGTGATTCAGCAAATCCTTTTACGACACCATGGAACGATTGCAAGCGGCCTTCCATATTTATTAGGCTACCTGAAGTTTCAGTAAACGGAGCAATTGGTAACAACACATCGCAAACATCAAGTAAGGTGTCGCTAACAAATGGTGTAAATGCCATCACAGTTTGTGCTTGTTTTAAAGCAGCAACAGCTCTAGCGCCATTAGCCACATCAATCTCAGGCTCGACATTCATCAGCAACACTGCTTTTTTAGGCTGATTCAACATGGCTTGCACATCACTACCGCCAGATTGAGGGGTAATACCCAATATATCGGCACCCACACTATTAGCGGCTTGAGGCAAAATACCCAACGTTGCGCCGGTTGCATCTGCAAATGCTTGAGCAGCTACATAAATAGCGGCGTAGTCAGGATGGTTTTGAACTTCCGCACCTAATACTATGGCTGATTGCTCTGCGTCTTTTAGGCTAGATGAAACTTTATGCTCAAGATTTTGTGTCATCTGGTTTAAATGAGCTACCCATTCATTTGGATGCACAGCTTCTTGTTGAAGCAAATTCATATGTAACGTTTCAATGCTACTGCTTAAAATACTAAAAGCCATTCCATCTTTGGTTGCACGACGTAGACGCGCAGTCAGCAATGGCTGTTCTTTGCGTAAGTTAGCGCCGACAATTAAAATTGCTTGGCAATTACCTAAGCTTTCAATGCTTTGACCTAACCACTGCGCACCCTTCAGGCTACCTGAAAGACGTGAATCTTGTTGCTGTAGACGGCAGTCGATACTACTAACACCTAACGCTTGAGCTAATTTTTTAGTCAGAAATAATTCTTCCACGGTATTCATAGGGCTTGCCCAAATACCTACGGCATCTTTGCCATCCTCTCGAATAACACAGTCTAGTGTCTTACGAATATATTCCAGTGCTGTTGTCCAGTCCACATCATACCATTGTCCATCGTGCTTTATTTTTGGGGTGCTTAAACGGCTTTCATGATAAAGACCTTCATAAGAAAAGCGATCGCGGTCGGCAATCCAGCACTCATTAATACTTTCATTTTCTAAAGGCAATACACGGCGCACAGTATGATCTTTAGTTTGAACAATTAAATTAGAACCCAATGCATCATGCGCTGAAATGGTTTTGCGGCGACTTAGTTCCCAAGAGCGGGCATCATATCGAAATGGTTTGCTGGTTAAAGCACCTACTGGACATAAATCGATTACGTTACCTGATAGCTCAGTTTCTACTACCTTGCCAATAAACGGCATGATCTCAGAGAACTCTCCACGATTTGCCATACCAATCTCTTGCACTCCTGCAATTTCTTCAGTAAAACGAACACAGCGGGTACAGTGTATGCAGCGGCTCATTTCAGCAGCCGAAACCAGAGGACCCATTTCTTGACCGATAACTGAGCGTTTTTCTTCTTGATAGCGACTACTTGAGCCACCATAACCGACAGCCAGATCTTGTAGTTGACACTCTCCACCCTGATCACAGATTGGACAATCCAACGGGTGGTTAATCAGCAAAAACTCCATTACACCTGCTTGTGCCTGCTTAGCTGTAGGTGAATTAGTATAAACCACCATGCCATCAGTCACCGGTGTAGCACATGCAGGCAGGGGTTTAGGGGCTTTCTCTACTTCTACCAAGCACATACGGCAGTTGGCAGCGATGGACAGTTTTTTGTGGTAGCAGAAGTGTGGTATGTAAGTACCTGCTTGGTGAGCGGCTTCAATTACTGTAATGCCCTGCTCCACTGAAAGCTTTTTACCGTCAATTTCAATTTGTAACATTGTTGTTTTTCCTAATGTTTACACTTGGTCACATCAGCACCAACGGTGTTCTTTTTGAGACTTACCATGTTCGATATAATATTCAAACTCGGTACGAAAATGTTGGGTGAAGCTGCGAACGGGGAATACAGCAGCGTCAGCCAAGGCACAAATAGTACGTCCGGCCATGTTATTACCAACCGAATCTAGTAGTTCTAAATCATCTGCTCTACCCTTACCTTCTGCAATGCGATGCACAACTCGGTACATCCAACCCGTACCTTCGCGACAGGGAGTACATTGACCGCAAGATTCTTCAAAATAGAAGTAAGCCAATCTCTCTAGTGCTTTCACCATACAAACATCTTCATCCATCACAATAATCGCTCCGGAGCCCAGCATGGAGCCTGCTTTTGCAATGGAATCATAGTCCATATTCACATTCATCATGACATCACCCGGTAAGACTGGTGCTGACGAACCGCCCGGGATGACAGCTTTTAATTTTTTACCATTACGCATACCACCCGCCATTTCCAGCAGTTTGGCAAACGGCGTACCTAAAGGTACTTCATAGTTACCTGGTCGCTCAACGTGACCAGAAATTGAAAACAACTTCGTACCACCAGAATTCTCAATACCTTTAGCTGCAAATGCTGGGCCACCATCTCGAATAATGAACGGCACTGAAGCAAATGTTTCAGTATTATTAATCGTGGTCGGCTTGCCATACAAACCGAATGACGCTGGGAAGGGTGGCTTAAACCGAGGTTGCCCTTTTTTCCCTTCTAGCGACTCAAGCAAAGCGGTTTCTTCACCACAAATATAAGCACCATAACCATGGTGGGCATACAGATCGAAACAAAACTCGCTGCCCATGATATTTTTACCCAAAAACCCAGCCGTATGCGCCTCTGCTAAAGCTTCTTCAAAACGCTCATAGCTTGCATAAATTTCGCCGTGAATATAGTTATAGCCTGCTTTAGCACCCATGGCATAACCAGCGATAATCATACCTTCAATCAGCGCATGTGGATTGAAGTCCATGATGTCACGATCTTTGAACGTGCCAGGCTCACCTTCATCGGTATTGCAGACAACATATTTCGCACCAGGGAATGCACGAGGCATAAAACTCCACTTTAAGCCTGTGGGGAATCCTGCACCACCTCGACCACGCAAACCAGAAGCTTTAACTTCGGCAATAACATCATCTTGCGATATGTTTTCACTTATAATTTTGCGCAAAGCCTGATATCCACCACGCTCCTGATAAGCATCAATATGCCAACAGTCGGAATTTAGCGTATCTACTTTGTCAAAAATAACACCGGATTGAAAGATAGCCATTAGATCAGCTCCGCTAATTTTTGTTCAATCGCTTCTTCAGTCATGAAGCTACACATTTTATGATTATTTAATAACATCACAGGTGCATCACCGCAAGCACCCATGCACTCACCTTCCATCAAGGTGAATTTTCCGTCTGGTGTGGTTTCACCAAAACCAATACCAAATTTTTTCTTCAGATATTCGGCAGCATCTACTCCACCGCGTAGGGCACACGGCAAGTTAGTACAAACTGTAAATTTATACCGCCCCACTGGGCTTAGATCATACATATTGTAGAAAGTAGCCACCTCATAAGCCGCAACCGGTGCAATGCCAATATAATTGGCGACAAATTCAATAGTTTCAGCTTTTAAGTAACTTTTTTCTACTTGTGCTATGCGAAGCGCAGCCATTACAGCAGAACGGCGTTGATCAGCAGGATATTTGGCCAACTCTACTTCAATAAGTTGTAAAGATTCCGTGGATAACATTATCGATCTACCTCCCCGAATACGATGTCTTGTGTACCAATAATAGCCACCACATCAGACAACATGTGGCCACGCGCCATCTCATCCATTCCTTGCATATGAGCAAAACCAGGCGCACGAATTTTCATGCGATAAGGTTTATTTGCGCCATCTGAAATCATATAAATTCCAAACTCACCCTTAGGGTGCTCAATTGCAGAATAAGTTTCACCCTCCGGAACATGCATACCTTCGGTAAACAGTTTGAAATGATGGATTAAGTCTTCCATACCCATTTTCATTTCAGTACGCTTTGGTGGCGCGACTTTGTGATTTTCAACAATCACTGGGCCCGGGTTCACTCGAAGCCATTTAACACATTGCTGAATGATACGATTAGATTCGCGCATTTCACTAATGCGACATAAATAACGGTCATAACAATCACCGTTTAAACCTACAGGAATATCAAAATCCATTTTTGCGTAAGCATCATAAGGTGTTTTCTTGCGCACATCCCACTCTACACCTGAGCCACGCAGCATTACGCCAGTAAAACCTTTTTGTAAGGCACGCTCTGGTGACACAACACCAATACCCACAGTACGCTGTTTCCATATACGATTATCTGTTAACAACGTTTCATATTCATCTATACATTTAGGGAAACGATTGGTAAAAGACTCAATAAAATCAAGCATTGTGCCTTCACGTGCTTCATTTAATTTTTGTAGGACTTTAGCATTACGAAATTTGCTACTTTCATATTTCGGCATATAGTCAGGTAAATCTCGATACACACCACCTGGACGAAAGTAAGCGGCGTGTAGTCGTGCGCCTGAAACCGCTTCATACAAATCCATTAACTCTTCACGCTCACGAAACGCATATAGGAATACTGTCATTGCACCAATATCAATAGCGTGCGCACCAATACCCATCAAGTGATTTAAAATTCGTGTTACTTCGGCAAACATCACGCGAATATATTGGCCTCGTTCTGGCACCTCAATGCCTACTAACTTTTCAACAGCCAAGCAATACGCTTGTTCGTTACACATCATTGACACGTAGTCCAAACGATCCATATACGGCAATGCTTGTAGATAAGTACGTGTCTCAGCAAGTTTTTCAGTGCCGCGGTGCAACAAACCAATATGCGGGTCAGCTCTAACTATGGTTTCGCCATCCATCTCCAAAACCATACGCAACACACCATGCGCTGCAGGGTGTTGCGGACCAAAGTTAATAGTATAGTTTCTTAATCTCTTAGCCACCGTAGTTCTCCTCGCGGACGATGCGTGGCGTAATCTCACGCGGCTCGATGGTTACAGGCTGATAAATCACACGGCCTTCGGCTTCATCGTAACGCATTTCAACATAACCAGAAATTGGGAAATCCTTACGGAAAGGATGCCCTACAAAGCCATAATCAGTAAGAATACGACGTAAATCTGGGTGGTTGTTAAACATGATGCCATACAGGTCAAACGCTTCTCGTTCAAACCAATCTGCTGCGTTATACAATCCCACCACTGAATCCACTACAGGAAAGTTGTCGTCATCCGCCCAAACGCGAACACGAATGCGTTGGTTATTTTTGATAGACAACAAATGGTTGACCACTGCAAAACGCTTGCCTAACCAGACATCATTTTTATAAGTGCTATAGTCCACACCACATAAATCAACCAGCATTTCAAAGTGTAGATCCGCGTGATCTCGAATAGTGGTCATCACTTCAATATAGTTCTCAGCAGCGCACTCAACCGTTACCTCATCCAAAGCCAGAATAACCTTATTGGCTTTATCGCCAAGCACTTGCTCTACCGTTGCATGTAAAATTTTCACATTAGCCATTTCGTACTCCTAACGCGCAATCGTGTATGTGCGTTTAATTTTGCCTTGCAACTGGATAAGTCCATAAATCAACGCTTCTGCAGTTGGAGGGCAACCAGGCACATAAACATCAACTGGCACTATACGGTCACACCCTCGCACAACCGAATATGAGTAGTGATAATAGCCACCACCATTAGCGCAAGAACCCATTGATAAGACCCAACGCGGTTCTGCCATCTGGTCATAAACACGACGCAAAGCAGGTGCCATTTTATTGCACAACGTACCGGCCACAATCATCAAATCCGATTGACGTGGTGATGGACGAAAGATTATGCCGAAACGGTCTAAGTCGTAACGGGCAGCACCTGCCTGCATCATCTCTACTGCGCAGCAGGCTAAACCAAAGGTAACAGGCCACAACGAGCCAGTACGCACATAATTTAATACTGTATCTGCGCTTGTTGTGATAAAGCCTTTATTTAAAACGCCTTCTATTCCCATTCTAAAGCGCCTTTTTTCCATTCGTAAATAAAGCCCACTGTCAAAATCACAATGAACACAAACATTGACCAGAACCCAAACGCACCCAAATCCTTGAACACGACCGCCCATGGAAACATGAACGCAATTTCTAGATCAAATAAAATAAACAAGATCGCCACTAAGTAATAACGCACGTCAAATCTCATACGCGCAGTTTCAAACGCCTCAAATCCACACTCAAACGGCGTGTCTTTCTCAGCGTAATGGCGCTTCGGCCCGAGCAAATTACCTAGGGTCAGAAACAAAAGACCAGCAACTAAGCCGATAATTATAAAGACAAATACGGGAAAATAATTGGCTAACATAAGTTTACATCCAAATTGTCAACGTGAATAATACTGTTAAATCTCTCTTATTGTATCTAAATTCGAGATTGTTTAAAAGCGTTAAGCTAAAAAAATAAATATATCTTTAGTCTTATTAGTTAGTTACTGGTAACAATTACCATTACTTTAGTTATGAATTGAAGCTTTTTTAATTTTAAAAATCCCAATCTATCAACAAGTTACACTATACTAAAGTGCTTTTAGAAATGTTTTACTTTTCTTGAATAGCACTCTATGACTAGCGCACCTCATCATATAAATGTCATAGGAGGGCATCATATCATTAATTGATAGCATTCATAGCCATATCACATCATAAAAATATTTACAAAATCACACTAAAGTATAAATTGGTAGAATTAAAATGCCAATAAAAGCCTAGCTTTGTAAGAGCAGGCTTTTATTGGCATTTAAGCTTCATACTTAATACTAAACTTTAAATAGAAGTTTGTTGGCTTGGTATAATTTGCTCAACACGAATTTTAGCTGTTCCAGCGTGAATGAAGCCAAGCTTCTGAGCAGCTGCCTTCGAAACATCCATGACACGGCCGCCATGAAACGGGCCACGATCGTTAATTCTCACAACCACTTCCTTGCCATTTTTTAAATTAGTTACACGTGCATAGCTAGGAATAGGCAATGTAGGGTGCGCGGCCGTCATCATGTTCATATCAAAACGCTCACCATTAGAGGTTTTGCGACCATGAAAACCTGGTCCATACCATGATGCATTGCCAGTTTCGCTAAAGCTAGATACTTTTTTTAATGGATAATAACGTTTACCAGCTACTTTATAAGTCATGTTTGCAGAACGATGTAATTTTTCAGTTTTAACCACGGTATCTGCTACTGGGCTTACACTGGCTACTCTTTCTTTTATTGATTCAGATTCCACAGCTACTGCAGAACTACTAATTAATAAAAGTGTACACGTCATGGCAGCGAATGTGCCAGTAAAGAAAGTATTTTTTGCTTGAGTCAAAACTTAATCCAATTCTTGAGTTGATAATGTTCGCTTTGCCCTGCTTTTTATTAGGGCTGCGAAATGGCTCATAAGCCACCTATATAATTATTTTGCCGCCACGCTTCAAAAACCATAACCGCAACAGCATTAGAAAGATTCATGCTTCGGCTACCGGACATCATTGGTAGCCTTAATTTCTGTTGTTCAGGTAGCCTATCCAATATTTCAGCAGGTAAGCCTCGTGTTTCCGAGCCAAATAATAAAACATCTCCCGCTTGAAAAGTTACCTCATCAGGTCGAGTTTGACCTTTAGTGGTTAACGCAAATATACGTCTACCTTTTAAAGCATTACAGCACGCTACGAAATCCTCATGGACACTTAGGGCTGCAAATTCATGATAATCCAACCCAGCACGCTTCATCTTTGTTGAATCCAAAGGAAAACCAAGCGGTTTAACCAAGTGTAATTCTGTGCCTGTATTGGCACATAAACGAATAATATTGCCCGTATTGGGTGGAATTTCAGGCTGGTATAAAACAACAGTAAACATAAAATCAGTCACTTACATAAATGGCAATATGCCTTAAAATTCTTGAGGCGGTCAAATTCTTTTCACTTCGCTCGCGCCAGTGACCAGCAATAAATCGCGCCAGCCCCCGCCTGTTTTAGGATTCGAGCAAGTGTATAAAATGTTGCGCCGGTGGTCGTTACATCATCTATTAGCAGAAGATTACGCTTCTTAACATTAA
>CAZLYX010000006.1:5802-9997 GCA_964563885.1 uncultured Neisseria sp. | reverse complement strand
GCATGCAACATACTGCTTATGGGCGGCTCATAATAAACACTGCCCCACAAAGCCTTAAATGGTGGCGGCTTTAGTTGGCAGTGTCCACAAACTATTCCACCCGTACTTACCGCCGCGCAACGCGGGCACAAGGTGTTTATATCAGTATATAGCTGCTCTATATCGCCGCGACACGCATTGCACAAAGTGCAGTTTGCCGCTGAATCATGGCATAATACGCAGCGTTGCTTGCCTAAAAAATGGCGCAAAACCGAGAGCTTACTCATGCGTTACCCTGTTAAAAAAATTTATCTGATTCACGGCTGGGCGGCAAATCGTCATATATTTAACGATCTAATCAAACGCTTGCCATCAAGTTGGCAAGTAGAAAGCCTTGATTTACCAGGTCATGGCAACACCCCTACCCTTGCCATATTTAATATTATCGACGTAGCCGATAAGCTAGCTGAAATGATAGATGACAATGCTTATGTATTAGGCTGGTCGCTAGGCGGATTAGTGGCATTATATATGGCTGCTCGTCATCCACAAAAAATAAATGCACTGTGTTTAACTGCTAGCTTTGCCAAATTCCAAGCAACCCCAGATTATCCAGAGGGTTTGAGTAAGCCAGCGTTGGCTAAAATGATTGCGCTTTTTCAGCAAGATTATTCAAAACATATGCGCCAATTTTTACAGTTACAATTTTTATATGCCCAAGATCAGCACTCTACTTTAGAATCCGTGTTACCAGACATCCTCAAACAAGGTGTGCCCGTTGCTTTAGAAGAGGCGCTAGATGCTGTGAACGATTCTGACGCACGTGATTTATTACCGCAAATCAGCGCGCCTGTCCTATTAATTTTTGGTGCCAAAGACAGTATTACTCCGCCGCGCATGGGCGAATACTTGAATCGCCATTTACCTCATAGTGAATTATATATAATAGATAAAGCAGCACATGCACCATTTCTGAGCCAAGCTTCAGAGTTTGCATCATTATTAAGCGATTTTTTTGAGCGTCATTAAACCTGATTAAACAATGTTTCAGGTAGCCTTTTATAAAGGCTTAGTGCAGACAATAAAGGCTACCTGAAACATCTGCTTACCCAAAAATAATCCACCCAACTATTACCTATAAATAATCCTAAAATCATGAACACACCCGACCGCTGGTTAATCCACCGCCGCCTTGCCGAAGACAACGATGAGCGCCTTACTTTAGTTACTGTTATTCCCGAGCACATCACGTTAATCGGTGCCGATGCAGACACCAGCCGCAGCTTGCTCGCACAGCGTTATCCCAAGGCTACATTTGCAGAATACGATCCGCGCGCTGATTTTTTACAAGCCGCGGCGGACATGCGTAAGCTTGGGCTTTGGCAAAAGCTTGCTGGCAAAAATGTGACACAACTTTGCCAAAAAATTGAAGACACTCTACCCATCAGCAGCACCGATATGCTGTGGGCAAATCTGAGTTTAATCACCGCTGCTGATCCTGTTTTAGCATTTGAAAACTGGGCAGGCGCGCTCAAAACTGATGGCTTATTGTTTTTCACACATTTTGGTGTAGACACCTTACAAGAAGTGACAGGCTACCTGAAACAACAAGGCATCGCGTTTACCACACCGTTATTATTTGATATGCACGATTTAGGCGATATGCTGTTTCATCATGGCTTTTACGATCCTGTGATGGACACCTCTAAAATTACTCTAACTTACCAAAGTGCTGAATCATTTTGGCAAGACATGGATACGCTAGGTTTATGGGGTTCATTGCGTTTTGACAACGAAGACGAAGCCCGTGCCGCCATTAACCATGCTTGGCAAAGCGGGGTTTTCAATAGCATTACATTGGAAACCGTATATGGGCATGCCGTTAAAAAACGAGTATTGCCAGAAAATGAAAGCTTAGTGCAGTTTTATTCCAAAAAACCGTAAGCATTTTAAAGAGGCTACCTGAACTGTTTTGCATGGCACAAACGGTTCAGGTAGCCTCTTATCTTTTAATATCTTAACGCATCTACACTTTTTATTGCCGCTTGTCCCCGTATAATAACCACCTTTGCTGACCACTTTCGTTTGTTAAAACGTTTCTTTCAGGCAGCCTCCTCTCAAAGAAAGATAACCATGAACCTAAATCGTCGCACCGCCTTGCTCACCATGAGCGCCATCATACTGAGCGCCTGTGGAACCAAAGCCCCACCACCGAAAACACCAGCGGCTAAACCCAACGCTGTGGTTGCGTTAGCGCTCGGCGGGGGCGCGTCTAAAGGTTTTGCGCACATTGGCGTAATTAAGGTATTAAAACAAAATAATATTCCCATTGACGTCATTACAGGCACCAGCGCTGGCGCAGTGGTTGGCAGTTTATACGCCAGCGGCATGAGCCCAGATCGTTTGGAATTAGAGTCTGAAATTTTAAGTAAAACCGATTTAGTCGATCTTACCTTCTCTACCAGTGGTTTTCTCAAAGGGCAAAAATTAGAAGATTACATCAACCGCAAAGTTGGGAATCGCCCGATTGACAAACTCCCGCTAAGATTCGGCGCTGTTGCCACTGACATGAATACTGGCAAAATGGTGGTATTCCGCAGTGGCAACACTGGCCAAGCTGTGCGTGCTTCAGTAAGCATTCCCAATGTATTTCAACCCACCGTTATTGGTGGTCGCAAATATGTAGACGGTGGTTTAGTAGCCCCAGTACCCGTAACAGCTGCCAAAAGCATGGGTGCCAACTTCATCATTGCAGTAGACATCACCGCGCGCCCAGCGAAAACAACAGAGGCTGGCTTTTTCTCTTATTTAGACCAAAGTCTCAACATCATGAGCGCTACTGCACTCAATAAAGAATTAGCACACGCACAAATTGTTATCAAACCCAAAGTGCAACAACTGGGTGCCGTTGGTGGTTTCGACCAAAAAGAACAAGCTATTAAATTGGGCGAACAGGCTGCACGTGCCGCTTTGCCACAGATTCGCGCTGCTTTAGCCAACTACCGAACACGTTAAACAACTTACTGATATTTAACATTGTAGTGGCTTAACCAAAAGGCTACCTGAAACATTCAAGTAGCCTTTTGCCGACTAAAACACACGCACAAGCCTAAAATAACGTACAATTAAGCCCTTAATTTTCACCATTATTCCGAAGAAGAACGCCATGATTGAAGCCGAAATTCTCAACCAATTAAATGATTCTCTAGACGACCTCTCAGCCCGTAGCATCGATATTCGGGGGTATCTTTGACTACGATGGTAAAAAAGACCGCTTAGAAGAAGTAATCGGCTTATCAGAAGATCCAGAGCTTTGGGGTGACCCAAAAAAAGCACAAGAAATTGGCAAAGAGCGCAAACTGCTTGAAGGTATAGTACTCACACTTAACACCATCGCTAGCGGCATCACAGATAGCCGCATGTTACTAGAAATGGCAATAGAAGAAAAAGATGAAGAGGCTTTTACCGCTGTTCAAACAGACATCAACGAGCTTGAACAAAAAATGGCTGATCTAGAATTTAAGCGTATGTTTAATCAAGAAGCCGATGCCAACAACTGCTTTATTGATATCACTGCTGGCGCTGGCGGTACAGAAGCCGAAGACTGGGCCGGCATGTTATTGCGCATGTACACACGTTACGGCGAGCGCAAAGGCTTTAAAGTAGAAATATTAGAAGAAGACCAAGGCGATATCGCCGGCATTAATCGTGCCACCATTCGTTTAGAAGGTGAATACGCCTATGGCTCATTGCGCACTGAAAGCGGCGTTCATCGCCTCGTACGCCTTTCACCCTTTGATGCAGCCAATAAACGCCACACCTCATTTTCATCGGTATTCGTTTACCCAGAAGTAGACGACAGTTTCGAAATCACCATTAACCAAGCCGATTTACGCGTTGATACTTACCGCGCTTCTGGCGCTGGTGGTCAGCACATTAATAAAACCGACTCTGCTGTGCGCCTCACCCACGAACCCACTGGCATTGTGGTGCAGTGTCAAAACGACCGCTCACAACACGCCAACCGTGCAGCGGCAATGAAAATGATGCAATCAAAATTATTTGAATTGGAAATGCGTAAACGCAACGAAGAAAAACAATCGTTAGAAAACAGCAAGTCTGCTGTTGGCTGGGGCCACCAAATTCGCTCTTATGTATTCGATGCCTCACGCATTAAAGATCTGCGTACCGGCCATGAAGTTGGCAATATTAAAGC
>CAZLYX010000006.1:0-5702 GCA_964563885.1 uncultured Neisseria sp. | reverse complement strand
GGATTGCTGCTTATTTGGATCCTTGCCATCATTTGGCTGTATCGATATGACCATCAAGCCCAAGCTATCTTGCCCACCAAAATGCCTAGCGCCGATGTAGCGCTAATATTAGGCAATGTCGTATATAAAAATAACGAACCAAACCTTTGCTTAAATTCACGAGTGGTTGCCGGTGCTGAGCTTTATTTAAACAACAAAGTACCGCGCTTGGTCATGTCCGGCGGTAACGATGCCGACGGCAACAATCAAGCCGAAGCCATGCGCGATATGGCAATAGCACTTGGCGTGCCTACTGACGATATCCTGCTCGAAAAAAAAGCAGGAAACACGCTTGAAAACATTCAACGCGGCGGTTTGCTGATCGAAGCTGCCGAGAGTGTTATTTTAGTGAGCGCTGGTTTTCACTTGCCACGCGCCAGCATGCTTGCCCATCAACAATGGCCAAACAAGAAAATTTTAAGTTTTAGCGGCCAAGCCTGTGAAGAACCCAGCACTAGCCTGCTCTGGAAGCTATTAAGAGAAACGTTGGCCACCGTCAAAATTTTTGTTTGGGATATGGCTGCACGGCCTTAAATGAATACATATCAGTCATACCAAAACATAAACGCCGCAACAATAACTGTCATCCACCTCAAAGTCGGTTCATGTATAATCGACAACTATTTTATCCAATACCATTTGGTTATTAACAGGAAACTGAAAACATGATCAACCCGATTTACGCACTCTCCCCTTTAGACGGCCGTTACGCCAAATCAGTCGAAGCATTGCGTCCCATTTTTTCCGAATACGGCCTGATGAAAGCCCGTATTACCGTTGAATTAAACTGGCTCAAAGCCTTGGCCGCTGAGCCAAAAATTACGGAGGTGCCTGTATTTAGTGATTTTACCGTTGCCGTAATCGACAAAGTTATCAACGAGTTTTCCCTAGAAGATGCTTCAGCAGTAAAAGCCATTGAGGCCACTACTAATCATGATGTTAAAGCCATTGAATATTGGTTGAAAGAGCGTTTTTCGGGCGTGCCTGAAGTAGCCGACAGCAGCGAATTCATCCACTTTGCCTGCACCAGCGAAGACATCAACAACCTTTCTCACGCGCTAATGCTGCGTGAAGCGCGCGAAAACGTGTTGCTGCCACAACTAGCAGAAATTCTCACCAAGCTGCAAAATATGGCGCACGAGTTTGCTGCTGTACCCATGATGAGCCGCACACATGGTCAGCCAGCCACACCATCAACATTGGGCAAAGAAATTGCCAACGTAATACACCGCCTCAATCGCCAAGTAGACAAACTACAAACCCAAGAGTTTTTAGGCAAAATCAACGGTGCTGTAGGCAACTACAATGCCCACATGGTTGCCTATCCTGACGTAGATTGGGAAGCACTGTGCCAAAAATTTGTTGAACAGGATTTAAAACTAACCTTCAACCCTTACACAACTCAAATTGAACCACACGACTACATGGCTGAGTTTTTCCAAACCATCAGCCGTGTTAACACTATTCTTATCGACTTCAACCGCGATATTTGGGGCTATATTTCTTTAGGTTACTTCAAACAGCGTGTAAAAGAGGGCGAAGTGGGCAGCTCTACCATGCCGCATAAAGTTAATCCAATTGACTTTGAAAACTCAGAAGGCAACTTAGGCATGGCCAACGCAGTGCTGGGTTTCTTGGCTGAAAAACTACCCATTTCACGCTGGCAGCGCGATTTAACTGACAGCACTGTATTGCGTAATATGGGCGTGGGTATTGGTTATGCTGTTTTAGGCTTTAGCTCACATTTGCGTGGCTTAAATAAGCTAGAAGCCAACCCAACTGCACTGGCCGCCGATTTAGACGCCACTTGGGAATTACTGGCTGAGCCAATCCAAACGGTGATGCGCCGTTATGGTGTGGCCAATCCATATGAAAAATTAAAAGATTTAACCCGTGGCAAAGAAGGCATTACGCCACAAATTTTGACCATGTTTGTTGAATCTTTAGATATCCCAACTCATGCAAAAGCAGAGCTACTCAAGCTCACCCCTGCTTTATATATTGGTAAAGCCGAGGCACTGGCAAATCGCATTTAACAAGCAATAGTTGCTTGCTAATCTATTAAAGGCTACCTGAACATATTTCAGGTAGCCTTTTTGCGATGCATCTACTTTATCAATTCTGTCTAATTAATGGCTTGTGAATAAGCCGAACACCATTACAGCACTATTATTAAATAGTTTATTTAAATTAAGCATCTGCTCAATACCGTATTTTAATGTCTATTTATTGTTTACCCACT
The DNA here is from genome assembly GCA_964563885.1 of uncultured Neisseria sp. Classification (GTDB taxonomy): domain Bacteria; phylum Pseudomonadota; class Gammaproteobacteria; order Burkholderiales; family Neisseriaceae; genus CAZLYX01. The sequence continues at coordinate 3,421 of CAZLYX010000006.1, read as the reverse complement.
TTGAGCACATCGCAAACAACCGCTCCACGCCAACTCTAGCAGTTTGCTATAATGTTTTTATTTACGTTCAGGCAGCCTCTAATGTCTTCATTTAATCCCACCATTGCTGCCATTGCCACTGCTCCAGGCCGAGGCGGAGTTGGCGTTATCCGTTTATCTGGTAAAGACTTATTGCCATTAGCGCAAACCCTCAGCGGCGGCAAAACACCCAAGCCGCGCATGGCTATGCATACCGATTTTCTTGATGTGGATAGTAATCCAATCGACAACGGTTTACTGCTTTATTTTGCCGCACCCGCTAGTTTTACTGGCGAAGATGTGATTGAGCTACAAGGCCACGGCGGGCCAGTGGTGATGAACATGTTGTTACAACGCTGCCTTGATCTTGGTGCAAATATGGCTGAGCCAGGCGAGTTTACCAAACGCGCTTTTCTCAACAACAAATTAGATTTAGCTCAAGCCGAAAGTGTTGCCGATTTAATTGATGCCTCCAGCCAATCCGCTGCCCGCATGGCGCTGCGTTCTCTAAAAGGCGTATTTTCAGAGCATATCCATCAATTGGTGGACGAGCTAATTACCTTGCGCATGCTGGTAGAAGCCACGCTTGATTTCCCCGAAGAAGACATTGATTTTCTTGAAGCCGCAGATGCAAAAGGCAAGCTAGCGGCAATACAAAACCAGCTCCAATCTGTACTCGCCAGTGCCGAACAAGGTGCTATTTTACGCGAAGGCATGAACGTGGTTTTAGTGGGCGCGCCCAATGTTGGCAAATCAAGCCTGCTCAATGCCCTAGCTGGTGACGACATCGCCATTGTTACCGATATAGCAGGCACTACCCGCGACACCGTGCGCGAACAAATTACGCTCGATGGTGTGCCTGTGCATATTATAGACACTGCTGGCCTGCGCGACACCGACGATTTGGTTGAAAAAATCGGCATCGAGCGCAGTCACAAAGCAGTGCAAGAAGCGGACGTAGCATTGATTTTGATTGACCCAAAAGAAGGCATCAACAGTAAAACGAAAGCCATTCTCGACACGCTACCTGAAAGTCTTAAGCGCATCGAAATCCACAATAAAATTGACCTTACAGGTGAAGCCGCCACACAACTTTCAGGTAGCCTCCACACCGCTAGCGGTGCAGATACAATCATCAAGCTTTCAGCCAAACATGGCAATGGTTTGGACATACTCAAACAAGCATTGCTCGAACAAATTGGCTGGCAAGGCGAAAGTGAAAGCCTTTTTCTCGCCCGCAGCCGCCATCTTAATGCCTTGCATCAAGCTGAGACCGAGCTTAACAATGCAGCACTTTGCAGTAATAATCAGATTGAGCTGTTAGCCGAACACCTGCGACTTGCCCAATTAGCATGCAGTGAAATAACCGGCGAATTTACGGCAGATGATTTATTGGGCGTTATTTTTAGCCGCTTTTGTATCGGGAAATAACCCGCATTAGCTATTGGATAAGCAATGCAAGCACCCATTGTATTTAGCTTAAATTCAATAATAAAAAGGCTACCTGAAAACAATTCAGGTAGCCTTTTTTAAGCTATTTTAATTAGCCAATTCAGCCATTAACACTGCGAGAAGCTACGACGTATATCGTGAATATCATGGCTCTTAAAAATCTCACCATCGGTGGGTGGATTAAACCAATCCACATAACGGAAAGTATGCTTCATATCATTTAAACCACTTTGCCAGTGGTTTTTCATAGTAGAAGGGCTAAACTCATAATCCTTATACCCACGTTCGTAGTCATGCTTACGATAAATGAGTTGAATCACATTTTTCACACCCACTTCAGACATTTTTTCAGCTTTTTTAATACAATTAAGATTACCTTTTTTGTCTGGTATCAATGCCAACAATTCTTTAATCAGGCTGTTGTAGCGCAAACGTTCGCCCATTAAATCGGTAATCATACGGGTTTTACTGGAATACTGAATATCTTTAATTCGCTCATCTAATCCACCGATGGTCTCTGGCAAAAAGCCGCGTGCATCCCATAAATCTACTTGGAAAATCAATTCACTAGACGACTTTTCATTTTGAATAATATCATTCAGTGGTGTGTTAGACACCAAACCACCATCCCAATAGTATTCGCCATCAATTTCTACTGCGGGAAACGCAGGTGGCAATGAGCCAGAAGCAACGAAATGATCAAAAGTCAGCTCTTCAAGCTCATTGCGAAAAACAGCATAGTTACCAGTGCGCACATTCACAGCACTTACCGCCACGTGCATATGGTCTGGATCATTAATGCGTTCGATATCAGCAAACTGGGCTAAAGTTTCGGCCAGCATCCCGGTGAGGTAATAGCTCAAATGATTAGGTGTAGTATCAGTTGGCATAAACCCACGCGGTTTGAAAAAACCTTTTTGCCCTTCCATCATTGATTGAAAAGCCTCTGTTCTGCTTTCCATCACTCGTAACTGGTCTTTTAAGTAAGGATTGTCAAATAAAGCGGGCATATAAAGCGACAAAAAATTTGAACGCCCCATTGAGTTTAAACCACCAATCATCTCACGAAATGGATTATAAGAATCTGAGGTATAGTTACGTTGAGTAATCGTCTTCCAGAATCCTTGCAACGCTTCCACACGCTTTTCACGTGGATTTCCCGCAATAATAGCCGTATTGAGCGCGCCAATAGAGATACCGTAAATACTGTTGATTTCGATACCTGCATTATGAATGCCTTCATAAATGCCCGCTTGATAAGAACCCAACGCGCCGCCGCCTTGTAGCAACAAGGCCACACGGTCATATTTCTTTACTGCTTCTTGAATAGGCGTCATAGTTTTCCTTTAAACTGTATATGCAAGCTAATGATTATTGGCGAGCTTGTTTGGCGCTCGCCAATAACATAATTGATTTAGTTCATGCACCAGCCATGAGAGGCTAGGAATGATTGACCTGTAAACACACTGGTCGGGAATGCTGCTAGAAATAATGCCAATTGAGCCACATCATCAACAGTGGTGAACTCGCCATCTACTGTTTGACCAAGCATCACATTTTTTACAACTTCTTCTTCGGTAATGCCTTTTTCACGCGCCTGCTCAGGAATTTGTTTTTCAACCAATGGCGTTTTCACAAACCCTGGGCAAATAACATGCGAACGCACACCATGCGATGCACCTTCTTTAGCCAAAGTTCGGCACAAGCCCAGCAAACCATGCTTTGATGTTACATAAGGTGATTTCAACGCTGAAGCTTCATGAGAGTGCACAGAACCCATATAAATTACTGTGCCACCACGCTTAGATGCGTACATATGTTTTAAGGCCGCCTTAGTGGTGAGAAAAGCACCATCTAAATGAATAGCCAACATTTTTTTCCAATCAGAAAAAGCCAACTGATCAATTGGATTAATAATTTGTATACCTGCATTTGATACCAAAATATCAAT
>CAZLYX010000005.1:34674-56793 GCA_964563885.1 uncultured Neisseria sp. | reverse complement strand
GCTAGCAGCGAAGAACCGAACTATACACAGCCAATACCAATAACGTCAACTGCTTTGATAAACTATTTTATCGTTAAACTAGCAAATGACTGTTTATGTTTGATATTTTTATGGTAATAAACAACTATCATCTCGCAAGAACTTATGAATAGATGAGGTTATTTCGTCATTTTCCCTTTAAAGTAACAAGATGCTTAATTGTAATTATTAAATATTTATATTCTTTTATAGGTAGAAATCTTACAAACCAAAACCTTCTCCGCCTTGTATTTATTATTTCTTAGCGTAAAATTCTCTCATTAATAGCTCATTAGATACTTAACTTAAAAAGGCTTATCATGAACTTTCCACCACGCACTATTTCTACAACCCGTATGCGTCGCATGAGAAAAGATGATTTCTCTCGCCGTTTGATGCGCGAAAATGTATTAACTGTCGATGATTTAATTTATCCAGCATTTGTTTTAGAAGATGGAAGGCAAGAAGAAGCTATTACTTCTATGCCTGGCGTGAAGCGACAAGGAGTTGATAGATTGTTATTTACCGCGGAGGAAATGGTTAAGCTGGGTATCCCAATGCTGGCACTGTTTCCTGTGGTTACTCAAAAAAAAACTGAATTGGCTGAAGAGTCTTACAACCCAGAAGGTCTGGTACCCAAGACAATACGTAGATTACGTCAAGAATTTCCTGAATTGGGCATTATGACGGATGTTGCATTAGATCCCTACACTATCCATGGCCAAGATGGCTTGATGAATGAGCAAGGGTATGTGTTGAATGATGAAACTGTTGAGGTCTTAGTTAAGCAAGCTTTATGTCATGCAGAAGCTGGAGCACAAGTTATTGCTCCTTCGGATATGATGGATGGACGCATTGGTGCTATTCGACAATCACTGGAAGCCCAAGGTTATATTCATACTCGGATTATGGCTTACTCAGCTAAATATGCCTCTGCATTTTATGGCCCTTTTAGAGATGCCGTTGGCAGCTCATCTAATTTAGGCAATGCTGACAAAAAAACTTATCAAATGGATCCTGCAAACTTAAATGAAGCACTACAAGAGGTTGCCTTGGATATCCAAGAAGGTGCGGATATGGTGATGGTAAAACCAGGTTTACCTTATTTAGACGTTATTCGACGTGTTAAAGATGAATTTGGTGTGCCTACTTATGCTTACCAAGTATCCGGAGAGTACGCGATGCTTCAAGCAGCCATTCAAAACGGCTGGTTGGACGGTGAGAAAGTGGTTTTAGAAAGTTTAATGGCTTTTAAACGAGCAGGAGCTGATGGAATTTTAACTTACTATGCCTTAGATGCGGCTAGACAACTCCGCAGCATGAGTCTTTAAGTGGTTTTTAACTTTATTGAGTTATTGTCAGACTTATAGCAGATTCACTTAAACCACTTCAATTCATACTTCCAAACATACACCACCGTTATAGGCGTGTATGCTTTTTAGTATGTAGAATAAGTAAGGATACCCTATGCATTGAACTGTATTTAGTTAGCCAACATTAACAGGGCTACTTAAATATAAAAACAGTAATCACCCTGAGGAAACTACTAGACTTTAAATAAAACAGGAGGAATACTTATTATGTTCATATTATTGGCAACATCAAGAAGACTATTCCAATTGAGTCTCCTAGAATAGAGCTGTTACAATTTTAACTGGTTTTTATACCAACTAAAACAAATTTATCGCAACATCTGATTAAATTAGTTTACGAATAAATGAAAGAGGCTTTTACAAACCCGTAAAAGCCTCTTTCAACAAGCCTACTCAAAATAAATCATTTTAGTATTACTGAATTTTTTCTGGTTCTGAAGCTTGTTTTGTTTTCTCATCTTCAATTTTACTAGTTAAAATTGCAGGCTCTACTTTTTGCGTATCCATATTACTGACCAAAGCTGCATTTGGTTCTACTACTTCTTTTTGGGTGGCTTTATCATCTTGCTTAATTTTCCCTACAGGAACAATATTTTGATCCCCAACCACTGGCTCTATGACTTGTTTTTCAGCAGCCATTGGTGCAGCCTGATCAGCTTGTGGCACCACTTGCCAAACAGCCACAGCTAGTGCACACACGCTTGCCGCCACTGCAAACAAACGAAACACTTTACTATTTGCGGCAGCATTTGCTTGTATTACACGAATATCTGCTTTTTTGTCTTGAATAACGACAGGCTCAAGTTGCTCAGCATTAGCTTCAATTTCAAATTCTTCACTTGAAACTAATTTAGCATGCTGCATATAGTCGCGAATAACATGATACTCGCGCCATTTTTGTTGCGCCTCATCATCTTCAAGCATCAAGGCTAAATCTGCCTCCGACAACTCATCATCCATCAAGGCAGATACATATTCATATTTTTTTTCGTCATTTGACATTTCTACCACCTTTGATCTTCGGATGTATCCAATAGCGGTCTTAAATCTTTTGCTATAACTTCCCGTGCTCGGAAGATACGCGAACGAACAGTTCCGATTGGACAATCCATAATCTGCGCAATTTCTTCGTAAGAATAACCATCCATTTCACGTAATGTAATTGCTTTACGTAAATCTTCAGGTAGCCTACTAACCGCAGCTTCAACAGTTTCTAGGATTTCTCGATTAACCATTTCAGCTTCTGGCGTATGATAATCTGCCACCTGCTCGGTGATATCGAGAAACTCTCCCTCATCATTGGCAACATCTGACTGTAGCATCACGCGCTTGCCAGAAGTGATTAAAAAGTTTTTAGCGGTATTGATAGCAATACGATATAACCAAGTATAAAACGCACTCTCACCTCTAAAATTAGGTAAGGCGCGATAGGCCTTGATTAACGCCTCTTGTGTTACATCGTGCACTTCATGCTCATCTTTAATGAAGCGTGAAATCAAACGATTTAACCGACGCTGGTATTTGACAACCAATAGCTCAAAAGCTTTATGCTCACCTTTTTGTGCCCGCTCTACCAAAGCTTGATCGATATCACGATCACTCATGTCTTACCTTTTCACCTGATTGAATCAACAGGTAAAGCGTCTTTACTTGTTAGTAAGACGCACTACCCTCATTTTGGTTCCACACTATACGAGTTAAATTTCTCAAATACCGGTAGGAATCCATTTAGGCAGCCATGATGACGACTAACCCAGATATTGGCAATAGCAATACACTGGTTTTCACTATCAACAATCACTGGCCAATATTTTCTAACAAACACTGGAATTCGCCTTTCTTGTAAGATTTTCCTTACACTTTTATGCCCAACGGTCAAAAGAACTTGATCATCGGCATGAACAGCGCGAATTAACCCAATTTCTTGCAACACATCTTCACGAATTCCAAACGGATGCTGACGTAAGGTAAAGCCTTTTTTTACCAACTCATTATAAAGACTACCTGAATTATTTAGTGGTTGAGCTATCCAAGTGAGCCCCAACTCCCACCCAGTTTGCATAATAAATAAGCGTTTATGGGCAGCATAAACCTTACCCAAAGGCAATGACCACTCTACTTGTTTGTTTTTTGAGGCCAATAAAATCTTCTCAAAATCAAGAACACTCTGAATCGATGGCGTGCCTAAGCAGTGCTTTTTCGCCAGTAATACCAGTAATTGGCGACGTCGCGGTCCACTTAATACACCCCATTTTTCACAACAAAACCAACCTTGCTGATGAACACTCTGCCAATCTTCTTGCGCTATTTCTTCTAAAATCGCACATTCATCTTGTAATATAGAAACGCTAGCACGAACATGCTGATTTAAATTTGGCACCCGCTGTTGCCAAACAGGTAAGCCAACGTGCCGTATCCAGTTTCTTAATAAACCAATATCTTCATTACTAGGATCGTCAACAAAACTAAGCTGCCAGTCATCTCTATATCCAGCCAAAAGCGCTCGTGATATCGATAGCAGGGGGCGCCATAAAGTAACGCGTGAATTTAACGGGCGCAGTCTTGGCATAGCCGCAAGTGCGCGTGTACCGCCTCCACGTAAAGTGGCCAAATAAAATGTTTCCACTTGGTCATCCGCATGATGTGCCAATGCTAAGACGCCCGCTGTACTCTCTGAGTAAACTTTATATCGCGCGTCTCTGGCTCCTGCCTCCAAACCTAAACCGTGCGTTTCCACACAAACCTTTGCCACGCGAAGCGGTATATTTAATTTCGCACAAAGTTTGGCACAAAATTCTGACCAATCATCCGCTTGATCACATAAACCGTGATGTACATGCACAGCAGACAAACAGAAATTCTTTTCCACCTGCATACGCCACAAAATATGCAGTAATACGATAGAATCTAATCCACCACTCAAGCCTACCTCAATGTTTTCGACACCGGTCAAAGCATTTGGCCACTCTGAGGCTACCTGAAAGTATAAATCTTTCTTGATCTGCTTTTTCACCGCTTTATACTCCATACAAACCAAAAAAGGGCTAGCCAATGGCCGCCCTTAATTTTAACGTTATTCATGTCGACTTATTTTTCGGTAAACTGGCCATAGTCCATGATGCGATCAAAGCGGCGTGTTAATAAATCAGCAAGCGGAATATCCTGTGCTGCCCGCAACTGCTCGCTAATAACGTCTTTAACTCGCTGTGTAATCTCCGCATAATTACGGTGGGCTCCGCCCAAAGGCTCTTCAATTACACGATCAATCAGATCCAGATCAGCCAAGCGTTTCGCGATAATCCCCAACGCCTGTGCAGCATCTGAAGCTTTATCAGCGGTTTTCCACAAAATAGAAGCACAACCTTCTGGCGAAATTACCGAATAAGTAGAATATTGCAGCATATTCACATAATCGCCCACTGCAATTGCCAAAGCTCCACCAGAGCCACCCTCACCAATAATCGTACAGATCACTGGCACATGCAAACGGGATAACTCATATAAGTTACGGCCAATGGCTTCAGACTGACCACGCTCTTCAGCGCCGATGCCAGGATAAGCACCAGGCGTATCAATAAAGGTTAGCACAGGCAACCGGAATTTTTCAGCAGTTTGCATGAGTCGCAAAGCTTTACGATAACCTTCTGGTTTAGGCATGCCAAAATTACGACGTATCTTTTCTTTGGTATCACGACCTTTTTGGTGGCCGATTACCACGACACTTTGGCCATTAAAACGTGCCAAACCGCCAACAATTGCATGATCATCCGCAAAATGGCGATCACCGTGTAATTCTTGAAAATCAGTACAGATGGCTTGAATATAATCCAACGTATAAGGACGTTGTGGGTGACGAGAAACTTGTGACACTTGAGATGGTGTTAACTTTGAAAAAATAGTTTTAGTTAAACCATTACTTTTTTTCTGTAAACGAGCTATTTCGTCAGAAATATCCAAAGCAGAGCCGTCCTGAACAAAACGCAGCTCCTCAATTTTATTAGTTAATTCAGCAATCGGTTGTTCAAAATCCAGAAAAATAGGTTTCATGTAATGCACTCTGATAAATTGAATGGACACCATCATACGCGAACAAAGGCATTTTGACAGCATCACTTAATAGATAAAAAATAGATATAAACAAACTCTACTTTAACTTTATTTTCAGGTAGCCTTGGCTAATCAATTAGCTTAAAGCCAAACTATTTTAGATTTATACCATAATTTAAGCGTCTTCATTTATTAAATTTACCTCATAAGCGTGAATTCAAGCCCGCATCGCATAAAATTTCATATGTTAAACTCATACGATAAACCACTAATAAAATTACTATGAAAAATAACCCTGACAATATTGCTATGCGCTTAGATAAATGGTTATGGGTAGCACGCTTTTTTAAAACGCGTGCTCTCGCTCAACGTCATATCGAATTAGGCCGCGTACAAGTTAACGGCACTAAAGTGAAAAATAGTAAAAACATCAGTGCTGGCAACAAAATCGATCTTACTCTCAACTCCCTGCCTTATAAAATTACTGTTTTAACATTAAGCCACCAACGCCGTCCTGCGCCAGAAGCACGCACCTTATATGAGGAAGATATGGTGGTTGTTAAGCAACGCGAAGAGCAAAAGTCACTCGATCAAGCAAGCCGCATCAGCGCTGCTTATCCTGAAGGCAGACCAACAAAGCGTGATCGCCGCCAGCTAGACAAAGTAAAACGAGATTTGTAAAGGCTACCTGAAGCCTGCAAACTGCATTTATATAGAAACTCTAATATGAAGAAACCAAAACCAACTCTTAATAAGTTGTTTTAATAAGTTGTTTAAAACTGCGCCCAATCCAGAAATAAATTTCTGCTGCAACTGAGAAGCTTCGACAAGCTTCTTACCAAGACAGTAATGATGTCTACCTAATGATGGATAGCTCGGAAGATGGAATTTCCTCCCAAAAAGCAAAACAACATATTTCAAGCGGCGTAAGTGCTTAAACCAAAAGCACTTTTATAATTTAAAATCAGTTATTTGCCTAAAGGTCTTTGTGTATATCCCGCTGTTGCGTTTATACCAATCGTTTGACCCAAATTGTCAAAAACTGGTATATCAACAAATTTGGTGAATGGTTGTAATATTAAATCATAATTATAAATACTATTGTCGCTCTATAAGTAAACATACTTTTTGATTTTCTATTAAAATAACTCGAAAATCAGAAAGCAACTGTTACCACCACATTAATCGATGCAAACTTATGGCTTCAATGATGGTTACGTAGGTAAATGTTTAAATCACTTAATACGCAACAATCTAATACGCCGTGTGTACTGAAAACCACTATGTTATTGGGGAAAAATGACCACTCGCGTCCAAATGATTATTCAAACACTATAAGCCAATCCTGAGTGAACATTTACTGCACGTGAATTATTAGCTCAACTTAGTGATTAGCAGTTTAAATGAGGATGTTAAAAAGTGAGCTACAAATGCTTTCAAGCTTACATGGAATTGATGTTTTACTAATCAACATTGAATCATTGTTTGATAGCCAAATCCTTATACCCGCTAGTGAAGACATTTATGTTATTTTCTAAAAAAGAATAGATTTTAATTACAGTTAGTTTTTTAAAAATTACTGCTCCACATCATAAAACGACCATTTATAACGCTTCATTTTGTTAAACCATATTTAAGCCTATAATTTTCACACTATAAATTAGCATTTAAAAAGGGGTTTACCATGCGTTGGCAAGGCCGAAAACAAAGTTCAAATGTAGAAGACCGTCGTGGTCAAGGTAGCCGTATGGGCGGCAAGGGCACTGGTGTTCTTGGTATTATCGTGTTGTTAGTCGGTGCATATTATGGTGTAGACCTCTCAGGCATAGTTGGTACGCCCAGCGCTGGGTTGAGTCAGCAGTCAACAACTTTAAACTCTAATCAAGAGAAACAACTAAATGAGTTATCACGCGTTGTTTTAGCAGAGACCGAAGCCACTTGGAGTAACTATTTTGCCAAGCATGGTCAAAAATACTCGCCCACTACCATGGTTTTATATACAGGTGGCACACGCACTGGCTGCGGTACTGGCCAAGCTGCAATGGGGCCCTTCTACTGTCCGGCTGATCGTAAAGTATATTTAGACTTATCTTTTTATGAAGATATGCGTAAAAAGCTGGGTGCTTCAGGCGATGCGGCTTTTGCTTATGTGATTGCCCATGAAGTTGGTCATCATGTTCAAAATTTGCTCGGCATTTTGCCACAAGTCAACCAAGCGCAGCAAACAGCGAGTAAAGCACAAGCCAACGCGTTATCGGTACAACTAGAATTACAAGCTGATTGCTTTGCGGGTATTTGGGGTGGTGAAGCAGTGGCACAGAATCTAATGGATCAAACGGATTTGAAAGATGCTTTCAATGCAGCGGAAGCTGTGGGTGATGATCGTTTACAAAAACAAGCGCAGGGTTATATTGTGCCAGACAGCTTTACTCACGGTTCGTCAGCTGAGCGCTTGGCTTGGTTTCAGCGTGGACTGAAAAGCGGCGATATCAATCAATGTAATACTTTTGCAACTAAATAAACCGTGTTAATAAAACCAATATAAAGGCTACCTGAAAGATTATCTTCAGGTAGCCTTTATTTACATCATTTATTGCTTATGCAATGTTGATTAAATGACTCACCAAGGTTGGCACACCATCTTTCGCACGCTGTGGAATGATTTCAGCCTGAACATCCAGTTTGCCTGGGTTGGGGTCGATCAAATACACTTCAGCATGAGCTGGTGCATAACGTAACAATGAAGCAGCAGGATAAACATTCAAGGATGTGCCAATCACAATCACAATATCAGCGTCTTCCATTAGATGCACAGCATCGCCAAACATGGGTACATCTTCGCCAAACCAAACAATATGCGGGCGCAAAGGATAGCCCTCTGCATCACAATCGCTGGCCTCTTGATCACCTGTCCAACGCATGACTTCATCAGTATTCACACAGCTGCGAACTTTATTAAGCTCTCCATGTAAATGCAATACTGATTGACTTCCTGCACGCTCATGTAAATCATCTACGTTTTGAGTCACAATTTCAACACGATAATGCGGTTCTAAAGCCACCAACGCTTTGTGCGCTTCATTAGGTTGGGCGGCATTAGCTTGGCGCCGACGATGGTTATAAAAATCTATTACCAGTTGTGGATTACGTGCATACGCTTCAGGCGTACACACTTCTTCTACTTTATAGCCTTCCCATAAACCACCCGCATCACGGAAGGTTTTTAAACCACTATCGGCACTGATGCCCGCGCCGCTGAGAATGACACATTTTTTCATCATGATGGATACTCCCTATCTCAATAAAACTGTAAAACAGTTTTCCCTAGTTATTTATTTATTTATATTTGATCCTAAGCATAGCCTAAAAATAAAGTCATGCCATTTGTGACCATCCTAACGGGAAACTTTTTCGATATGCGGTATAGGTATTTATAATTCCACATCAAATCATCACATAATTTAACAAAATTGTAAAAATAATGACTAATCAGCATCTTAGTAAAATAGAAAAGGCTACTTAAACCCTATCAATGCTTAAAACTTAAATAGCGCAATGAAGCGAGCCTCGGCTCGCTTTAATATATTTAGATTACACCAACTCTTGTTTAACCTTGCCAAATTGCTAAGGTAGCCCGCAAGCGGCTCATGCCCTCTTGTACATCTTCATCACTCAGCAACAAGCTGGGAGCCAAACGCAAAACATTGCCACCGGCCATCAACACCATCAAACCTTGCCTCAAAGCTTCTTCCATTAAATCATTGGCTCGGTCGCTATATTGCTCTGCCAATACACAGCCGATTAACAAGCCAACACCACGAATATGTTTAAACACTCCTGTTTCTGTGGCTATTTTTTCAAGCTCAGTTTTTAATTGTTCACTTTGGCGTTGCACATGGGCCAATGTTTCAGGACTATTGATGATGTCGAAGGCTTTAGACGCTACAGCACATGCCAAGGGATTACCACCGAAAGTAGAACCATGTGTGCCTGGGCCAAAGCTTGGCGCAATTTTATTGGTTGTCAGCATTGCCCCAATCGGAAAACCACTACCCAAAGCCTTAGCGCTGGTGAGCACATCTGGCACCACATCGTAACCTTCATAAGCAAACAATTTACCAGTACGGCCCATGCCAGTTTGCACCTCATCAAACACGAGCAAAGCTTGATGTTGGTCACACAAACGGCGTGCTGCCTCTAAATATTCTTCGGTAGCCGGCAAAACACCGCTTTCACCCTGAATTGGCTCAATAATCACTGCGCAAGTTTTGTCACTAATAGCAGCGGCAAGTGCTTCTACATCATTAAAGGGAACATGGTTAATACCGAGCGGCAACGGCGCAAAGTCTTGGCTATACTTTGGCTGACCACCAACGCTCACAGTAAACAAGGTGCGGCCATGAAATGCATTTACGCAGGCAATAATTTCATTTTTTTCTTCACTATGGTGGTCGCGCGCATATTTTCGCGCCAGTTTTAGTGCCGCTTCATTGGCTTCTGCGCCAGAATTACAAAAAAACACTTTATCAGCAAAAGTATGTTTTACCAGTTTTTGAGCCAAACTTTGTGCTGACTCGGTGGTGTAAATATTAGAAACATGCCATAACTTATGCGCTTGCTCATTCATGGCTTCAATCAGCTGTGGATGACAATGTCCAAGCGCGTTCACCGCGATACCACCAGATAAATCTATATATTCTCGACCTTCGCTATCCCAAACACGACTACCCAAACCACGTTCAGGAATTACGGGAGCAAATGAGAAGTTTGGGGTAAGGTAATTTTGCATCAATGTCTTTCTTTTATTGGGTGTTACTTATTGGTTTTATTGTATTTTATTGTATTTTATTAATTTAATAATGAGATTGTAATAACAACTTACGCTCAAATTATTTTAGTGGTGACGGCCAAATTGCTGGCCAATGGAATCATCACAACTTTGTAAACGCACTGCACTACCTGTTTTGTTTGCATCTAAACATTGCCCATTCAGTATGCTGCGGATACGCTGACCATCTGCAAACCATTGCTGTTCAATGCTACCGTTACAAGCAACTAAAGATATGCGCGAGCGCGAAGAAAAGCGCCCACTGCTCACTGATACACATTGACCTAGCGTCTGCAACGTATTGTGCATAAAAGCAAAATCTTGGTAAGCCATACCATCACAAGGTGCCGTCTGTAAACTGCTTGCTGTAGCACGTCTGCCGTCTAAGCAGTGGCCATTAGCAGCATACAGCGGCAAACGAGCTGGATAGGTTTGCGGATAAGGATCTCTCACGTAGTGATAAGGCGCACTTTCTCCATAAACAACCGTTGTGCCTGGCGGGGCGATGATGCGCACCGTTTTATTGATTGTTGTAGTGTTATGCACGGGTAAATCGACCACTGCCACTCGACCCTCTGGCGTTTCGGCATACATACAGCCACTCAATAACAAAACTACTGGTAATAGATAAATGTATTTCAAGCTATTCATGATGACTCCTGTTCAGGTAGCGTCAAACAACCTTAAAGGCTACCTGAAGATAAATGCTGTATTGTCCAACATTGATGGATTTTTTTATTGCGAAAATCTTCCGGCACCGATTGTTTGGATATATCCTTTACGGCATAACGCCGTGCTGCTTCAGAGCTTAATTCAAAGCTGCGCAAATTGTTAGAAAAGTACAACGTGCCCTCAGAAGTCAGCAGCTTCATTGTGCCCTCGATCAAGCGCATATGATCGCGCTGGATATCCAGTATATCCAACATCTTCTTACTGTTGGAAAAGCTAGGTGGATCCATCACAATCAAATCAAACTTTTTACGCATATATGCAGCTTCGTCTAAGTATTGAAACACATCGGCACGGATGATTTCATGTTGCTTGGAATCGATGCTATTTAATTCAAAATTTCGGCGCGCCCAATCTAAATAAGTATTAGAGAGGTCTACTGTTTCACTGCTCACTGCTCCGCCGGTTGCTGCATAAACGGTAAAACTGCCTGTGTAAGCAAATAAATTTAGCAACCGCTTGCCTGAAGCCATTTCACCAATCAGTTTTCGCGTGTTCCTATGGTCTAAAAATAGGCCAGTATCCAAATATTTTTCAAGGTTCACCCAAAAGCTACGCCCGTTTTCTTGCACCATAAAATCAGCACCCGCTCTACCCGTTTTCTCATACTGCTGCGTTCCTTTTTGACGCTCGCGACGCTTTAGATGAATATTTTCAGGTGCAAAACCAGTCACAAAACTGATGGCTTCTAACACTTCATTAAGCCATTGTTTATGTTCTTCTGGCTGCATTAACCAACCAGTATCATATTCTTGCAAATGAATTTTTTCGCCGTAAACGTCTATTGCAAATGGAAACTGTGGAATATCGCGGTCATACATACGCCATGCTTCAACATCTTGGCGGCGCGCCCATTTTAAGTAATGCTTAGCGTTTTTGCCCAATCGATTAGCAAACGCAGTAATGTCGCTCATAACAATGAGGCTACCTGAAAAATTAAAACGCTATTATAACCGCATTTACTTATTAGAACAGCCGCTTTCAGTGCTAACGAACCAAGATTTACGGTATTTAAATCAAACTCTAAGTGTTATTTAATAACATAAAATGATCATTAGCATGCGCAGAAAATCATGCAAGTTGTTAATAGTCGCATAATGCACTTAAATCGACAACATAACCAGACAACAGTACTGTCTAAACCCTTACCTACAGTTTTATTTGATTGTGTCCGTGTAAATCAAAAGATAAGGATGATGATTTTTCCGACACTAATAACTGTTTCATGCCCCAACCTAAGGGTTCTCCTCCTACTTTGCATACTGTTCAGTTTATGAAAAATTTAAACAAAGCAAATATTGAAAAGGAATGAGCAAAAGTGCTTATTAATCTTCGATTTACCAATAATTATTGAAAAAATGAGTGGTGCATTATCAAAGATTGTTCTTTTTTAGCTTTATAAAGCACCATTATTTAACATATACAACACCAGCTTTATAAATTAAATCATTAATGCAGACGTTATCGTTCATTACCAGCTTGAGCAATAAAAAATTATGTGTTTCAAAACTCAGTGCGTTATTATGTCTACCATATTTTGACAAACCAATTTCATTAGCTTTCACGAAAATCTCTATGCCTAATTCATACCTACCCTATGAATCCACATCAGAAAATGACGATGTTATCTTCATAACCTCAGACAATATTTATCGCCAGCCAGCTTTATTAACTTCTCCTCGAAAACTACCTGCCAGCGCCGGCATAGACTGGATTAAACAAGCTTGGGTGTTATTTAGGCAGCGTCCACTAACGTGGATTGGTATGACGTTAACCATAATGATGATAATGGTGCTGCTCTCTTTCGTACCTTTCGCTGGTGGTATTGCTGCACACTTTATAACATTTTTATTTTTGGGCGGCTTTCTACTTGCTGCTGACGCGCTAGCCGAACAAAGCGAGTTAGTATTTCAATATTTATTTAGCGGTTTTCAATATAAATTTTTAGAATTGTCTTTATTGGCTTTACTCTATCTGCTAATAATGATGGTTTTTGTTTTTATCTTTTTTATCTTTTTTATCGTTTTTATGCCCTTTCAGCACATCAAAGACTTTTCAAATATAACAATACTCATCGCGCCTATCTCTCTTCTCATTGTCTTAGTTTACATATGGATGATGAGCTTTTGGTTTGCTACGGCTTTAGTTGTTTTGAATGATTTAAACCCAATTCGCGCGATGATAATGAGCATCAAAGGCTGCCTGAAAAACATTCTTCCTTTTACGGTTTATGGTTTTATATTTCTTTTAATTAGCCTTA
Source organism: uncultured Neisseria sp. (assembly GCA_964563885.1). Classification (GTDB taxonomy): domain Bacteria; phylum Pseudomonadota; class Gammaproteobacteria; order Burkholderiales; family Neisseriaceae; genus CAZLYX01. The sequence continues at coordinate 43,538 of CAZLYX010000005.1, read as the reverse complement.
TCCTTAGTTTAGTGACTTTAGGTTTCGCTTTTCTAGCACTTGTCCCCATTTCATATCTGTCTTATTACACTTCTTACCGCAGCGTCTGGACCGATCCTAGTCTTGATACTTAAATATAAGCTTAATTTAAAAGACTACCTGAAAGATATTTTATCTGTTTCAGGTAGCCTTTTTGCAAAATGAGTCATTTAATTAGACTTTAACATTGCACTATCAAACATTAATTATGCTTAAATATTTTAAAAAGTGAGCACTTTTTGGCTGTCGACCACCCATTCAGCCAACTCTTGCATGGTTGAAGATTCTGCACCCTCAAAGTAGGGATGGTTTTTATAGATACCGCAACGCGCCATGCAGGTACCGCAAACCTTCACCGACACACCTTTGACGATCAGGTCTTTAAGCATTTGTGCTAAGTCTTGATCATAACCTGCTGGTGGTACGCAGATATCCCGTGCCATATCGACAGAATCGTTCATTAAAAAAATACGTACCGTTTGCTTGTTATCTGTAAGCTGATTAGCCAAACGCAAACCATTCCAGGTTACATCGGTATTATCGTAGGGTTCCCGGTTAAAAATAATTAAAATAGCCATGGCGATACTAATGCCTCCACAAAGTAAATGATTACTCCAATTTTGCTGGTTGTTAACAGCCTGCAAAATAAATATGCACTCGAGCTATCCTACTTATGGCTCGAGTGCATTAATCATATCGCAAACTTTTGAAGTCAATACTTTTACTAATATTAAACTTTGATTTAAGTCTATTTTTTAACGTTCTACTTGTGACACATCGCGCACAGCACCAGTGTCGGCAGAAGTAGTCATTGCTGCATAAGCGCGTAAAGCAGCAGAAACATGACGCTCGCGGTTCACTGGTTTCCAAGCTTTCGAGCCACGGTTTTCCATTTCGGTGCGGCGCGCTTTCAACTCTTCTGCAGTCACGGCTAAGTTAATGCTACGGTTGGGGATGTCAATTTCAATAGTATCGCCCTCTTGCACCAAGCCAATTGCTCCACCCTCTGCCGCTTCTGGTGAAACGTGACCAATAGACAAACCTGATGTACCACCAGAAAAACGACCATCAGTCAGCAACGCGCAATCTGCACCTAATCCTTGTGACTTCAGGTAGCTTGTTGGATACAACATTTCTTGCATGCCAGGGCCTCCTTTAGGGCCTTCGTAGCGAATAATCACAATATCACCCGCCACAACTTGGTGCGCCAAAATGCCTGCTACTGCTGTATCTTGGCTTTCAAACACGCGCGCACGGCCCGTAAATTTCAAGATACTGTCATCGACTCCAGCCGTTTTCACCACACAACCACGTTCGGCGATGTTGCCAAATAATACTGCCAAACCACCATCTTGCGAATAAGCGTGTTCTTTATTGCGGATACAGCCATTTTCACGATCTGTATCTAAGCTTGGCCATTGGCGATTTTGTGAGAATGCTTGCGTGGTGCGCACGCCACCTGGCGCAGCTTTGTAACGCTCAATCGCTTCAGTGTTGGCTGGATTCATAATATCCCATTTGGCCAACGCTTCTTTCATGGTTTTTTCATGCACGGTTGGCAAATCAGTGTTCAGGCAGCCAGCACGATCAAGCTCAGCCAAAATACTCATTACGCCGCCAGCACGGTGTACATCTTCCATATGGTATTTTGGCGTAGCAGGAGCAACTTTGCATAAGCACGGTACATGACGGCTAATATAATCAATATCAGCCATTTTAAAATCAATTTCGGCTTCTGAAGCAGCAGCCAGTAAATGCAATACCGTGTTGGTAGAGCCACCCATAGATACATCTAAAGTCATTGCATTCACAAACGCGGCTTTACAAGCAACGTTGCGTGGCAATACGCTTTCGTCGTCTTGCTCATAATAACGCTTGGTGATGTCAACAATACGGCGACCCGCTTCTAAAAATAATTCTTTGCGGCCAGCATGAGTTGCCAGCAACGAGCCATTACCTGGTAGCGATAAGCCTAACGCTTCGGTGAGACAATTCATTGAGTTGGCAGTAAACATACCCGAACACGAGCCACAAGTTGGACACGCTGAGCGCTCTACTGCATCTACTTCTTCGTCGCTCAAATCTTCGTTAGCTGCATCAACCATTGCATCAACCAAATCTAATTTACGCGCGTCAACAATATTGGCCACGCCAATCACTTTGCCCGCCTCCATGGGGCCACCCGAAACAAAAATGGTAGGGATATTAAGACGCATGGCCGCCATTAACATGCCGGGGGTAATTTTATCGCAGTTAGAAATACACACCAGCGCATCGGCACAATGGGCGTTGACCATATATTCTACTGAGTCGGCAATCAATTCACGGCTGGGTAAGCTGTATAGCATCCCGCTATGCCCCATCGCGATGCCATCGTCAACAGCAATAGTATTAAATTCTTTGGCAATGCCGCCCGCTTTTTCAATTTCACGCGCTACTAACTGGCCTAAATCGTGCAAGTGCACATGGCCGGGCACAAATTGTGTAAACGAGTTGGCAATGGCAATGATGGGCTTACCAAAATCGCCATCGGTCATGCCAGTTGCGCGCCACAATGCGCGGGCACCAGCCATATTGCGGCCGTGGGTAGAGGTTTTGGAGCGATATGCAGGCATGTTGGTTTCCTTAATCAATAATAATGTGCGAGGCTACCTGAATATCTACATAAATGCTTTCAGGTAGCCTATTTCATCTAAATAACAACTTGGGCTTATTCTATACTAATCAACTGTAATTAAAAAGTTAACACCACATCATTGCTGTGCTTAATATGACTTAACGTGCTACCTACTACGGCTCATGTATAATGCCACTTGCAGAAAATTATAGGAAAACCGCTTTATTATGATTATCCATCCACAGTTCGATCCTATTGCCCTGCAATTAGGGCCGTTGGCTATTCGCTGGTATGCTTTAAGCTACATTATTGCTTTTGTTTTATTTATTTGGCTTGGTCGCCGTCGCATCGAAAAAACCAACACCGTATTTACTAAAGAAATGCTTGACGACATCTTAACCTGGGGCGTATTTGGCGTTATTCTTGGCGGGCGTTTAGGCTATGTATTGTTTTACAAACTAAGCGACTATATGGCCAACCCAATTGATATTTTAAAAGTATGGGAAGGTGGCATGTCGTTTCACGGCGGCTTTTTAGGCGTGCTGGTGGCGATGTGGTTCTTTGCGCGCAAGCATAGACTCAACCCATTTCAAGTTTCCGACTTTATCGCACCGTTGGTGCCGCTGGGATTGGCTTCTGGTCGCCTTGGCAACTTTATCAATGGTGAGCTATGGGGACGAATTACCGACATCAGCGCATTTTATGCAATGGGTTTTCCGCAAGCCAGTTATGAAGATTTAAAAGCCGCTGCTCATAATCCACAATGGGCACAATGGTTAGGCGAATACGGTGTATTACCGCGCCACCCTTCACAGCTTTATCAATTTGCACTTGAAGGTATCTGCTTATTTATTATTGTATGGATATTTTCTAAAAAACCACGTCCTATGGGGCAAGTATCTATGGTGTTTTTAGGAGGCTATGGCGTGTTCCGATTTATTGCCGAATTTGCCCGCCAACCGGATGACTATCTTGGCTTGCTCAATGGTATTTCTATGGGGCAATGGCTCAGTTTACCGATGATCTTGTTGGGTATAATTGGCTTTATTTATTTTGGTCAACGCGCTAAAAAGCGCGCTGCTTAATTTAGAATCACTCTTATCTAAAAGGCTACCTGAACACACTAAGTGTTTCAGGTAGCCTTTAATTTATTAACAGCAAATCAATCAGGACATTACTTCGCTGCTGCCAATGCAGCCTCATAATCTGGCTCTTCAATAATTTCATTAACCAATTGGCTGTACACCACTTGATTATGTTCATCCAATACCACCACTGCACGTGCATTCAAACCAGCCAATGGCCCACTGGTCATTTTTACGCCATAAGTATGACCAAAATCGCTGCGAAAGCTCGATAGCATCACCACGTTTTCAATACCTTCAGCACCACAAAAACGTGCTTGTGCAAAAGGTAAATCGGCAGAAATACACAATACTTCAGTATTGTTTAAGCCTGCTGCTTTTTCATTAAAGGTGCGTACTGATGTGGCACACACGCCGGTATCAAGACTTGGAAAAATATTTAAAATTTTGCGTTTACCAGCAAAATCAGCCAATGTTTTTTCCGACAAATCAGCACTGACCAATCTAAATTCAGGTGCAGGGTGGCCGGCTATTACAAACTCACCGTCAACTTCTACTCGATTTCCTTTAAAAGTGACAGTACCTTGTGAGGGGTTAAAAGTAATTGTCATATATTGCTCCTTATAGGGGTTTGGGGTAAATCGTTAAACAGGAAACTTACAGGCCGCCAAAGCGGCAGGGTAAATCGACACTGCCGTTTGAGTTAATGCAAATAAGGTTTCCAATTGCTGCTGAGATTGATTTTGCGCATGCGCTAAAATATCTGCCTTACACGCACTCTGAAGCACTTGTTGTTTCGCTTCAGCCTGAACTTGGTTTAATACAGAGTGATCTGTCACGGGCAAGCCCAGTGTGCCTGTGCGCAAATCATAAACCTCTAAATTATCTAAATCCACGCTTAAAATTTCTACTGGCGGCAGACTGATGATCACTTTGTCATCGACCACATTGATATCATCTGGCTTTAATTTATCTAAATCTAAACCAGCCAACACACGACCTTTGGCTAAAAATAAGCCTTTTTGGTTGTCTTGCCAGAGCACAAACCAATTGCCTTTTTTCTCACTGCGCACAATGGTATCAATATAAAATGCTGTGCTTTCTAAGCGGTTGAGTGCAACGATTTTCATCAACACACCTTCACGAGTGAGTACTTCTGTATCTTTATTTTTTGTATCAGTCCACCGCCCCATCATCCAGCCGCCATAAGCTACCGCTACCAGCAGAGCCAAGATGAGGCTACCTGAAAGCCATTTATTCATTCTTATTTTCTCACCTTATTAATCATTTTAAAGTTTCACTTAAACGCTGGCTATTGTTATCAATTTATGTGCTTATTCATAGCGTTAGCATGCCGATTGTCTTTACTATATATGCCGCCAACCGACCAAATATCAATAGTCTTTTAAATTAAATAAACATATCCTATGCCGCAACACTGGATTGATAAGCTAAAATAAACCCTTTTTAGGCAGCCGTTATTTTTAATATGTTCAAATTCATTTTTAAACGTGTACTCGAAGCGATTCCAACATTATTAGTGTTGATTACAGTATCGTTTTTCATGATGCGGCTGGCACCAGGTAGCCCATTTACTGGCGAGCGCAATCTGCCGCCCGCAGTATTGGCCAATATCGAAGCCAAATATCATCTTAATGATCCTTTATATTTACAGTATTTCAATTATTTGAAACAACTGGCTCATGGGGATTTTGGCCCCTCGTTTAAATACAAAGATTATTCGGTTAATGATTTATTGGCTCAAGCGTTACCTGTTTCATTGGAAATTGGTTTTTATGCTTTTATTATTGCGCTGATGGTGGGCATAACATTGGGCATAATCGCCGCGCTTAAACAAAACTCTTGGCTTGATTATTTCACCATGAGCGTGGCGATGACAGGCGTGGTGATTCCCAGCTTTGTAAAAGCGCCATTGTTGGTGTTGATTTTTGCTGTGTGGCTCAAATGGTTGCCCGCTGGTGGCTGGAACGATGGCAGCCCCGCTAATATGATTTTGCCAGTGGCGGCACTGGCCATTGCTTATGTTTCTAGCATTGCCCGCATTATGCGTGGCTCTATGATTGAAGTATTGAGTAGCCCGTTTATACGAACAGCCCGCGCCAAAGGCTTGCCCACCCGCCAAATTATTTTAAAACATGCCCTGCGCCCTGCGCTATTGCCCGTTGTGTCTTATTTAGGGCCAGCGTTTGTTGGCATCATTACGGGCTCTATCGTGATTGAAACTATTTTTGGCCTGCCTGGCATTGGCCAATTATTTGTTAACGGTGCGCTTAATCGTGATTACAGCATGGTGTTGAGCTTAACCATTTTAGTTGGTGTGCTCACCATTATGTTTAACGCTGTGGTCGATATTCTCTATGCGCTTATCGACCCTAAAATTCGCTATTGACGCTGTATTTAGCTTCATACAAACACTCTATATCTTACAGCCAAGAGACACATTATTATGTTGGTCAGTAAAAAACAAGCCGCTGCGCTAAACGCTGTACTGAATAATCCAGACATTCAAGGTCGCAGCTTGTGGGAAGATGCTTGGCGACGTTTCCGCCGCAATCGCGCCGCGCTCGTCAGTGGATTAATTTTGCTCGCTATTGTTTTATTTGTGTTGCTTACACCAATCGTGGCACCGTTTGCTTATGATTTTACTGATTGGAGCGCTATGCAAAGCCCGCCTCAATGGCAGAATAAACACTTTTTAGGCACTGATTCACTTGGACGTGATTTACTAACCCGCGTTGCTATTGGTGGTCGTATTTCACTACTGGTGGGCATCGCTGGTGCTTTAGTTGCTGTGGTTATTGGTGTGGTTTATGGTGCGGTTTCTGGGTTTTTAGGTGGCAAAATTGATATGGTGATGATGCGTTTTTTAGAAATATTAAATGCTTTTCCGTTTATGTTTTTTGTGATTTTATTGGTTACACTTTTTGGTCGCAATATTGGCTTTATCTTTGTGGCGATTGGCTTGGTGTCGTGGCTGGATGTGGCACGGATTGTACGTGGCCAAACCTTAAGCCTAAAACGCAAAGAATTTATTGAAGCAGCACACGTAGGCGGCGTATCAAACCGCAATATAGTTTTGCGCCATATTGTGCCAAATGTTCTAGGCGTAGTGATGGTTTATGCCTCACTATTGGTGCCGAACATGATTTTATTTGAATCATTTTTGAGCTTTTTAGGCTTAGGCGTACAAGAGCCAATGACCAGCTGGGGTGCAATGTTACAAGATGGCGCACAAACCATGCAAGTAGCGCCGTGGCAGTTGTTGGTTCCTGCCTCCTTCATGGTGATTACGCTGTTTTGTTTTAACTTTATTGGTGATGGCTTGCGCGATGCGCTAGACCCAAAAGACCGCTAATCGCTCAATAGGAAAACCATCATGACTTTATTGTCGGTACACAATTTACAAGTAAACTTTCACACTGAAGACGGCATAGTTACCGCTGTTAACCAGCTTAATTTTCAGCTTAGCGCAGGTGAAACTCTAGGTATTGTTGGCGAATCTGGCTCTGGAAAATCACAAACCGCATTTGCCATGATGGGTTTGTTGGCAAAAAACGGGTCGGCGTCAGGTTCAGTAAAATTTCAAGGGCAAGAAATTTTAGGGCTACCTGAAAAAAAATTAAACACCTTACGCGCTCAAGAAATTGCCATGATTTTTCAGGATTCTATGACCGCGCTTAATCCCTATATGAAAATAGGCGCGCAACTGGCTGAAATATTAATCCTGCACAAAGGCATGACAAAACACAGCGCGAGCGCCGAAGCCGTGCGCATGCTAGACGCAGTGAAAATCCCTGAAGCCAGTAAACGCATCAACTTATATCCACACGAATTTTCTGGCGGCATGCGCCAACGTGTCATGATTGCCATGGCCTTATTGTGCAGACCCAAACTGCTGATTGCCGATGAGCCAAGCACTGCGCTAGATGTAACCGTGCAAGCACAAATTATGGTTTTATTAAATGAACTTAAGCGCGATTTTGGCACCACTATTATCATGATTACCCATGATTTGGGCGTAGTGGCTGGTATTTGCGACAAAGTTTTGGTGATGTATGCTGGCCGCACCATGGAATACAGCAGTGTTGACGATATTTTTTATCGTCCAAGCCATCCTTATACCATCGGCTTATTGGGTGCTGTGCCACGCCTTGATGAGAATAGAAGCATCTTGCAAACCATTGCGGGCAATCCACCTAACTTGGCCAACTTACCAATCGGCTGCCCGTTTCAAGAACGCTGCTCACAAGTACACGATATTTGCCGCATTCAAGCGCCACCGCTCACTGCGTATCAAGGTCATCAGCGCGCATGTCATTGGCTACCTGAACATCAAGTGGAGGCATCAGTATGAGTTCAGCTTTATTGGCTGTTCAAAATTTAAATGTGCGCTTTAATATTAAAGCTGACGATGCTTGGTTTTGGCAAAAACCAGCTATTTTACACGCTGTAAATGGTGTGTCTTTCGAGCTTAATGCTGGCGAAACACTGGGTATTGTGGGTGAGTCTGGCTGTGGCAAATCCACCCTTGCTCGCGCCATTGTTGGTTTAACCCCTGCCCAAAGTGGCAGCATTATGTGGCAAGGCCAAGATTTATTAAGCTTGTCACCCAAAGCGATGCGACTTAAACGCCAACAGATTCCAATGATTTTTCAAGACCCACTCGCCTCGCTTAATCCGCGCATGACGGTTGGCAACATCATCGCTGAGCCACTACACACTTTTTACCCCACCTTAACTAAAGCTGAAATAGATAAGCAAGTTAAAGAGATGATGATGAAAGTGGGCCTGTTGCCCAATCTCATCAATCGCTATCCACATGAGTTTTCTGGCGGTCAATGCCAGCGCATCGGTATTGCGCGTGCACTGATTCTTAAGCCAAAACTGCTGATTTGCGACGAGCCAGTATCTGCGCTTGATGTTTCTATTCAAGCACAAGTGGTGAATTTACTCAAAGAAGTCCAACAAGAAATGGGCTTGGCTTTGCTGTTTATCGCTCATGACTTAGCCGTGGTAAAACATATTTCTGACCGCGTATTGGTGATGTATTTAGGCCATACTGTTGAGCTGGGCAACAAGCAAGCAATATATCAACGCGCTGCCCATCCTTACACTCAAGCCTT
>CAZLYX010000005.1:0-34574 GCA_964563885.1 uncultured Neisseria sp. | reverse complement strand
TGGGCAACAAGCAAGCAATATATCAACGCGCTGCCCATCCTTACACTCAAGCCTTAATGAGTGCGGTACCGCTTCCCGATCCCATTGCCGAGCGCAACAAAACCATCCAGCTTTTAACAGGCGATTTACCCTCGCCCATCAACCCACCTTCAGGCTGTGTATTCCACACTCGCTGCCCCAAAGCTGACAGCGCCTGCACTCAAACCAAGCCGGCACTCCAAGGCAGTAGCCAACATGCCGTGGCTTGCTTAAAAGCAACAGCATCTTAAGCTTGCCTATATCACTCAAAATCGACTTACAAACTAAAAGGCTACCTGAAACAACTTGGGTACACGATTACTCAACCCACAAATCATCAAACTACATTGATAAAAGCCAGACATAAAAAACGGCGCAGAATGTCTGTTGCGCCGTCTTATTCAAACCAGGACTAAATGCCTAGCTTGCTACTTTATTTTTCTTACTTTTTATAAATGCTAAATTCAAAAAATGCTCTAGCGAATCATCTAAGACTTCTAACCAAGGTTCAGGCAGTTCTGGTGCCAAGGTGTTGGTTAAAGTTGAGCGGTAGGATTTTTCTCTAAAGCGCATGATATTTTCTAATTTATCTTTTTGCCATTGCTTGAGAATATCGCCCTGTTTTTCTACAGCAAAATCTGGATAGTTGGTTGCATTATTTAATTCGCGAATATACTTAGCTTGAAAATCAATATCACCTTCAACATTTTGCACTTGTTCATATTCAGCCAACCACTTTTGCTCATCTGCTTGGCGTTGCGCTAATTCAGGCAGCTTAATTTTGCCCAACATAACGTCACGTGCATACCATGCTTGAACATCAAACATGTTGAAAGTGAAATACTGGTCTTGCATACCTAAATAGATTAACTGTGGATTAGGCTGCCAGAAAATGCCTTTGTATAAATTTTCTGGATATAAACAATTATGCGTTTGCAAACGCAATTCATCAGGTAAAAACGGAAAGTGAAATAAATACCCTGTGCACATAATCACTGCATCAAAACGCTGACTGCTGCCATCGACAAAGTGCACTACATCACCCTCAAACCGTGTAATCACTGGCACCTCTTTAATGCCTTCAGGCCAATCATAGCCCAGCGCTTGACTGCGATAGCTGATCGTTACCGAGTTAGTGCCATACTTGTAGCACTGAGTGCCAATGTCTTCTGCTGAATAACTACCACCAACCAACAGAATATCTTGATTTTTAAACTCTAATGCATCACGGAAATCATGCGCATGCATCACGCGACCTGGAAATTCTTCTAAACCTTTAAAATAAGGCATGTTTGGCGTAGAAAAATGACCTGTGGCAACCACAACATGATCGAATTCATTGACTTCCTGCTCACCAGATTTATGGTTCATCACGGTTACAGTAAACATTTTTGTTTCTTCATCAAAGGTCACCCAACGAACCGGGCACTCAAAACGAATGTATTTGCGAATATCTTGTTTATTGATTCGCCCCATAATGTAGTCTTTAAGGACTTCACGTGGGGGATAAGAAGGAATGGGCTGGCCAAAATGTTCTTCAAAAGAATAGTCTGCAAACTCTAAGCATTCTTTTGGGCCGTTTGACCAAAGATAACGGTACATACTGCCGTGGACGGGTTCACCATTTCTATCTAAGCCCGTGCGCCAGGTGTAATTCCACATACCACCAATATCATTTTGTTTTTCGTAACACACAATTTCTGGCAAATCAGTAGCACCCGCTAAGCGTAATGCTTCAAACGCACGCAACTGTGCCAAACCACTTGGACCTGCACCTAATATAGCTATTTTCTTCTTATTCAAAATATATCCTAACAATTAATCAGTCGCTATTATAACATTATTTGACAATTAACGTTTTTATGGCCAACAAAAACCAAATAACGACTATAATAATCAATTGATTAACTTATTTTATTAGCCAGCTAATGAGTACTAAAATCAGCTTAAAAATAAACACTTTCTCACTTGTTATCACAACTCATAACTCAAAACTTACACTGTGTTTAATTCATTCAAAAATTAAAAAGGCTACCTGAAAACTGGTTTCAGGTAGCCTTTTCTAAAAATAACCTGTTTAGAAGTTATTCGCACTTTCTATTTCTGCCCATGCCTCCAAAATCAATTCTGGACGGTTTGGTTTTAACAACGCCGCATCCGATAACATACGCCGCCAAGTACGGGCATTTTTTAAGCCATGCATTAAACCCAGATAATGGCGAGCAATATGGCGAACAGTAGTGCCTCGCCCTGCGTTTACTTGCTCAGTTACATAATGATATAAACGCTGCACCAACTCGGCCTCACTGACTTTACGACTCGCATCAGCATAAAATAAACCATCCCAATCACGCATCACCAAAGGGTTGTGATAGCACTCGCGCCCCATCATCACCCCATCTACATACTGTAAATGTTCGGCTACTTGCTCGTTGGTGGTAATGCCACCATTAATAATGATTTCTAAATCAGGAAACTCTTGTTTGAGTTGGTAAACATATTCATATTTTAGCGGTGGCACATCGCGATTTTCTTTAGGTGATAAGCCTTTCAACCAAGCGTTACGGGCATGAACCACATAGGTTTTGCAAACAGTTTTACGGCTTAATGTACCCACAAAATCAGCCAATGGTTGATATTCAGTTTGACGGTCTACACCAATCCGATGCTTTACTGTTACCTCAATTTCTACCGCATCTTGCATAGCATTAAGACAATCGGCCACCAAATCCACTTCATTCATTAAACACGCGCCAAACGCACCTTTTTGAACACGCGGGCTTGGGCAACCGCAATTGAGGTTGATTTCGTTGTATCCGTATGCTTCGCCAGCGCGCGCGGCACGAGCCAAATCGGCGGGCTCGCTACCTCCCAATTGCAAAGCCACTGGCGTTTCGCATTCATTGCGCAATAAAAAACGATCTTGATCGCCATGAATAATCGCACCAGCATTAATCATTTCACTATAAAGCCAAGCATGATGAGTAATTTGGCGCGCCATATGACGGTAATGACGATCTGTCCAATCGAGCATAGGAGCAACTGATAAACGGCGAGAAGGTAAAACGATAGTCATGAGCAAAAACTGTTTGAAAAATAAAGTCGTATTATAACAGAAACGGTTTATTTGCCCGCCTCTAGTAAAAGCTAAATCTTGAGATTAAATAGCGCTGAAATAGTGGATATATGTGGTTACTAAACATCAGAAATGCTTACTACTAAAAAACCAATAAATAGTAATAAAATAAGCATCAATGACTGATTCAACAACATTTAGACATTTTAGACATTATAATTTCAAGTGATAAATGCACTTAAATTATAAGTAAATACATGTTCGCTCGCTCAGCTTTATATATTGTGTCTGCTTAAAGAGAAAAAAATATTGTTAAACGCTAATAAACAGTAAGCATCTGTTTATTAATCGGCTTGCTAACATTCAAAAGTGCTACAATTTTATCGGTAATTTTTAAAGAAATAAAACAATTTATTTATTAAACTCATGCTAATTTAGTTGGTTTTATTTTTTTATATCACCGTTTTTTAACCATATTGTGCTTCGTACCTAACCCGATGACTAAAATAAAATGCTCCCTATAAAAATTCTCAGTATGGCAACTGCTTTACCAGAAGCAGTACTTGCAACGTCCATCGACAAAAAACTTAATTTACCCGCTGGCTCAGTAGAAAAAATGGGCGGTGTGCGCAAGCGCCATTTTGCGCAAAATGAAAAGCAATCTACTTTAGCAGCACAAGCTGTTTTAGCTGCATTGGCAAAAGCGGGCTTGAGCCTAAATGATGTAGATGCACTGGTTGCAGCCTGCGGCGTGCCTGAACAAGCGATTCCATGCACTGCGGTGTTGGTTGCGAGGGAATTAAATATACAAGCAAAACATGGCATAGCGTGTTTTGATTTTAATGCCACGTGTTTATCGTTTATGGTTGCATTAGATGCTTTGGCAGCGCAAATTACCGTTAAGCGTTTTCGTACAGTGGTACTGGTGTCAGCAGATTTTGCATCGCGTGGCATAGATTGGTCACACATGGAATCAGCCTGTATTTTTGGTGATGGCGTAGTAGCTGCCATATTACAATTTGATGAATCTAACCAATCTTATGTGATTGCCTCCCACGTGGTAACGCTACCTGAAGGATGGGCAGCTTGCCAAATCAGCGCGGGCGGCACAGAAGTCAATCCGCGCACACGCAATGATGATTTAAATGAGCGTGATTTTTTATTTCAAATGGATGGCAAGGCAATATTCAAACTTGCAGCTCAACACATTCCGAAAGCTCTTGAACAATTTTGGCAACGCACAGGCTTAACAATGGGCGACATTGATTGGGTTGTACCACATCAAGCGAGCCATCTTGGTATGCACCATGTCCGTAAATTGCTTAAAATTGATGAATCAAAGACTATTGATATTTATAGCGAATACGGTAATCAAGTGGCGGCAAGTATGCCAACAGCACTGTATGAAGGCATCGAGCAGGGTAAAATTAAACGTGGTGATACTGTATTGCTTATTGGTACGGGCGCTGGTTTAACCATCGGCTTAACAGCGTTTAAATACTAAATAAATGCACATAAATTATAAAAGAATAAAATGATAAGAGCATGGGTTACAGGTGCAACGGGAGGCTTAGGTCGATCTGTAGTCACGCGTTTGCTTGCTGCTGGTTTTGAAGTGATGGCTTTAGGTCGCAATGCACAGATTGGGGCTGAATTAACTGATGAAGGTGCACATTTTGAAGCTGTTGATTTAACCCAATTATCCGAAGATGACTGGTTAATGCGTTTAGGTACAGGCGATATCATATTTCACTGTGCAGCATTATCGTCACCTTGGGGAAAATACAATGACTTTTACCAAGCAAATGTGCTGGTGACACAAAACTTAGTGGTGGCAGCAACGCGGGCAAAAATACTGCGTTTCATTCACGTATCCACGCCAAGTATTTATTTCAACTTTACTGAGTGTTTAAATATCTCCGAAGATATGCCCTTACCCAAACCTGTCAATGCTTATGCTGCAACAAAAAGGCTGGCTGAAAGTCATGTACAAAATGCTGCACAACAAGGTTTAAAATGTGTTGTCATACGCCCACGTGCATTGTTTGGCGAACACGATACTGTTTTAGTGCCAAGAATTTTACGTGCTTACAAAAACGCTAAAATGCCGCTGATTGAAAACGGCACGGCACTAATCGATTTAACCTATATTGGCAATGTAGCACATGCAATGTATTTAGCAGCAACGCAAAACTTAGATTTTTCAGATAACAAAGCAAAAATTTACAACATTACCAATGACGAGCCGATACGTTTGAAAGATGTATTAAATAAATTATTTACAGCACTGGATTTACCAGTAGTCTATAAAAATATTCCTTGGAAATTGATTAAACCCGTTTCGCACCTTTTAGAAAACATCGCCAAACTAACACAACGTGAACCCATGCTTACGCCCTATTCCGCAGGCATTTTGGCATTCTCACAAACACTTGATATCTCACGTGCTAAGCAAGAGCTAGGCTACGCACCAATACATTCGGTTGATGAAGGTATTGAACGCTACGTTGCATGGCTCAATCAAAACAATATACAAAAGATAAAATAAAATGGTCAGTGTTGAGTTTCTTCGTGTCGGCTCTTGTTGCCATCCTGAATGGGTAACCATCAAAGGTGGTGGCTTTAAGCAGATTAATTTTCCCGCATTGGCAGCTTTAATTCACCATCCTTTGCACGGTTATTATTTATTTGATACCGGCTATTCGGCACGTTTCAATCAAGTCACACAACATTTTCCTGAATGTTTATACCGCTGGGTTACACCCGTTAACTTTCACGCCCAAGATGATATTGTGCAGCAGTTAGCCATGCGAGGCATCTCAGCACCAGATATTCAAGGCATTTTTATTTCACATTTTCACGCTGACCACGTGGCAGCGCTTATCGACTTTCCCAAAGCTAAATATTTGGCACTGGCCGCAAGTTACAATGGCGTACGCCCTCTAAAAGGCATTGGCGCTGTGCGCCGCGGATTTCTACCTGCCTTATTACCTACAGACTTCAGCACGCGTTACACCGCAATAGAATCATTTGCCAAAGCCATTAAGCTACCTGAAAAAACACATCCTTTCAGCACAGGTTTTGATGTGTTTGGCGACAGCAGTGTTTTTGCGATAGAGTTGCCAGGACATGCACGCGGGCAAATGGGCTTGTGGATTAACAGCAATAAACAAAACAATCAGGATTTCTTTTTGGTCGCTGATGCATGTTGGTCAAGCCGCGCTTTTAAAGAAAATATTCCCCCATCATGGCTGAGCTTTTTGCTGCATGACCATCGCGGACAATATCTAAATACACTCAGCAACTTACATCAACTATCAAAACACAACGCCAATGCAGTTATTATGCCCTCGCATTGTGAACTTGTTTTAAACCAACACGTAGGGCGGCGTTATGGGTAATGTATCTTTAAAATACCGTGCAGCTTCAGTTTTTTTGAAAACATTTATAAGTGTACGCTGGGGCATGCGCTTTAAAAGTCGTGCAGCATTGTTAGCGTACCAAAACAACATGATGGCGCAACATCGGCAAAAATGGTGGCACAAAACGGTATTTTATGCACCGTATGCTAGTAATCCCGACAACGTGCCTGCAATGAACAAACACAACATGATGGCGAATTTTGATGCGCTTAATACCGTGGGTGTTTTACAAAAAGACTGTTTTGAATTAGCAAGAGCTGCTGAAGATTCGCGCGATTTTTCTAGCATGATCAATGGTGTGACGGTGGGTTTGTCATCGGGCACATCGGGCATCAAAGGGATTTTTCTAGCCAGCCAAATTGAGCAAGCACGTTGGGCGGCAATCATGTTAGCAAAACTTTTACCCCAACCTTTTTACCGCTCGCAACGCATTGCATTATTTTTACGGGCAAACAGTAATTTATACGAAAAGCTCGATCAATCAAGATGGGTGCAATTTAAGTTTTTTGATTTGAGTTTGCCCATTGCTGATGTAATCTCAGCCCTAAATGAGTTTTCTCCTACTATTTTGGTTGCGCCTGCGCAGTGTTTAGAGTTGCTATCAAAAGCTCAAAGTAAAGGTGAGCTTGAAATAAAACCGCACAAAATCATTGCTGTTGCCGAAGCTTTACCAGACGATGTACGTGAAAAAGTAGAACACACATGGCACACTCGCGTTGATGAAATTTACCAAGCTACCGAAGGCTTTCTTGCCGTTTCGTGCGCTTATGGGCAGCTACATTTAAACGAAGAGTTTGTTAAATTTACACCTGATTGGCTCGATGAGGAACATACTCGATTTGCCCCCATCATCACAGATTTCACCCGCAGCTCGCAATTGATGGTGAGCTATCGTTTAGACGATGTACTACAACTAGCAGCCTCTCAAACCTGCGCTTGTGGTAGTCACACGCTGATTATTGATAAGATTGAAGGCCGTTGCGACGATGTACTGAACTTTAAAAAATTGAATGGTGATGTGCTTGCAGTATTCCCAGATGCCATCAGCCGTGGGATTTTATTGGTCGATGGCATACAAGATTTTAGGGTGGTGCAAGTGAATGAGATGCAGGTTAACATTACTTACACTGCGAGCAATTCTGTTGTATCGCACCAAAATGCGATACAACAAGCTGTTCAGCAAGCTTTAATTCGCGCAGGTACAGATATTCAGAACTTAAAAATAAATGTTACTCAAGTTGATGCATTTGAAATCAATCTCATGCACAAACGCCGTCGTATTGTAGGCTTACAAGCGCGCAAAATTTAAACTGGCGGTACTTGACCCATCTGCTTTAAAAATTTTTGCTGCGCACGAATTAAGCTTGGGTAATTCAACAGTTTATATTCCAAACCATGTTCCGCCGCTAGACGTGCCACAATGCGCGACAAAGCGGCATAATGGCGATGGTTAACTGTAGGAAACAAATGGTGGGTAAGATGGTAATTTAAGCCACCTAACCAATAGCCTACCGCCCGAGGATTTGATTGCCAATCACACGTGGTTTTAAAGCTATGAGCATGCCACGTGTGTGGCATTACGCCACGTTCATCTGCCTGATAAAAACTCGTATCTGCCCAATGTGTGCCTAAAATTAAGGCCACTAAAACGCAAGATGCCACAATTTGTGCTAAAAAATAAACCCCCGCAATTTGTCCTGTCGTTATACCGTATTCACGCAAAAACAAAATAGGCAACAATAACGCAATAGTAAAATGCAATGCTTTCGAACTCAAAAACACAATCCAGCCAGAAACACCTTCCAATACACTATCATCCGCAAGTTCACTTTTGCCAAGCCGATCTGCCCAGTCATATACCCAATTAATGTAGGGTAAAGACAAACCAGCAACCAGCGGCCAATAAATATGTTGAAATTTAAAATGCTTAAAATACGGTTGAAAAGGCGTTTGCCGTAAAAAAGCATTTGCATCAATATCCAAATCTAGCCCTTCAATATTAGGATACGTATGATGGTAACGCACGTGGCGTATCGTCCAATAATCAGGATCTATACCCAATGGAAACACAACCAAACGATTGACCCATCTATTCAAAAAAGCAGAACGAAATACTGCTTTATGCGACGCATCGTGTAATAAATTCATCGCTAAAACCATACTGCTAAAAATACACAACACATACAAAATACTAAAAGCCATCAATGTAGTAGCGTGTAAAGCCGACACATACAAAGCCACAGCCAAGCCACCCAGAAAAAAAGCCTTAATGAAAAACCACCGATCAGCAAAACGATGGTCATTGTGTGCCGCTAAATATGCTGAGCTTTCTTGCTTCAAAGCCGTTGAGAATGCATCGTTGCGTGAACTTTTAAAGCTCAGCCTTTTACTTTTAACTTTTATCATGGGCTATTGTGTATCCGAGTTAAAAAAATACCGCGGCGCAGACCATCTATACCCAGCAAAAATAAAATTATAGTCATCACCAAGGCAAGTGCATCATGCATTTGTACCAATAACAAGATAGCGCTAATGATTGCAATACTTGCCCATGCCAGCAAACCCCAGCGCCTACCATCAGACATAGAGCCAATCGCTAATGTACCCCCAAAAATAAGGATGAAAAAGGCGGCGCGTTGCACATTGCTAAAACTCGCATCATGGTAAATCGTGTATATCACTAACGCAAACAGCGTAAAGCCCGCAATGGCAACAAATCCATCAGGGAGCACAATGCTATGGTCTTTTTTTAATGATGGCTGTTTTAATTTAAAATATGTTAAAAAGGGTAAGTTACTGGCTAAAAAAGGATTATTTGATGGCGCTGGTTTGTGGGTGCCATACAAAATGGGTGTATCAGGGAGCTCATGCTGAAATGACCCAAACCATTTATCCCACATCAAGAATGTGCCACCAAAATTCTTATCTCTATAAACCTTATTCATACCGTGGTGAACACGGTGGTGTTTTGGGGTTACCAAAAACTTATCAAGCCAGCCAGAGTTTTTTACAAAACCATTATGATTGTAAAACTGAACGGCATAGTGAATCGACGAAACCACCACAAAAATTTCAAGGGGTAAGCCCAACACCGCCAAAATAGCGATAAATGGAAAGTTAGACAGCGATGAATACCAAGAATTACGAATTCCCAACGACAAATTAAAATGCTCACCTTGATGGTGAACAACATGAACATTCCATAAAAATGGCACAGTATGGTGCAAACGATGCATCCAATAAAAACACAAATCCCAGGCGATAAACCCAAAAACCCATTGATACACAATTGGCCACTGACCCACCCAGCCAACACTAAAATATGTCAACAATGCGCCAAAAGCCAAAATTTCTAAACCACGAAAATGCCACATTAACACATGCCCTGAATTTAAATTAAACACCACATCACGCCAAGGTACATTTTGGCGACGTTGCAATACCAGCATTTCAATCAACACAAGTAGCAACATAACAGCCAATGGGAAGGCCAATTCCTTCATTGGACACACCCTTTCTGTTTATTTTCATCGACAGTGCGAAGCGCTTTGGGTAACCAGCGAGCACCAACAATCGGCAAGTGCAGGCGCCCTGCCAATATAATTGCCCCAGCTCCCACCAATAAACCAGCCCCAACATCCAAGGCCAAATGCCGTCTAATTTGAATAATGGAATAAATAATCAACGCTGCCCAAATCATGATAACAATGCTGCGCACAATATTTAATCGGCTGTACATAACCCACGCTGTTAACAATGTCAACGCAGCGTGCAATGATGGCAAGCAGTTTTTAGCCGTATCGTAATTACTCAGGAAACCAAGTAACGCTAGGCTTGCATATGTGCCGCTATTATCAGTACTGATGCTTGGATAATTCAATGTTGTAGGTAAAATCAAAAAAACCGCGCCGCATATAACCGCACACATCTGCATGGCTCGAGTGAACTGAATCAGTTTTTCAGGTGTTGAAAATAAGAAACCTAGCGGTACAAACATAAAAAAAGACAGATACAGCCAAATACCATTTGGATTAAATGCTACGGCTCTATCGATAAATGATTCGCTGAGTATGTGTGCTGAAAAAGGTGTGAGGTTTGTGGATAATGCATAAAATAAGCCAACAAAACCCCAGCCTATAATCAAAAAGCCAAGACGATTAGTTAATGTGAGTGTTTGCTTATGCAAAGCTGATGCTTTATCAGTAATGTTGTTGCGACATTCTTGGCTCGTATAATATGTAATATGTTTGCTCATTTCAGTGGTAAATTTTCATCAGTGATAATTGTACAAAGCGTCAAAAAAAACCAGAACTCCACAATATTTCAATATGAAACAATAACAAAATAATCACAGCATCAATTAATTGTTAGTAACGACAATAGGGATAACAACTCAATAAAATGGAAATAAAAAGTTTGATAATTATATCTTTAAACTAAATTAAGTAGAAGTTTTCATGCTGTTTTACCGCTCCAGTTTCAGTATTGATGTTTTTTTGAGTCGATTTACTTAAAGGCTACCTGAATAATCTTTCAGGTAGCCTTTAAGTACCGTATTGTTATTGTCTAAATACATTTTAAATAAGCAAAAGGCTGCCTAAAATAATATTAAGCTGTTTCAGCTAGCCTTTTTATATCACTGTCTTAAGTGCTTGGCTGGCGGTTTACTGTAATCAAGGTAAAATGATGGTCCCTCTCTCAAAAATAAAATAAATAAGGACCAATCGATTATGTTCCAACACGTTGAATTTTATCCTGGCGATCCTATTCTTGGTCTCGTCGAAACTTATCTTCAAGACCCACGCGATTTTAAAGTAAACCTTGGCATTGGTATTTATTTTGATGAGGCAGGTCAATTACCCGTATTAAATTGCGTGCGCCAAGCCGAAGTTAAGCGTGCTGCTAGCGCACAACCGCGCCCTTATTTGCCAATGGAAGGCTTAGAGAGCTACCGCAGCGCCTGCCAAAACTTATTGTTTGGCTCAGGAGCCGAAGTACTAAAGGCTGGCCGTGTGGCCACTATTCAAACCATAGGCGGCTCGGGTGCGCTCAGAATTGGTGCCGATTTTCTGCATCGCTGGTTTCCAGCCGCTAAAGCTTATGTGAGCGACCCTACTTGGGACAATCATCGCAGCATTTTTGAGGGTGCAGGCTTTGAAGTAGGCACCTATCCTTATTATGACCCTGCCACCATTGGCGTTAAATTTGATGACATGATCGCCTTTTTTAAAACACTACCTGAAAATAGCGTGTTGATATTACATCCATGTTGCCACAACCCCACAGGCGTTGATTTAACGCAGCAACAATGGGACAAAACGCTGCAAGTGATTCAAGCGCACAAATTGATTCCGTTTATGGACATTGCCTATCAAGGCTTTGGCGAAGATTTAGACAGCGATGCTTATGCCATCCGCAAGGCTGTTGAAATGGGTTTAACCTTATTGGTGAGCAATTCATTCTCTAAAAACTTGTCTTTATATGGCGAACGCGTGGGCGGTTTATCGGTGGTTTGCCCTAACAGTGAAGAAGCAGAGTTGGTATTGGGTCAACTCAAATTCAATGTACGCCGTATTTACTCTAGCCCACCAGCACACGGTGCTTATATCACTGCTGATGTGATGAACAGTGCAGATTTATACCAACAATGGACAGACGAAGTTTATGCCATGCGCGACCGCATTCGCTCTATGCGTCAAAAACTATACGATGCATTAAGCACAAAAATGCCCAATAAAGATTTCAGCTATTTTATTAAACAGCGTGGCATGTTTAGTTTTACTGGCTTATCACCCGCACAAGTTGAACGTCTACAAAAAAAACATGCCATATATTTAGTTGGCTCTGGCCGCATCTGTATTGCCGGTTTAAATACCCGCAATATTGATTATGTTGCCAACGCATTTGCTGAAGTTTTTCAATAAGCTGAATAACATCATCAATAAAGGCTACCTGAATATCTTTCAGGTAGCCTTTTGTATAACTTAGAGATGATTAATCTATGATTCGCTGCTCTGGCATGCGCCCTGCCCAATCGCAAGCAAATTGCCACGCCACTCTACCCGAACGGCTGCCACGCGATAGCGACCAGCCCAACGCTGCTTGTCGCGCCGTATCGTCATAAACCAAATCGAAATCAGCCAACCAGTTTTGCACCGCTTGCAAGTAATCGTTTTGATCAAACGGATAAAAGCTTAGCCACAAGCCAAAGCGATCAGACAGCGATACTTTTTCTTCCACCGCTTCTTTAGGATGCACTTCACCGCGCTCACCCGTAGTAGCAATATTTTCATCCATATATTCAGGCATTAAATGGCGGCGATTAGAAGTGGCATAAACCAATACATTGTCGCAGCGCACCGATAAACCGCCATCCAGTGCTGTCTTCAGCGCTTTATAAGCATCATCGCCGCTTTCAAATGACAAATCATCGCAAAAGACAATAAACTTTTCTGGGCGTTTTTCCAATAACAACAATAAAGCTGGCAGGTTAATCAAATCAGACTTATCCACTTCAATTAAGCGTAAGCCATGCTCGGCATATTCATGCAACAAAGCTTTTACCAACGAAGATTTACCAGTGCCGCGCGCGCCCGTCATCAACACATTATTGGCTGAGCGCCCTTCAATAAACTGCTCAGTATTGCGCACCAAACGTTGCATTTGTGAATCAACCGCAGCCAAGCGGCTAAGCGGAAAAGTATGTGGACGCGGTAAACTTTCTAAAACACCCGTGCGGCCAACACTTTGCCAACGATAAGCCACCGCTTGCCAATTTGGTTTGGTGGCTTCTGGCGGCAACCACGCATCCAAACGATTTAACACTGAAGACGCTTGTTTTAAAAATTTATTCAGTTTCATATTATGTCCTGTGCTGGCATTTTATCAACAATCAGCTATTTGCTTTTTTGACATCACACCTACATTACAGCAATAAATTACTTGATTAAGACAAAGGCTACCTGAAACATTTCAGATAGCCTTAAAAAAACTCAACATCAACAAACAGTGTTTATAAAACTGTATGCGGTGGCTCGTAATGAATAATGCCACGAATTTTGTTTTTCTCGTTCACCAACACCACATTGGGCTGATGATTTTTGGCTTCATCGTTGGTCATCATCAAATAAGACATAATGATAACAATATCGCCTTTTTGTACCATACGTGCAGCGGCACCATTTAAACAGATTACACCACTGCCGCGCTCGCCTGGAATAGTATAGGTTTCAAAGCGGGCGCCATTATTATTGTTAACGATTTGCACTTTTTCATTCACACAAATGCCTGCAGCATCGAGTAAATCTAAATCGACAGTAATGCTGCCCACATAGTTTAAATCGGCTTCGGTTACAATGGCGCGATGGATCTTGCCGCCGAGCATAGTACGGAACATGGCTTTCTTTCTGTGTATTTCATCATGCTAATTGATTTTAAATGGCTTTCAGGTAGCCTGATTAAGCTACCTGAAACGAATGGCGGATATTGTACACCTTTTCGCACCACGCTCAATCTATTAGCACATATTTAAGCACTTAAAACACGCTTAAACCAGCGCAAATAAGGTGCAAAACCTTTGCTAACAGGCAACATCAGCACTTGTGGGCATTCATAAGGATGGTGTTGCACAATCTGCTTTTGTGTCTCTTTATACAAATGGCGCGAGGTTTTAATGCTTAATCGCACTTCATTATCGCGGCACATTTTCTCTTCCCACATATATTGGCTCACAATATTTTCATATTGCACACACGCAGCTAATTTCTTTTCTAACAACAATACACCAATTAATTCAGCACTGGCTTGATTGGGCAATGTGGTGATGACAATAATGGGTTTAAAATTCGACATATCAGCTTGCCTTATGATTATTTAAAGTTTAAAACTGGCCAGCCTTTTTCAAGTGCTGTTTGTAACAACTCTTGATCGGGGTTGACGGCAACAGGGTCAGTAACATAATTGAGTAAAGGTAAATCGTTTTTAGAATCGCTGTAAAAATAAGTTTTCTCATATGCATCGAATGACTTATTGCGCGCGCTAAGCCATTCGTGCAAACGGGTAATTTTGCCTTCTTTCAAGCTTGGCGTGCCAATGTATCCGCCTGTATAACGGCCATTTTCGCCCATTTCTAATTGAGTGCCAATAATGTTTTCAATACCAAACAAATGACAAATTGGCGTAATAATAAACTCATTAGTAGCGGATATCACTAATAATTCATCGCCAGCTTCACGGTGGCTTTGTACCAACATTTTTGCCATAGAGCTAATATGCGGCACAATAAATTCTTGTGTAAATTCGCCATGCATGTGCGCCAATTCCTCTAAGCTAAAATGCTTAAGTGGCTCAAGTTGAAACTGCAAAAACTCATCGATGTCTAAACAGCCATTAAGGTAATCTTGGTAAAATTTGTCGTTTTTAGTGCGCACAAATTCGATATCAACCACGCCTTTATTCATCAGGTATTGTGGCCAGCTATTATCAGAGTCGGTGTTGATTAACGTATTGTCTAAATCAAATATAGCAAGATTTTTCATTCGGTTTCCTGTTGTTTCAGCAGCTGCCGCAACAGCGGCAAGGTAATGCGCTTGCCCATTGAGAGCGCGTAATGATCTAAAGTATCGAGCATTTGAATAAGGCTATCCATGTCGCGCCGCCAATGATTCAGCAAATAGATAAAAATATCAGCATTAATAACCAATTGACGAGCAGCAGCCATGCCCACCAAAGCATCAACTTTTTCTTGATCAGTGAGCGGTTTAACGTCATACACCAAACAATAACCCATGCGCGTACGCAAATCTTCACGAATCACCAGCTGTGGTGGTGGCACATTGGCGCTGAGCAGTAAAAGCCCTTTGCCGCCGTTACGCACACGGTTAAAAATGCTGAACAATAAGCTTTGTTCATCATCATTGAGCTGATCTATTTGGTCTATCGCCAAATATTCAGTTTCAAAAACTGCATCAGTTAGCTGCATGGTAGTGGCATCTATATAAGCAGCTTCGTGGCCTGCAAGCAAAGCCTGTGCCACCCAAGCCTGTAATAAATGGCTTTTACCTGAGCCCTCTTGCCCCCATACATAAATAAATGGGTTGCACTGTTGGCGCAATACATGCAGTAACTCGCCGTTGGAGGTTCCAAGAAATTTGTCGAAATCTGGGTATTCTCTTGTGGCAAAATCAAAAATAAGCTGATTCACGGCTAGCCCGTTTTTCCAAGCGATTGAAATCGGAATGATTGTACGTTGTTTTCCCGCGCATCATCAAGCAGTACCACCTATACGGAACATTTGGAATTTTCCCTACTTTCACTTAAAATGCCGCATCTTTAATATATTCACCCGCTATAATAATCCATAGCAAAGTCAATCTGAATACCATATCCAGCCAAGAAAGCCCTTCAATGATCAGTGCCATTATCGATTTTATTCTCCATATCGACCAACACTTAGCCACTCTTTCCGCCAGCTACGGCTTGTGGATTTACGCTATTTTATTCTTGATTGTGTTTTGTGAAACTGGCTTAGTGGTCACACCTTTTTTACCTGGCGATTCTTTATTGTTTGCAGCTGGCGGCATTGCGGCTGTGGGCGATATGAATATCCATATTATGGTATTGGTATTATTGGTAGCCGCTATTTTGGGCGACGCAGTCAACTTTATGATTGGTAAATATTTTGGCTCTCGATTATTTGCAAACCCTGACTCTAAGATTTTTCGACGCGCTTATCTTAATAAAACCCATGCATTTTATGAAAAGCATGGCGGCAAAACCATTATCATTGCGCGCTTTGTACCCATCGTGCGCACGTTTGCGCCATTTGTGGCGGGTATGGGCAATATGAATTATGGTCAGTTTATTCGCTACAACGTTATCGGTGCGGTGTTATGGGTGGTGTTATTTTCATATGCGGGTTATTTCTTTGCCAATATTCCAGTGGTTAAAAATAATTTAGGTTTGGTGCTGGGCGGCATTATTGTGTTATCAATACTGCCTGGTGTGGTGGAAATCATTCGCGCTAAACGTGCAGCAAAACCATCTTAATCCTTGCCAGTAAAAAGGCTATCTGAACCTAAGCTTTAGATAGTCTTTTAAGTTTTAATCACACGATTTCTGTTCAGGTAGCCTCTCAGTTATAATGATGGCTACCTGAACTTTTTTCAAAGTGCGCCCGCACGCTATCATCAGAAAGCTTCCTTATGAAACGCATCGCCGCCCTACCCGATCATCTTGTCAACCAAATTGCCGCTGGCGAAGTGGTGGAGCGCCCCGCCAATGCACTTAAAGAAATAGTAGAAAACAGCATTGATGCAGGCGCAGAACAAATTGACGTAGAGCTAGCGGGTGGCGGTATTCGTTTGATTCGTGTCACCGATAATGGCGCAGGCATTCACGCAGATGACATCGAGTTGGCATTATGCCGCCACGCCACCAGCAAAATTGCCTCGCTCAATGATTTAGAACACGTTGCCAGCATGGGGTTTCGTGGCGAAGGTTTGGCCAGCATTGCCTCAGTAAGCCGTTTAACATTAACCAGTCGTCAACCCAGCAGCAAACATGCTCATCAAGTGCGCGCCATTGATGGCAAACTTGAAATGGGTGGCGCAGCGGCACATCCAATCGGCACCACAGTAGAAGTGGCAGAGCTATTTTTTAACACCCCTGCGCGGCGTAAATTTCTAAAATCAGAAAACACCGAATATGCCCATTGCGCCACCATGCTTGAGCGCTTAGCGCTCGCTAATCCACAGATTGCTTTTTCGCTTAAACGTGACGAAAAAACGGTATTTAACTTGCCTGCTCAAAGTCTAAGTGAGCGCGTGGCGGCGATTGTGGGCAATGACTTTCAGGCAGCTTCTTTAACGGTAGATAGCGGCGAAGGCAACATGCGTTTAAGTGGCGTTATCTCTAAACCTACATTTGCAAAAGGCAAAACAGACAAGCAATATTGCTTTGTAAACCGCCGCTTTGTGCGTGATAAAGTGATGATTCATGCCGTAAAACAAGCTTACCGTGATGTGTTACATCAAGCGCTCACGCCCGCTTTTGTGCTGTTTCTTGAGCTACCGCCAGAAGCAGTGGATGTTAACGTGCATCCCACCAAAACTGAAGTCCGCTTTCGCGATAGCCAAGCCATCCACCAATTGGTGTTTCATACGCTAAACAAAACGCTGGCCACTACACGGGCTGATCTTACCGACAGCGTGTCACAAGCTGGCGCGGTATTACATGAAGTAGTGGGTTTATCTTCACAAACATCTGATTCTCAGCTACCTGAAAACAATCTAAATCCACTTTCAGGTAGCCTTAACACAGATTCATATTCGCCTGAACATTTATTCGCTGGCAATCATAAAGTTGCCCCCATGCCTTATCAAAATGCTGGCCGCGCCACTCAACAACGCAGCTTATCTTTGCGCGAAAGCCAACAAGCGCTGAATACTTACGCCCAACTTTATCGCACCAATCCTGATGACGATATTGAATTAAGCCAATTTGAACAAGCTCGCTTAGGCGAAACAAAGCTACCTGAAAACAATAGCACTTATAACATTGAGATAAACTCAGAACTGCCGCCGCTAGGATTTGCCATTGCCCAATTATTAGGCATTTATATTTTGGCACAAGCTAAAGAGAGTTTACTGCTCATTGATATGCACGCTGCCGCCGAACGCGTCAACTATGAAAAAATGAAAGCTCAGCGCGAAACATCTGGCAAACTCAGCAGCCAATCGCTGCTGATACCTGTCATCTTCAACGCCAGCCATGAAGAAATGGCCACACTGGCCGATCATGCTGATGATTTACACGCATTTGGTATGAATTTATCAGTTATTAACAGCCAAACCATCGCCGTGCGCGCCGTGCCACAAATGTTGGGCAAATCAGATATTGCCAATTTGGCGCGTAATCTGTTGCAGGATATCGCCCAAGTAGGCGCTAGCCAAACCATTACAGCACTTGAAAACCAAATACTCTCTACCATGGCTTGTCATGGTTCAGTGCGCGCTGGTCGTCAGCTAACGCTACCTGAAATGAATGCACTGTTGCGTGATATGGAAAAAACACCGCGCAGCAACCAGTGTAATCATGGCCGTCCTACTTGGGTGAAGTTGAGCCTAAAAGAGCTGGATGCTTTATTTTTACGTGGTCAATAAATATAAATACACCAAAACGTTTGTACTCAACTAAGCACTAAACACCATTTAAGCTATTGAAAATGAATGCAATAAGCACATGTACTGATTAAATTTTCATACTGTTTCAGCAGATAGTCGAGCATATTCGGATTTGCAACACCTGTGCAGCGGCAGCACATTCGCCTTAAAATACTCATGACACAGAGCTGTATTCAATCACCATTACTTGCCCCATTTTCAAACCACTCCAAACACCCTCATAATAGTGCACCGTACTTAAGATTTATCCGCGGACATAATAAAAACCATCTTGAAATTTTATTGTCATGATGGTTTTTACTGTGTTTAGCAATGCTAGAAGACACTATCAAAGAACGTCTTTAATCACACTCATATTCTTATTATCCAATAGCTGCTCAATAAACATAACCCCGCTTAAATATAACTAGTTCGAAAAGAGTACTTCCGCTAATCCAAATGGCCAGTATCTGCCCCTTACTTTGCTGCTCGTATTTGCGCTTTAGGCGCATATTTTTATTGCTTGTCATGTCTTAAACTTTTAAGCATCAAAAAGGTTTTGAGAACAGGTGCCTGTTGTTACTGTAACAACTTAGGCAGTCACCATAAAGCGAGGAACACCATGAGCCACTTTCTGGACAGATTAAAATTTTTCACCCAAAAACATGAGGCATTTGCCAATGGTCACGGTGTGTTAACCGTAGAAGACCGTAAATGGGAAGATGCCTACCGCAGTCGTTGGCAACACGACAAAATCGTACGCTCTACCCATGGCGTTAACTGCACTGGCTCTTGTAGCTGGAAAGTATATGTTAAAAATGGCTTGATTACATGGGAAACCCAACAAACAGATTACCCGCGAACCCGTCCTGATCTGCCTAATCATGAGCCTCGCGGTTGCCCGCGTGGCGCATCTTATAGCTGGTATGTTTATTCTGCACAGCGAGTAAAATACCCGATGATTCGTGGCGTATTGGCTCAAATGTGGCGCGAAGCACGTAAAAGTATGTCGCCTACCGAAGCATGGGCATATATTGTAGAAAACCCTGAGCGAGCCAAATCGTATAAATCACAACGTGGTTTAGGCGGCTTTGTGCGTGCTCAATGGGATGAATCCAATGAAATCATTGCAGCAGCCAATGCCTATACAATCAAAATCTATGGTCCTGATCGTGTGGTTGGTTTCTCTCCTATTCCCGCTATGTCTATGATCAGCTATGCCGCTGGCTC
Source organism: uncultured Neisseria sp. (assembly GCA_964563885.1). Lineage (GTDB taxonomy): Bacteria > Pseudomonadota > Gammaproteobacteria > Burkholderiales > Neisseriaceae > CAZLYX01. Next base: position 14,667 of record CAZLYX010000005.1, on the reverse strand, counting down.
TCGATATTTAGCCATGATCGGTGGTGTGCCACTGTCTTTTTATGACTGGTATTGTGACCTTCCTCCAGCCAGTCCACAAGTATGGGGCGAGCAAACCGACGTGGCAGAATCTGCCGACTGGTATAACAGTAATTACCTGATGGTTTGGGGTTCAAACGTACCAATGACACGTACGCCTGATGCCCACTTCTACACTGAAGTGCGTTACAAAGGCACCAAAACAGTAGCCGTTTCTTCTGACTTTGGCGAAATGGTTAAATTTGGTGATATTTGGCTAGCGCCTAAGCAAGGCACAGACGCAGCCTTAGCCATGGCCATGGGTCATGTGATTCTAAAAGAATTTCACGTAGACAATCCTTCCCCTTATTTCACTGATTACATACGTCGCCTAACTGACATGCCGATGCTGGTGCGTCTACAACAAACTGAGCATGGCTATATTCCAGAATACTACTTGCGTGCTTCACATTTGGCCGACAATCTTGGCGAAGAGAAAAATCCAGACTGGAAAACCTTAGTTCTTGATGAAGCCAGTGGAAATTTAGCGATACCCAATGGTTCGGTTGGCTTCCGCTGGGATGGTAGTCAAAAATGGAACTTAGAAACACGCGCTCAAGATACTGACATTCATGCAAGCTTAAGCATGAAAGCCAATGCCGATGAAGTGGTTGATGTAGGCTTTACCTATTTTGCTGAAGACCATAATGAACTTCAGTACCGCAAAGTGCCGACCAAACGCATTACCATGGCAAATGGTGAGGTTGCACTTGTGACAACGGTTTTTGATTTAACCATGGCTAACTATGGTGTAGAACATGGTCTGAATGACCCTGCTTGTGCCAAAGATTATTTTGAAGACAAGCCATACACTCCAGCATGGCAGCAAAAGCACACTGGTGTAAAACCAGAGTTGGTGATCCAGGTAGCACGTGAGTTTGCTCAAAACGCACACGATACCGAAGGTCGCAGTATGGTGATTGTGGGTGCTGGTTTAAACCACTGGTATCACATGGACATGACTTATCGCGGAATTATCAATATGTTGATGTTGTGTGGTTGTATTGGTAAATCAGGAGGTGGTTGGTGCCATTATGTTGGTCAAGAAAAACTACGTCCGCAAAGTGGCTGGACACCATTGGCCTTTGGTCTAGATTGGCATCGTCCGCCTCGCCAGATGAATGGCACTTCATTCTTTTATGCCCACACCAGCCAATGGCGGCATGAAAGACTGGGCGTGGATGAAATTCTAGCACCCACAGCCAACGGCGAGATGGCCAAATTATCTTTGATAGACTACAACGCCAAAGCCGAACGCATGGGCTGGTTGCCTAGCGCACCACAATTGTCTGTCAACCCACTAGACTTTGTGGATGAAGCAGCAGCTGCGGGGCAAGACCCTGTGCAATATGCAGTAGGCAAACTCAAAGATGGCAGCTTGGATATGGCTTGTAATGATCCAGATAATCCAAAAAACTTTCCACGTAACCTGTTTATATGGCGCTCCAATCTTCTGGGTTCATCCGGTAAAGGTCATGAGTACTTCCTCAAGTATCTATTAGGCACCCAAAATGCTGTGTTAGGTACAGAAGATGACTGTATTACCCCTACAGAAATTACTGTACGCCCAGCGGCTGAAGGCAAACTGGATTTACTCACTGTGCTCGATTTTAGAATGTCTACTACCTGTCTGTACGGCGATGTGGTGTTACCTACTGCCACATGGTATGAAAAAGATGATTTAAACACTTCAGACATGCATCCATTTATTCACCCATTGTCTGAGGCCGTTAACCCTCTATGGCAAAGCAAAACTGACTGGGAAATTTATAAAGGTATTGCCAAAAAATTCTCTGAAATAGGCAAAGACTATCTTGGTGTACGTAAAGACTTAGTGCTCACTCCTTTGATGCATGATAGCCCTCAAGAGCTAGGCCAACCCTTTGACGTTAAAGACTGGAAACGGGGCGAATGTGAACCGATTCCTGGCAAAACCATGCCCGCAATGACTGTAGTAGAGCGTGATTATGGAGCAGTGTATGACAAGTTCACCAGCATAGGCCCGTTGTTAGAAAAAGTGAATAACAACGGCAAAGGTATCGCTTGGGAAACTGGCCATGAAGTTGAATTTTTGCGTCAGCTCAATGGTGTTCGAGCCTCCGGTGCTGGTAAGGGACAGCCTAAATTAGATACAGCTATTGATGCTGCCGAAATGATTCTAACACTGGCTCCTGAAACCAATGGTCATGTGGCCGTTAAAGCGTGGGATGCATTGAGCAAGGCTACCGGCCGAACTCATAAGCACTTAGCTGCATCTGCTGAACATACACAAATCCGCTTCCGTGACATACAAGCACAGCCACGCAAAATTATTTCCTCACCCATTTGGTCGGGCATAGAAAGTGAAGAAGTTAGTTACAACGCAGGCTACACCAATGTACACGAATTGATTCCCTGGAGAACGCTTACTGGTCGCCAGCAGTTCTACCAAGATCACCAATGGATGCGTGCATTTGGCGAGCACCTATGCGTCTATAAACCACCCGTAGATTTAAAAACCACCGAAAAAGTACTGGGCAAATACAGTAATGGTAACCCAGAGATTATTCTCAACTTCCTGACACCACATCAAAAATGGGGCATTCATAGTACTTACTCTGAAAACCTACGCATGTTGACTTTATCGCGTGGTGGCCCACATGTTTGGATTAGTGAGGGTGACGCTAAAAGAGCCCAGATTGTTGATAACGATTGGATTGAGGTGTTTAACATCAATGGTACTTTAACCGCACGCGCTATTGTCAGTCAGCGTATCCCTGATGGGATGACTTTGATGTATCACGCACAGGAAAAAATCATCAACGTGCCTGGTGCAGAGGTATCTGGTAATCGTGGTGGCATTCATAACTCAGTAACGCGTACCGTAATCAAACCCACACACATGATTGGTGGTTATGCTCAACTGGCTTGGGGCTTGAACTACTACGGCACCGTGGGCACGAACCGAGACGAGTTTGTGGTTTTGAGAAAAATGAAACACGTGGACTGGATGGACGAGCCTGCTGAATAAGCTACCTCAATCCATCAAACAAAATATTGTAGGGTAGGCTTCAACCCGTCGCCTAAAACTAAAATGGTGGGCTTACGCCCACCCTACAAAAGAAAAAGGAACAAACCATGAAAATCAGAGCACAAGTCGGCATGGTACTCAATCTGGATAAGTGCATCGGCTGCCACACCTGCTCGGTCACCTGTAAAAACGTATGGACCAGCCGTGACGGTGTTGAATATGCTTGGTTTAACAACGTAGAAACCAAGCCTGGCATTGGCTACCCAAAAAATTGGGAAGACCAAGAAAAATGGAATGGTGGTTGGGTACGTAAAGCAGATGGCAAACTGGTGCCTAAACAAGGTGGCAAGTTAAAAATTCTAGCCAACATCTTTGCTAACCCTAATATGCCGCAAATAGACGAATACTATGAGCCATTTACCTTCGACTATGAGCATTTACAAAACGCACCCAGAATGAAGACGCCACCCACAGCACGTCCAATTTCTGTGCTCACTGGCAAGAAAATGGACAAAATTGAGTGGGGGCCTAACTGGGAAGATGATTTAGGCGGAGAATTTGAAAAACGTGCCAAAGATGTGTTGTTTGAAGGCATTCAAAAAGATATGCACTCAGCCTTCGAGCAAACTTTTATGATGTATCTGCCACGTTTATGCGAACACTGTCTTAACCCTACTTGTGTTGCTTCTTGCCCGTCAGGCAGTATTTATAAACGTGAAGAAGATGGCATTGTATTGATCGACCAAGACAAATGTCGTGGCTGGCGCATGTGTATTTCTGGCTGTCCATACAAAAAGATCTACTACAACTGGACTTCTGGAAAAGCTGAAAAATGTACTTTTTGCTACCCGCGTATCGAGAGTGGCCAGCCTACTGTATGTTCAGAAACCTGTGTTGGCCGCATCCGTTATTTAGGTGTGCTGCTGTACGATGCTGACAAAATCGAAGAGGCCGCGAGTGTAGAAAACCCCCAAGATCTGTACGAGGCACAACTGGGCGTATTTTTAGACCCAAATGATCCTGAAGTGCAACGTGAAGCACTTAAACAAGGCATCAGCCAAAGCTGGTTAGATGCGGCACAAAAGTCACCAGTTTACAAAATGGCGATGGAGTGGAAAGTGGCTTTCCCGTTGCACCCAGAATACCGCACCATGCCAATGGTATGGTATATCCCACCTCTATCACCTATTCAATCAGCCATTGAAAATGGTTTAGTAGGCGAAAACGGCATTATTCCAAGTGTCGACGAAATGCGTATTCCACTGCGTTACTTAGCCAACTTACTTACCGCTGGAAAAATTGAGCCCATCAGGTTTGCATTGGAACGCATGATTGCAATGCGCCGTTTTAAACGTGGTCAAGTCGTTCATGGTGAAACTTTAGAACAAACATTAGACGGAACGGGTTTAACACCAGCACAAGTAGAAGAAATGTACCAAGTAATGGCGATTGCTAACTACGAAGATCGCTTTGTGATTCCCTCTTCTCATAAAGAGATGGTGGAAAATAGCTTTGAAGATAAATCTAGCTGTGGCTTCACTTTTGGTAACGGTTGTTCAAGCGGTAGCTCTGAAGAAAGCCTGTTTGGCAAACGCAAAGGTACGCCTATTGTGTTCCATGATTTGCGTGAAGATGCGCAAAAAAATCGCGATAAAGGAGTACGCTAATGGCTAACCTTGAATACCAATGGCTCTCTGCGCTGTTGTGTTATCCGGAAGCTGAGTTGATAGCTGCTCTACCTGAGTTTCAGGTAGCCTTAGCCTCCATTCCAGCATTAAAAAAACAGCGAGACCCATTACAGCTTTTTTTAAATGAGATGGGTAGCCATGATTTAATTGAGCTACAAGAACGATATGTGGCGACCTTCGATCGTAATCGTAGTCATGCTTTGTACATTTTTGAGCATGTTCATGGAGAAGACCGTGACCGCGGTTCAGCCATGGTCGATTTGCTACAAGAATATCATAGTAATGGTTTTCAATTAGGTGATGATGAGTTACCCGATTACCTGCCAGTATTGCTCGAATATTTAGCCAACGTAGATCAAAAAAAGGCAAAAAAACTACTGGGTGATGCAGTGCATGTGGTTGAGCATATTCGCATTAAGTTAGAAAAAAACTGCTCACCCTATGCTGCACTGTTGGCTACCTTAGTAACACTAAGCCCAGTAACACCAAAGCCTTTGGTTGAGGCACCAGTTCGCGATATGGATGAAGCCATGGAAACTTTCGGCTCTGATATTGCAGGTGTTGAGCCACTGCTAAAACCCAGCATCGAAACTATCCAATTTTACCCTAAGGCTGATTTTCAAACAGCCGCTAAAGGAGTAGAAGCATGAATACCCTACATCAATTCTTATTCGGGATTTTTCCTTATATCGCATTGTCTATTTTCTTTCTCGGCAGCTTAATACGCTTTGAGCGCGAACAATACAGCTGGAAAAGTGAATCTAGCCAAGTCCTTTACCAAGGTCAGCTTCGCATAGGTAATATTTTGTTCCACGTTGGTATTTTAATGGTATTTTTCGGCCATCTATTTGGTCTACTAACCCCGTTATGGTTGTGGGATGCACTGGGTGTAACCCATGGTGCTAAACAAATTATCGCTATGTCGATGGGGGGCATTTTCGGCCTGATGGCAATGGTTGGATTAATCATGTTGCTGATGCGTCGTTTGAAGTGTGATCGCTTGGCTGCGAACACCACTTGGCGTGACAAACTGGTATTGATTTGGCTCATCATCACTTTAGGCCTGGGGCTACTCACTATCTTAATCAGCATGGGACATACTGATGGTCATGAAATGGTTAAGCTAATGAATTGGGCGCAACATATCGTCACGTTCCGAGGTGGTGCTGCCAGTCATATAGTTGATGTAAGCCTTATGTTTAAATTACACATGCTGATGGGTATGGGCTTATTCGTAATTTTCCCATTCACTCGCTTAGTGCATGTATGGAGTGGCTTTGCCAGTGTGAGTTATGTTGGTCGCGCTTGGCAATTGGTCCGTCGCCGTTAATTAAGGTCGTTATGTAAATCAAAAAGGCTACCTGAAACTTTCAGGTAGCCTTTTTGTATCATCATTTTTCATGATGTAGAAATTCAATAAACACATCATTCTATTGATGATTCTTACTAATGCTTTAGGATTATTTTATTTATTTTAAATCAATTGGATAATCTAAATGTTTTGATGACATTAATTTCTGCCACAAATAAGTTGAATAACATCAATAAAATTACAGCACTTCAGCTGCAAAAAAAATGAATCTTTGTGCCGTATAACCAATAAAGGAATGCCTCATGATTGCCTCATCTGTTTGGCAACACGCTAGTGACAACAGCATAATAGAGCACATACTTGCCCGCTATCATCAGGTACATCGCCAGCAACTGGCCGACATATTACAATTAACTGAGAAAGTTAGCATCACGCATTCAGCGCAATTCCCCGCTGCTGTTTTGCCATTACTGCAAAACTTACAAGTTGAATTAATCAACCACATGCTTAAAGAAGAGCGTGTTTTATTTCCCATGATCCTAAATGGCGCCAGAACAAACGCGGCCATGCCTATTCAGGTGATGAGGCATGAACACGATGAGCATACAGAGGCAGTTGCACAATTGTTAATTCACACCAACAATTTGACACCGCCGAGTAACGCTTGCGGCAGTTGGCAACGCTTATATAGCGATCTAGACACTCTCTTTACTGATTTACGTGAACACATCGCCTTAGAAAATGGCATTTTATTTAGCCGTACATTGGCTTAAAAAACACTTTTAATCTCTTTAATAAAGCAACTTCTTAGCACACGCTCGTGTGCTTTTTTAATGCCCTAGTCAAAATAACTAGCTTCAATATCTCTTTGGCTTAGTACTACCTACCCCAATGCCTTCTGTTCAATCTTATTTAAGCTAACTGTGTAATTGTCTACATAGGTGTAAGTTATACATTGTAAAAATTGTTTTATTTAATGGTTGCCACCAACCCAGAAAGGAAGAAGCAACATGGCTTCGGAATCCTATAAACGTTACTCCGTTTTATTTGCCAGTACTTTGTCTTTTACCGTTTGTTTCATGATTTGGATGATGCTGGCGGTAGTGGGCATTCCAGTGAAAGAACAACTGGGGCTATCTGAAACTCAATTTGGTATTTTAGCAGCAACGCCAGTGCTCTCAGGTGCATTAGTTCGTGTGCCACTGGGGATTTGGACCGATAAATATGGTGGTCGTATTGTATTGTTTTTATTAATGATTTCTAGTGTTCCGGCTATTTATTTAATGACTTATGCCAGCACATTCTGGCACTTCTTGGCAATCGGCTTAGTAATGGGCTTGGCTGGCGGTTCGTTTTCGGTAGGCACACCCTATGTAGCACGTTGGTTTCCTAAAGAAAAACAAGGTATGGCCATGGGCGTATTTGGTGCAGGTAATGCTGGTAGTGCTGTCAATAAATTTGTGGCACCCGCCCTCATAGCCTATGGCACTTGGCATTTAGTGCCTACTGTTTATGCGGCAATCATGTTGGGTACGGCCATCTTATTTTGGTTCATGAGCTATAGCAATCCGGCACACAAAGTCTCCACTTCAGTAACGTTCAAAGAGCAGTTGGCTTTATTAAAAGATCCTGGTGTGCTGCGCTATAGCCAATATTACTCAGTGGTGTTTGGTGGCTATGTCGCTTTAGCGTTGTGGATGACCAAATATTATGTCGGTGAGTATGGATTAACTTTGCAAACTGCTGCTTTTTTAGCTGCCTGCTTTTCTTTGCCTGGCGGTGTGTTGCGTGCTTTAGGTGGCTATTTATCAGATAGATTTGGTGCTTATAAGGTTACTTGGGCAGTGATGTGGGTTTGCTGGGTATGCTTTTTTATCTTGTCTTATCCACAAACCGAAATGATATTACAAACCAAAAATGGCCCATTAGGCATAAATATTGGTTTGAATGTGGTGACGTTTACCATTTTGATGTTCACGGTTGGTGTGGCCATGGCAGTTGGTAAAGCCTCTGTGTTTAAATTTGTGGCCAATGACTATCCTACCAATATTGGTGCTGTATCTGGCATTGTTGGTTTGGCCGGTGGCTTAGGTGGTTTCTTTCTGCCCATCGCGTTTGGCATACTGGAAGACGCAACTGGTGTGCGCTCAACATCATTTATGTTGCTGTATGGCACCGTGTGTGTATCACTAATCTGGATGCACTTTTCATTCAAAGCCAATCGCAGCAAAACTTAAAGTTTATATGGTTCCTTAAAGTAACACTAAGGTCGCAATAATGTTTTTTTCAGGTAGCCTCGCTGCCGTAGGAGTAAAACCATGTCAGTAATTCATCACTGGGAACCGGAAGACGAAGACTTCTGGAACAAAACCGGCAAAAAAATAGCCAACCGCAATTTATGGATCTCCATCCCTGCTCTCCTTCTGGCTTTTGCCATCTGGCAAGTCTGGAGTGTGGCGGTGGTTAACTTACCCAATATTGGCTTTCAATATACGCCCAACCAACTTTTCTGGTTGGCAGCACTGCCTGCTCTTTCTGGCGCCACATTGCGTATTTTTTATTCATTCATGGTGCCTATATTTGGTGGACGCAGATGGACAGCTATTTCTACCGCCAGCTTACTGTTACCAGCCATTGGCTTAGGCTTTGCTGTGCAAGATACCAACACCAGCTACATCACTATGATGATTTTGGCGTTGTTATGTGGTTTTGGTGGTGGCAACTTTAGCTCCAGCATGTGCAACATTAGCTTTTTCTATCCCAAGTCAAAAAAAGGGCTCGCATTAGGCTTAAATGCTGGCTTAGGTAATTTAGGCGTGTCGGTAGTGCAGTTTGTAGTGCCTCTGATCATCACTGTTGGTGTGTTTGGTGTATTTGGTGGCGAATCACAAACATGGGTTAAAGGCGATGTTAGTAAGCAAGTATGGCTACAAAATGCTGGCTTTATTTGGGTGCCTTTTATCATAATTTCTACTCTTGCCGCGTGGTTTGGTAAAAATGACTTAGCTTGTGCCAAAGCCAGTTTTTCTGAACAAGCCGTTATTTTTAGTCGTAAACACAACTGGATTATGTGTATTTTGTACTTGGGCACTTTTGGCTCATTTATTGGCTTTGCTGCCGGCTTTCCTTTGTTGACTAAAAGCCAATTCTCAGGCATCGATCCAGTTAAGTATGCCTATCTTGGCCCTTTAGTTGGTGCCTTGGCACGCCCTTTTGGTGGTTGGCTAGCAGATAAAGTAGGCGGCGCCAAAATCACTCAAATAGTGTTTTTAAGCATGATGGTGGCGGTAGTAGGTGTCATTACATTCTTACCAGTAGATGGTGTAGGTGGCAATTTCTGGGGTTTCTTTGCCTGTTTCTTAGTATTGTTTGTCTTAACTGGCATTGGCAATGGCTCTACTTTTATGCAAATACCCGTAATTTTTCTTAATATGCACCAGAAATTTGCTCAACAAGGTTTAGTGAGCGAAAATGATGCACGTTTAAATGCAACAAAAGAAGGCGCTGCAGTGATTGGTTTTACTGCTGCTTTTGCGGCTTATGGTGGCTTTTTTATCCCCAAGAGTTACGGTACATCGATTAGCCTCACTGGCAGTGTTAATGCCGCTTTAATGGCTTTTATTCTATTTTATGCTATTTGTGCTGGCCTAAACTGGTGGTATTACGCACGTAAAAATGCCGAATCCAAGTGCTAAGCTTGTCAACTTGTTATCAGCTGCCTGCACATTCAGGCAGCTTTTTTCTTTTACAAACCTACCTAAAATAACTAGGTCAACTAACTATTTTGGATATGTTTGTTTATGCCTTTGCGGCATTCATTCATGCTTTATGGGCATTCTTTTATATCAGCCAGCCCTTTATGATATTCATCATTACTAGCCTTATGCGCACACATTCAAAGGAATCATCATGGCTCTCACTTCTGTTGCCGAATTACAATCCTTAATAGAAACTAAAATCAATAAGGCGCAAAGGCTACCTGAAACTGAAACACTTGCTGTGGCCGATGTTGTTGGTCGAGTATTGGCGGTAAATGTCGTTTCAACCATCAACATCCCCTGTGCTGACATTTCCGCCATGGATGGTTATGCCCTACCAGCTGAGGCATTTACAGACAGCGAGTGGGAAATTATTGGAGAATCGGTAGCCGGCTTAGCATTTAAAGGTGTTGTATCTGAAAACAGCTGTGTACGAATTATGACGGGCGCAGTAGTCCCTTCTGACTGCAAAACTGTGGTCGTGCAAGAAAACACTGTGGCTGCACAAAAATCCATCACCCTAACCCAAGACGTAGCCAGCGGAGCTAATATTAGATTCGCTGGCGAAGAAGTAGCATGTGGCGACACTGTGCTCACGACAGGTCGTATTTTACGTGCCAGTGATGTGATGCTGATGGCAGCTTTAGGTTTAGATAAAGTTACGGTATACCGAAAAATTAAGGTCGCCATTCTTTCTACAGGCAACGAATTAAACGAGCCGGGTACAGTTATCAGCTGTCCAGATCAAATCTACGACAGTAATCGTCACGCATTAATGGCGCGTTTACAAGGTTTGCCAGTGGAGATTATTGATCTTGGGCGCGCCAAAGATGACTTAGAAGGCGTGATGTCTACGTTGGTTCAGGCCGCAAAAATGGCTGATGTCGTGATTACTTCTGGTGGTGTTTCTGTGGGTGATTACGACTTTATGCGCGAAGCAGTTGTCCGCTTGGGTGCCATTCTTCATTACAAAGTGGCTCTTAAACCCGGTAAACCTTTTGTGTTTGGCTGCATGTTCAAAACTTGGTATTTTGGTTTACCTGGCAACCCTGTTTCAGGCTTCGTTGGTTTTGATGTATTTTTAAAATCAGCCCTATGGCTATTGTGTGGTGCACAAAATGTGCCTCAACCTTTACAATTCCAGGCCACTTTATCTGAACCCGTAAAAAAATCATCTGGTCGCATGGACATGCAACGCGCAATAATTTGTCAACAGGCAGATGGAAGCTGGCTGGCGAAACCGGCCGGAGCACAAGACTCACATCGAATCTGGGGCGTTAGTCGTGCTAATGCCTATCTCATTCTGGCTTCAGAAACTGGCTCGCTATCAGCAGGCGCCACGGTTACTGTGCAGCCCTTTAAGGATGCCTTCTTATGAACCCGCTCACCGACCCCTTTAACCGTAGACTCACTTATCTACGCTTATCAATAACCGATTTATGCAACTACCGTTGCAACTACTGCCTGCCCAACGGCTACCAAGGCAAAGCCAAGCCAGACGAATTGTCTTTGCCAGAAATCAACACGTTGGTAAGTGCATTTTCCAAAAGTGGCACCCGTAAAATTCGCCTTACAGGCGGAGAACCCACTTTAAGGCGCGATTTAGCCGATATCATTGCTATTTGCAAAGCACAGCCCGAAATTGAACATGTAGCACTCACCACCAATGCGTTTAAGTTGGCTAAATTATTCCCCTCTTATCGAGCTGCTGGTTTGGATAAACTCAACATCAGTATAGACAGCTTTGATCCTGATATTTTTTTTGAAATCACTGGAAAGCGAGAGTGTAGTAATATTCTGCATGCATTAGACCAAATCTTAAACGATGGTTTTTACCCAGTAAAAGTCAATACATTGCTACTGCGTCGCTATGCTGAACGCACATTGCCCGATGCCTTGAAATTTGTGCGCGAACGCCCAGTTACATTACGTTTCATCGAACTAATGCAAACGCGCGATAATCTTGGCTTCTTTAACCAACAACATTTATCTGCCGCCAGTATAGAAACTCAATTACAAGAACAAGGTTGGCAATTACGGCCAACACAACCTCATGCGGGCCCCGCTCGTGAATATTATCACCGTGATTTTGCGGGCGGCATTGGTTTTATCGCACCCTACAGTAAAGATTTTTGTTGTAGCTGTAACCGCCTTCGGGTTACCGCCCAAGGTAAGATGCACTTATGTCTGTTTGGTGGCGTTGCTTATGATTTACGTCCTTATTTACAACGTGAAGATGTAGTCGGCTTACAACAGCATTTGCATGAGCTGATGCTAGAGAAACCAGAACATCATTTTTTGCATGATAAAAAAGTTGGGCTGATTCGTGATCTGTCCATGATTGGAGGTTAACAACATGTCCAAACCAACGGTGCCCTTTCGAGCTTTGAATATTCATGTGCTCACCATTACTGATACACGCAGCTATCAAGAAGATGGTAGTGGTGATTATTTATGCCAAGCGGTAAAGCAAGGTGAGCATAATTTAATATCACGCGATTTGTGCCGTGATGAACTCTATAGCATTCGCGCTCGTGTAGCAGTGGCCATAGCTGAGCCAAGCATTGATGTGGTGCTGGTGACGGGTGGCACAGGCATGTTTCCGCGTGATGTCACTCCCGATGCAGTTCAGGTGCTATTTGATAAAGAGATTCCAGGTTTTGGTGAATTGTTTCGCTACGTGTCTTATGAAGAAATAGGCATGGCCAGTTTGCAATCACGTGCATTGGCTGGCATTGCCAATCAAACATTGGTTTTCTGCTTGCCTGGTTCTACTGGTGCTTGTCGCACCGCTTGGGAAAAAGTCATTGCACCGCAATTAGACCCTAGATTAGATCCTTTTGGCTTTACACGGGTGTTCAATACTTGGTCTGCAACCTAAACCCATGATCAAACCGCCTTCTCATGCTGATAAACCCTATGATAACCAGCCGCCATTACTCTTACTGTGCGGCGGTCAAAGCAGGCGCATGGGCTCTGCCAAGCCATTGCTTACTTATGACGGCCAAACGCTAATTGAGCGCATGACCAACAATGCCTTACCACATCGACCAGTATGGCTGGCTGCTGCTGGAGCACATTATCAAACTCCAAATGGTGTAGAATATTTACTTGATGCACTGCCCAATAAACAAGGCCCGTTGCCGGCTATTTTGCCAGCTCTAAAACAGGCTCAAACTCAGGGCTTTGCTGGTGTATATGTATTGGCCTGCGATACCTTATTGCTGCCTGAAAATGTCATTGCTAGGCTTGCACTAGGCCAATCACAATCAGCTTGGAGAGAAGGTGTTGTCGCATTAGGTGATGAAATACAACTGCACCCTTTATTGGCATACTGGTCTAGCAAGCTGGCCACACCTTTAGAACGCTATTTAGCTGGTGGTGGTCGCAGAGTAATGCACTGGCTGGAACACATCCCTCATCACTGCATTTCTATGCCATCACACTGGTCAGCTTTATCTAATTTCAATACGCCTGATGCATTTGAACGGGCAATAACTACATTGAGGTCGTTATGACATTAAGCCATTTAGATGAACAAGGCAGTAGCCACATGGTGGATGTGGGCACAAAGGAAATCACTACCCGCGTGGCAGTAGCAGAAGGAAGAGTCGTTTTCCCTGCTGATGTTTATGCCAAAATTCAAGCTAGCCACGGCCAATCTGCAAAAGGCACCATCACCGAAGTAGCGCGTTTAGCGGGCATTATGGCAGCTAAAAATACTGCCACCTTGATTCCGCTGTGCCATCCAATGATGCTAGAACGCTGTCACTTACATTTACAATATCAGGATGTCGATTGTAGTTTAGTGATTCGCGCTGAAGTTGCCGTTTACCACAAAACTGGTGTAGAAATGGAAGCATTAACCGCCGTTTCAGTCGCCGCTTTAACCGTCTACGATATGACCAAAGCACTAAGCCACGATATTCGTATAGAACATATTCATTTATTACATAAATCTGGAGGAAAGCATGTCTTCAATCGCTAGCCCAACCATTGGCGTAACAGTACTTTATTTTGCAGCTTTGCGTGAACAACGCGGCCTAAATGAAGAATCGCTAAGCCTGCCCACAGCCGTTACTATTGCTGATCTTTATGCCAGCTTGGCACAACAGCATCAACTCACACTCGCACAAAATCAGTTGCGCGCTGCGGTAAACCACAATTTTTGCGCGTGGAATCAAGCCTTGGTTGAAGGAGATACCGTAGCATTTATTCCTCCTATTTCTGGAGGTTGATATGTTTAATTTAACCGAATCTCCCATAGATGCAGCAGCATTACGCCAAACATTATTAGACAATGAACAATGTGGCGCGTTTACCTGCTTTGAAGGTTGGGTACGCCGTCAAAATGATGGTAACCGTGTTGAATATTTAATTTATAGCACTTATCCAGAATTGGCTTTAACTCAAGGCCAAGAAGTTATCGCAAAAGCCAAAGCTCAATTTGATATTGAAAATGCTGTATGCACACACCGTTATGGTCGCCTTGAAGTGGGTGAAATGGCTGTATGGGTAGGTGTCAGTGCTGGCCACCGAGATGCAGCTTTTGCGGCATGCCGTTTTATCATCGATACTTTAAAAGCGGAAGTCCCCATCTGGAAACAAGAGTTTTATAGCGAAGGACACGAAGCTGTTTGGCTCGCCAATCCAGAAGCATTGCCTTAAATCAAAACTGATGCGCTTGCCAATTTAATAACGAAACAGCCGCTATGGTTGTTTCGTTATTTTTATGCATCGCTTTTGACAACCGTGTAAAAATGGCTATTACCTTGCTATACCATATTCACTCGTTAGCCGATATAACCCTTTAGTAGTAGCTGGCTAAATAACCATTTGTGT